>CAYRAX010000001.1:0-47744 GCA_964422285.1 uncultured Chthonomonas sp.
CGAGGAGACCTTGTTCCGGCGCACGTTGGATGCGGGAATTACGCGGTTGACGAATGAACTCGACCGCATTGGGCGCGGTGGTCGCCTTGACGGGGCTTATGCGTTCAACTTGTATCACACCTATGGCTTCCCGAAGGAGGTCACGCAAGAGCTTTGCGAAGAGGCCGCGATCGAATTCGATTCCAATGGGTTTGATACCGCGCTTGGCGAAGCGCGCCGAGAAAGCCAAGAAGGATCGGAAATCGACACCGTTTACGGCAGCGTCGCCGCGCAATTTTCGTTTGATGGCGACCATACGCCCACCGCGACCGAATTCGTCGGCTACAGCACTCCGCGATGCGAGGCCATCGTTCACGGTGCACTGCCGGAACTGCTCGAAAACGGACTTTGCACGGGGCGCGTCGCGCTCGCGCTAGATCGCACACCATTCTATGCAGAATCGGGTGGCCAAGTCAGCGATGTCGGCCGCATCTTGGGCGAGAATTTTGAGTTCAAAGTTGTGGATTTGGTCAAGCAGGCCGGCGTCTATGTGCACCTCTGCGAACCTGTGCGCATGCAGCATCCCGCGCCGCTACTCAACATGCCCGCCGCGGAGGCAACAAACGTTCTCCTCCACCAAGTTTTCAATCACCGGGTGATCGGGGAGATCGATTTGCCGAGCCGGTTGAGCACGATGCGAAACCATACGGCGACTCACATCATGCAGGCGGTTTTGCGCAACAAGCTGGGCACTCACGTCACTCAGGCCGGGTCGCTCGTTTCGCCCGAGCATTTGCGCTTCGATTTCACCCACAGCAAGGCTTTGGAAGGCGAAGAATTGGCCGAGATCGAGTACATGATCAACGACCAGATTCTGCGCAATATGCCCGTGACCACCCATGTGGACATGCCGATCGACGAGGCCCGCGCCAGAGGCGCCATGGCGCTTTTCGGCGAGAAATATGGCGACCGCGTCAGGATGGTAGAGATCGGCGACTTTAGCCGTGAGCTTTGCGGCGGTACCCACGTCGGCAACACGGGGGAAATTGGCATGCTGAAAGTTGTCGGCGAAAGTAGCGTCGGCTCGGGCGTCAGGCGAATCGAGGCGATCACGGGGGCCGAACTCTTGAACTGGATGTGGCGTAGCGAATCGACGCTGAAGTCCGCGAGCTCGATGCTGAAGACCACGCCGAAAGAGCTATTGCCCGCGATCGAGCGCGTGCTGGATCAAGTTCGCGAAGAACGCAAGAAGCGCGAAAAGCTGATGCAACAAGGCGCAGGCGCGGCCGAAAGCACGAGCACCGAAATTGGTCCCGTCACGCTTTCCATTCAAAAACTGGCGAGCGGCGAAGCCAAAGATGCGCAGATGGTTGCCGACCGATTGACCGATAGCAAGCCTGGTGTCGTCGCCGTAGTTGCTTTGGTTTCCGAAGAAGGTAAGGTTACATTTGTCGCAAAAGTCGGGTCTGAGGCCCTTTCGAAAGGCGTTCACGCGGGCAATCTGGTGCGCGAAATCGCTAAGGTTGCGGGTGGCGGTGGCGGCGGAAAAGCAGACTTCGCGACCGCCGGCGGACGCGACGCAAACAAGGTCGATGCGGCACTTGCAGTCGCCGCGCCGACCGTTGAAGGAATGGTGAAATGAAGTTCTACGATCTTGTCCCTCCTCAGGAATTTGATCCCAAAATCGCGCTAATGATCGCGACTCTGCATGATTCCACGCGCGAGTGGAAGAGTGAGCTCGGCGAGCCCACTGAAGACGCGATTGTTTGGCAACCTTATGAAAATGCACCTAGCATTGGTGGGCAATTGCTGCATTTGATCGGCGTAGAAGCGTTTTGGTTTGAGTCGTTTTTGGCCCAAGCCGAGCGGCCTGTTGGTGAGCGCGAGCTACTGATGGCAGACCAGATCAACGTGGATGATCACATCTGGCCGGCGCCGCACCGAAAGCCGATCCAGTGGTACTACGAGCTCTTGGACACGGTGCGCGCGCGGGCATTGAAAGCCTTAGCGCCGCTGGATGTTAATCTGTCCCGCCAAATGCGCGACGAGTACGAATTCACGCTGCCGTGGGTGATCGGGCACGTGATCCAGCACGACAGCTACCACGGCGGACAGGCGGTTTTGCTGCATGAAATGTACAAGCGCATGGCTACATGAGTGAATACGGATTGACGTCAATCATCATTTGAACCGCCCTCGGATTGGGGTTCACGAGCAGGCTGGGCAGAGTCTGGATCATCGCGGGATCGTTCAATTTGATGAGCATGTGAAGCCGCCAGCGACCATTCAGCCGCTCAATCGGACATTCGACCGGACCCAGCACAATTAGCTCTTTGTGAGTTCGTAATTCATCGGAAACCGAATGAATCGCGGCTTCGACTTCGGGTAATTGCTCGCCGGAAAACACTACATTAACAAGGTCACAATAGGGCGGATACCACGCCGCCATCCGCTCTTGAAGCAACGTTTCGTAAAGGGCGACGTAATCGTGGGTCGTCGCGCACTGAATGGCCACATTGCCGGGCACCATGGTTTGAATGACGACTTCGCCGGGACGCGAACCACGACCCGCTCGGCCCGCAACCTGCGAAAGTAGCTGAAACGTGCGTTCCGATGCGCGAAAATCGGGCACATTCAGCGAAATATCGGCCGCGATGACTCCCACCAAGGTCACGTTTGGAAAGTCGAGGCCCTTGGCGATCATTTGGGTTCCTACCAATATTTGAATGTTCTGGCTGCGAAAACCCGCAAAAATCTCTTCGAGCGCACCACGCTTTTCCGCGACGTCGCGGTCTAGCCTGGCGACGTTTGCGGCGGGGAATTGGGCACGCACGGCCTCTTCGACCCGCTCGGAGCCGGTACCAAATGGCGCAATTCGCTCGCCATCGCACGATGGGCAAAGGTCCGGCGCAGGCGTTTGGTGACCGCAATGGTGGCATTTCAGCCGGTGCACGCGTTTGTGATAGGACATCGCGACGGCGCATTCGGGGCACATCCACTGGTGACCACAATCACGGCACACCAAGTATGAGGCGAAGGCGCGGCGGTTGAGGAACAAAATCACCTGCTCCTTGCGCTCGAGCGTCGCGACCATTTTGTCCAGCAGCATCGGTGAGAAAATCGATGGACTACCAGATCGATAAACCTCCGTCAAGTCTTGGATGTGCACAGTTGGCAGCGTTGCGGCGGCGGCCCGTTGCGGCAATTCCAAGCGTTGGTAGGTGCCTTGTTCGCTGCGAAAATAGGATTCGATGCTCGGCGTCGCGCTACCCAAAATCAGCGGGCATTCATGAATTTCGGCAAGGCGAATGGCGGCATCGCGCGCATGGTATCTCGGCGCGCTCTCTTGCTTGTAGCTGCTCTCATGCTCCTCATCCATGATGATCAGGCCGAGATTATCGAGCGGCGAAAAGAGTGCACTGCGCGCTCCGAGGACAATTGGCGCGCGGCCCTCGGCGATTTGCACCCAATTATTCAATCGCTCTTGGGCGGGCAAATTGCTGTGAATGACGGCGAGGCCCTTGCCAAATCGGCTGCGAAGTTGCGCGATCACGTGGGCGGTCAGCGCGATTTCGGGCACGAGGTAAAGGACTTGGCGCCCTTGTTGCATCGCGGCGGCGGCGGCCCGCAAGTAGACTTCAGTTTTTCCGCTGCCGGTGACGCCGAACAGCAAAAACGGCTTAGCGCACCGACCCTTGATCGCCTGATTGATCGCTTGAATTGCCTTGGCTTGGTGCGGGTTCGGCGTTGGCGGCGTTTGCGGCTGGTGCTGCTCGGCCTCGATTTTTTCGAGCAAACCCGCTTTGATCAGTCCCATGATCGCCTGGTCGGTCGCGTTCGAAATCGCCTTGACTTCGGTGACGGAAAACGAGATGGCTTCTGCCCCCTGAAGCCTCATCAAGATCATTGCCTGCGCGGGTCGCTTCTTGCCGTTCTTCAGCAGAAACTCGTCGATGCTGGCTTCGTTGCTCGTTAGCTTCAGTTGCCCGCTCAGGCGGTGGCGCTCTTGGGTGGTCGAGACCGCCAACGATTCGGTGACAAATCCATCGGCCTTGAGCGCGCGCAACGGACGCTTCGCGGCGGCCGAAATCGGCTTGACTTTGGAACTCTGCACGAATCCGCCGTTGTCGGTCAAAACTCGAACTGCCTCCGCCTTGGTCGCCGACAATTTGGCGAGTTCCTCGGCGGTGGGAGTGCGCGTCAGGGTCCACTGGCTCACGAGCCGATCGTGCAACCCTGGCGGCATCGCCAGCCCGATCACCATCGAGGGCGTGCAGAGCGACGACGCGGCCACGTGTTCCAACAATTCCAGCATCTCGGGCGGCAGGCGAACTCCTTCGACGATGCCATGGATGGGCTTGAGCGCGCTTACTGAAAAGCCGAGTTGGTATGGCTTGATCAATCTTGTCGCGAGCACGATGCCGAGCTCGATTCTCGGTCCCATGGGCGCGGTCACCGCTTGTCCTGGTTCTGCTCGCAGCGGGTTTAGGTAGGTGTAGATCGCATCCGAGCCGCTCCGGCGATGATCGAAAACGACGTCAACCACGCGCAGCACGTCGGTGGCGACGTGGACGGCGCTTGTGGTGGCGGTTTTGGCGTTCATTTTTGGCATGAAATTGCGGCCTTCAGCTAATTTGTTTCAAGGCATCGGCGAGCATTTCGGTAGGCAAACCGATCACGTTGTTGATGCTGCCTTCGACGCACTCGATGAATTGGTGGCTAGCGTCCTGCAGGCCATAAGCGCCCGCCTTATCCATCGGCTGGCCCGTCGCCACGTATGCTTCGATTTCCGATTCGCTCAGCGTTCGAAAGGTGACTTTGGAGCAATCGGCAAAGAGGTGCAGCCCCTTTGGCCACCGCAGCGCGACGCCAGTGATGACCTCGTGGGTTTGGCCAGAAAGTTGGGCGAGCATGGCTCTGGCGTGGGCCTCGTCGCTCGGCTTTGCCAACTGGGTGTGACCGTTCGGAGAGCTCAGAGCGACAACGGTGTCACCGCCGATCACCAAGCAATCAGGATTCGATTCAAAGACGTGCATCGCCTTTTCGCGCGCGAGCACTTGGGCCGTCTGCCAAGGATCATCCGACAAAAATTCGTCTTCATCAAGGTCCGCCGCGACCACTCGAAATTCGGTCACCAATTCGCGCAAAAGCTCCTGGCGCCGAGGGGACGCGCTCGCCAAAATCACGGGATATTTCAGGCGAAGCGGCATGCATTAGCGTAGCATATTGGGTGCTTTACGCTCGCATGATGAGGGCGCTATATGATTCGCTCGCGACCACATGCATGGCGATGCTACCGATCAGCACTCGGTGCATGAAACCATGGCCTTGGGCACCAAGAATGATCATTTCGGAGTCGGTATCTTGCACCACTTTGCGAATCGTGACGAGGACCGGCCCGGTTCGAACGACCGGCGAAGCTTCAATCCCGGCGGCCGTGAGCTTATCGACGACCTGCTGCGTGTGGTTGGTCGCAAACTCCTCCATGCGGGCGTAAACCTCTTGCGTGGTCGCAATCGGCACGTGCACGGCGGCGGACATCGTGTCGACGACGGGTTCGATCACCTGCAGCACCGTCACATGGCCCAGCCCCTTCGGCTGAAAATTGATCAAATGATCGACGCAGCGATCGCAATAGGCGCTACCATCTACAGCCAAAACCGCGCGAACGGGGCCGCTGGCAATGGTGGGACGCGCGACCAAGATGCTCTGCTTGGCTCCAGCGGCCAGCGCACGCGTGACAGATCCGAGGAAAAGCGCGCCAATAGCACTCTTTTGCTCCGAGCCAACCGCGATCAGGTCTGCGCTGATCTCATCGGCAACGCGCATCAGGGCATCGGCGGCGAGTCCATCGGCAACTTTTGCGTGGGTTCGAATACCACGGGCATTGAGTTCGTTTGCCGCTTGTTCGGCGTTAGCCACGGCGGCCGTGTGCAGCGCGCGAAACACATCGGAGCTGAGCGCCATGCTCGAAGACATGGTCACGGGGACGCTGTATATGGGTTCAGCCGCCGAAACCGCGGTCACCTCGGGTTCAGCAAATTGCATTCGCGAGAGAAGGTCAATCGCGTGCTGATGGGTCGCCTGGGAATGAGCACCAAGCACAATTTTCATGTTGTTCGCCTCAATCACTTATCATTTTCGGAGTTGCCACCAAAAACTCCTACTTCGTTTTTGATTGCGCGCGAACTTCGCGAATGACCGTGACCAATACTTCCATGCCTAGGCGCGGACCGGACGAAATTTCGCTCGCGATATCTTGGGCGAGCGCCGCAGTTTGCTGGTCGTTCAGATCATCAGGGCGAACGATCACGCGAAGCTCGCGACCCGATTGAATCGCGTATGCACGCTCGACTCCGGGGAACTTCAGCGCGATTTGCTCCAAGTCGCCCAGGCGGTTGGCGAAGTTCTCCAAATTTTCTTTTCGCGCGCCGGGCCGCGAAGCGCTGATCGCGTCGGCGACGATGATGATTCTGGCTTCGGGCGTCTCGGGCATGACGTCATAGTGGTGGGCGGCGACCGCGTGCAAGATTGCTCCATCGATGCGGTGCTCGGTGAGAAATCGCATGCCGGTTAAGGCGTGTGGCCCCTCGTAGGCCTCGCCCAGTCCTTTGCCAATGTCGTGCAGCAACCCGGCAGCCCTCGAAACGTGGGCATCGAACCCGAGTTCGGCCGCCAAATTTGCGGCAATCTGAGCTACCTCGACGCTGTGCGAAAGCACGTTTTGGCCTACGCTGGAGCGAAACCGAAGCAGTCCAAGTTGTTGCAAAACCGCAGGCGCGAGTCCTTCGACCTTGGCTTCAGCCGTTGCTGTCCGGCCTGCCTCGGCGATTTCAGCGCGCATCGATTGCTGGCTCTGCGCGACGATTTCCTCGATTCGTGTGGGGTGAATTCGTCCATCGACGATCAGGTTCATGAGCGCAACGCGGGCGGTTTCGCGACGAAATGGATCGAAGCAAGAAATGAGCACCGAACCCGGCGTGGCGTCAAGCAGGAGTTCGGTCCCGGTTGCCTGCTCGAAGGCGCGAATATTGCGCCCCTCTCGTCCGACGATGCGGCCCTTGACGTCGTCGCTTGGCAGCGGCACGATCGCGGTTGTCGATTCGCTTATCGTCGTTACGTGGGTGCGCTCGACGGCGGCGAGGACGACATCCGCCGCGCGCTGATTGGCTTCGGTGAGAAGCATTTTTGCACGTCCAGTCAGCTCATTGGAGATCGAGCTTGTCGCTTGCTGGATCGCTTCATCGCGCGCCTGCTCGGCGGTCATGCCGCTAATCCGCTGCAATTCGGCGCATGCCTTTTCGTGGTTAGCCTTTGTGCTTGCCAGAAGCTGCTCGGCTTCTGCGCGCTGGAGGGTTGATCGCTCGGACTCGGCTCTCGCGGCCGCGAGTTGCGTTCGAAGTCGAGACTCTCTGACAAGAAAATATGCCGCCGTCGCCAGCGCGCCGGTCACCAAAGCCAGAATCGTTTCGGTCACCACTCGCTTGGCTCCTTGAAATCGGCTTCGATGATGGATTCGATGACTTCTTCGGAGAACCCTCGACCCGCCAAAAATCTCGCCGCTTTAGCGCGATCTTCGGATGTAAATCTCTTGACAGCCAGCATCGTCTTGGCTTTCGAGAGTTGGTCTGCGTGGGTGAATCGCTTTTCGATGGCCGCTCTTACTTGCTCGCTCGCGCCTTTGGCTTCTAGCTCGGCCAGGATTCGCTCCTTACCGTACCGGCGGCTCTGCCGTTCTGCGACCGAGCGCGCCACGCGCTGATCGTCAATGAAGCCCCATCGCTCGACGCAATCCAGCGCGTGAGTGATCTGCGCGCCTTCGCATCCCCGGCGATCCAGTGCCTCGCGCAGTTCCTCCGCCAAATAGTCTCGCTTTTCGAGCAACTTCAAAGCGGCGATCAGGGCATCATCCGGGTTCACTCGTCGTTGTCAGCAATGGCGGCGGCAGCCTGGCCATTCACCACGGCGCTACCGCGTTCGGCCTGAACAGCGACGCGAATTTTGGAGTCAATTTCGCCCAGCACTTCGGGATGCTCATCGAGGTAGTTTCGAGCGTTATCGCGGCCTTGGCCCAGCCGGATATCGTTGAAATTGTAGTAGGTGCCCGCTTTGGTGACGATGTTTCGCGCTACCGCGTTATCCAAAACATCGCCGGATTTGCTGATGCCTTTTCCAAAGATGATGTCGAATTCGGCCAGTTTGAAGGGTGGCGCAACCTTGTTTTTGACGACTTTGACTTTGGTGCGCGCGCCGATTTGGTCGGTGCCGACCTTGATTGCTTCGGATCGTTTGACTTCCAATCGAACGCTGGCCCAGAACTTGAGCGCGCGGCCACCGGGAGTGGTCTCGGGGTTACCGTACATCACGCCGATTTTTTCGCGAAGTTGGTTGATGAAGATCACGACGGTATTGGATTTGTTGATGCTGCCGCCGAGTTTTCGCAAAGCTTGACTCATCATTCGGGCCTGAATGCCCACGTGGCTGTCGCCCATTTCTCCTTCAATTTCTGCGCGAGGTACGAGCGCCGCAACCGAGTCGAGCACCACAACATCAACCGCACCAGAGCGAATGATTGCGTCCATGATCTCCAGCGCTTCTTCACCGGTCGTCGGCTGACTAACATAGAGGCGGTCGACATCTACACCCAGCGCGCGCGCGTATTCGATATCGAGCGCGTGCTCGGCATCAACGACCAGCGCTAGGCCACCCGACTTTTGGCATTCGGCGACGCAGTGGAGCGCAAGCGTTGTTTTTCCGCTGGATTCCGCACCATAAATTTCGGTGATTCGTCCGCGCGGCAGGCCCCCGATTCCCAATGCCATATCCAAGCTGAGCGAACCCGTGGAAACGGCTTCCACCAATTCTCGCTCGCCCGAACCCATGCGCATGATCGCCCCCTTGCCAAAGGCTTTTTCGATCTGCGACAAGGCGGTGTCAAGCGTTCTTTCTCGGTCAGCAACTGCAATCTTTTCGTTGGCCACGTGATACTCCTAAAAGGTCTCCGTTGAACCAAAGACCTAGACACGATTATACATGAATTTACAAAAAAAGCGTGATGTTTTGGTTGACCTGCTTTTTTTGCGGGCGTCAAAGCTCGGTCAGCTCTGCTTCGAAAATCTTGATGACCGGATCGTTTGCGACAAAATCGGGGATCGAGGCGAAGAAGGCCAAAACGTGGGGCATTCGAAAATGCTCGCGCAAGGCATCGGCGGATTTCCACTCTTCGACGAAGATCATTTCGCAAGGGTCGCTGGGGCTGCAATAAAAAGAGTAGCTCGCGCATCCGGGCTCGGAACGCGAGGGACCCAAGACGGTGTTGCAGTGTTCAAGCGCGGACTCAAGCATCTCTGGCTTGACGCGAAAGGTGGCATGAAGAATGACCATGGGGAATTATAGCGGTTTGAACAAGTGAACTCAAGCGAGCCCAATACACCGCGCGCCAGTCCGAAGGGATCTGATTCGATGTATTGCATCGCCCAAGTAGTAAAAACGTGCGCGATAGCTACACTCGCAACAGGTGCCAGCATCTGCGGAATCGCGATACTGCTGTGCTTGGCGGCCTTCTTGTTGTTGTTATCCACAAATGGTGGTGAAGACCGGACAACGTTGCGGACTTGGAAAACACCCGAAGTAACGTTGCAAATGCAAAAAGTGTTGGGAGGAGGAGCAACTGTTGGAACGTTTTACGAGTTGATCGCAAATAATTCTCGCAAATATGAAAGGGTAGTTCTTTGCCGATTCGCGTCGGCAGTTGATCATGAGCCGCTCGACGACATTGAAGTGGTTGAACATGGACAACGCATTGAGGTCTCGCTGGATTGCCGCATCTCCTATTTGAAGCGGACTCCAGTTACCCTAGGCCACACGCGCGTATGGCTAAAGGTCAGGGAAGACGATCGTTAGCGAACAAACTTGCCCGCCACTTTGAAGCTATCCTGAGGCACAGCTGGACGAAACATTCAGCCGCAGCCGCGATACTGAAGGGGATCCAACGCCGAGTTCGCCTTCCAAAAGAGCGCACTCATCGAGCAGTTTGCGGGCGTGGCCGGTTTCACCCATGCGGTCGAACAAACAGGCCTGCACAACTTTCGACGTGTAGTGGGTGACGCCTGCGGTCGCCTCGCTCCCCACTTTAGCAATGGTTCGCATCGCGCGGCCGAATTTTTGCTCATTGAGGTCGATCATCGCGTCGTATATCTCGATCGTCTCGGTAAAAAGCGGCAGGGCGTAGCGATCGTGCGAACGTCGCGCTGCATTCAAGCATCGCCGAGCACCGCCGATATCACGCAGCAGCAGCGCAATGCGGCAAAGGCTAACCCCCTCTTCGAAAACGTCCAAATTAGTGGTTCGGTCCAGCCAAGCTAGATGACGCTGATACCGTTCCAAGGTTTCCGGCCGATCTTTGCAACATTGGGTCGCGACGAGGGTCTTTGCGAGCGAGAACATGCGCCTGCGAACTGGCGACTCTTGGTCTGTGCGTCGCGCGAGCAAGTGCCAATTTTCGGCAAGCGAATCAAAATCCGCCATGAGCAGGAAACCATAAACCAGCGGCCAGGCCTGCTGGGTGCCGTTCTTGCTCATCTCGTCCAGTTGCCAAAAGAGTTGGACCTGGGGGCACGGACCTTCCCAATCGAGAATGTTCGCCGGTGGCGGCGGAGTCGGTTCATACAGGGCACCCGACATCAAGACAATCTCATCGGGATGCAGCCCCACCGCAGAACCGATGGTGCGCAGGGCGACTTCGTCGGGGACTCTGGCACCGATTTCGTAGCGGTGCAGGCTGGAAATCGAGTAACCGGTTGCGACCTGAACGTCATCCAGGCTCAGCAGATTTCGCCGGCGACGAGACCGCAATAGGCGCAATAGGGGTCTGGGCTCCGCGCTTTCGATGCTCCAAGATCGGCGGGTCGGAACCGCGCGAGAAACAATGGCGCTGCGATAGGGCGATTGTGCGTCGATGCTGTATCGGTCCAGAATTTCATCGAGTCCCGAACGTCCGGGCAAGTTCTGGCCCGTCTCCCAGCGCTTCAGCGTGGATTCAGAAACTCCGAGCACCCGGCTGGCACCACTAACCGACAGACGCACCGATTTGCGCGCCGCCTTGAGTGCTTGCCCCACCTCACAGGATGCTGTCATCGCTCCTATTATAAGAGCTTTTTGCTGTTCCGCAATGCCTGATCGTTAAATTCAAGTAATTTGAAGGCTGTATGCGGGGCCTTTTGCAGAGCCACGACCCGGTTTTGAGGTCCGGGTCGTGACAAGCGAGATCAATTAGGCTCGGGCTTGAAGAGCCAGAAGTGGGCGCCCTGGTTATCGCAGATGAGCGCGATTCGGCCGACGGTGGGGATATCAAAAGCCGGTACGCGGCACGAGCCACCAGCGGCTTCGGCTTTAGCAACAGACGAATCCACGTCGTCCACATTGATGTAGGTGGACCAATGCGGCGGAACCTCCGCCATCTCGCCGACGGTGGCCATGATGCCGCACATCGCGACTTCACCCTTGCAGAACATCGTGTAGGTTCCCATCGGGCCCATATCCATCGACTTGGTCGTCCAGCCAAGCACGCTTGTGTAAAACTCGATTGCCTTGTTGACATCGGGCACGTTTACTTCGTGCCAAGTGAAAGTTGAACCAACGGTGAGCAAAAATTCATTGATTTCTTGAGTTTCAGCCATAAATTGTCCTCCGCGCGCACGTTGGCGCGCACACTCGCAATTATACGGCGCGACAGCTCGCTGGAGATCCACAATTCGCGACAAAAGCAAATTTTGCCTAGGTCTACTTGGAAAAATGAGCAGGCTATGATAGAATATGGGCGGAGCATGATATTGCTCCTGCGGAGAGGATTTATGAAGAGATTGTTGTTTGTCGCCCTCGCGGCTACCGCTTTTGTGTCGGCTCAAGCTTCGTTTGAGCTTGCCCTGGTGCTGGATGTCGATCACGCAAATAGCAGAGCGGACATAAAGCGATTCGATGTTAACACTGGTGCGTACTTAGGTAGTTTTGGCGGCGGATATATAAACTATACTGCCAACAATTCAGTGCTTACCTTGGATCAGGCAAATAGCGCAGTTTATGTCACGCAATCAAGTGCCGCGGTACTGAAGTTCAATTACAACACTGGTGAGTATTTAGGGGAATTTTACCCTGTAAACACAATGATCTTTGGGGTAAGTTTGCAATCGAATACTCTCATCGGAGCGTGGACAGGAAACACGTCTTTCTTAACGCGTTATTCCACCAGCGGAACTTACGAAGGATCCTATTATGGTGGATTCGGTACAGGGTTGCGAGGTGCAGTTACATACAATGGCATGTTGTTCGCGCCAGACTCTGTTAACAAGCAACTGCTCAAGTGGAACTATGGCGCCCTGGGTAGCACGGCTACCGTAGCAGGTGCGATGCCTGGTTGGAATAGCGGTTATGGGTGGGAAGTTGAGGCGATCTCAAATCGCTTGTATTGGTCCGATCAATACAACAATCTCATAAACGCTAATGTCAACGCATCTGGAGTGATTACCGGTAATTCTCTGATAAGTTTTGCGGGCCAAGGTATCACGTTCTCCCAAGGTCTGGGCAAAGGGCACGGCGACATGCTTTATTTGGGTGGTACCGATGCCGGACGAGCAAACGGAAAAGTGTGCCGTTACAATTCGGCAACGGGCCAATTTCGCGGTACCTTTGGTGCGGGATACTTGCATGATCCTTCATCAATTGATGTCGTTCTTGCGCCCGAGCCGAGCGTGTGGTTTGGCCTTGCGTTTGGCGTGGGCTTGGTTGCTAAGCGCCGCCGAGCATCGTTCCATGAGCGGTCAAATTTAGGAGTTTAGAAGTATGCGACGGAAGAAAGCGGCAGACATGACACTTGGCCGCTAACATCAGTCCGAATACCAGTCGACATTGCTCTCAACCATTGAACTGGCTAAAGGCGTGGTCGCTGGAAAGGATGTACCACGGTAGTTTGGCGTAGTTCCTCCGTTCGTGTTGTTGTAAAAAGTTGAGTATGCACTACCGCCTCCTGCTGCAACCTTCGCGCTGCTTGGCGCGACGAACTCCGTGTTTAGCACGTAGCACGTAGCAGGACTTGTCATGCCGCTACCGCCAATTTGAATCATTGCACTTGTGCCAGTGCACTCGATCATGCACCCATCGAGCGTTAGTGACGCGTCATTCCAAGGGTTATTTATGATGATGGCGCGGGCGGCTGTATCTAGTTGCGTGATCGAGCATCCAACAAAGTACATGTCGCGAAAATACATTTGGGTTCCCGAATTTGCGTAAAATCGAATAGCGGCGGCGTTATCCGTTGTTGTGCAGTGCACGTTGCAGGCTAAGAACGTGTCTCCGACCGGAATACCTAGAGGTGCAGCAGGGTTCGGGTCATCCTGCGTCGTTTCGAAACGGATTCGATTGCAATACACACCTTCAAAAGATGAGTCGCGGATGGCGGCAGCAAGGCGCAAGTCCGCGCAATTGATCGCGGAGTAGGTGACAAAGCTTGCTCCCCTGCGCCATTCGGTGTTCCCAACGGAAACCGGCCAGTCGCAAGCCGAAACGTTACTGACGCTGCCGTTGTAGCTGTCGCCGCCGTGAATGTCCACCGCCCCGTCCGTAGTTCCATCAGCAAAAAAGCCGTCGACAGTCCAAGCAGAAGTACCACTTTCTATGCTGACCCCATAGCGTGCATTGATCACCTTGGATTGCAGAACCTTGGCATTGATGCATCTATCCAGGTGGATCGAGTACGAAGAGCCGGTACCAGCACCGGTGACGAGGTCGCGGGCGGTGCAACGCGAGACTTCAACATCACGCGAATAGTTAATCGAGAATCCGGCGAGCCGCGATTTTTCGCCGGAGCAATCCTGAAGGGTGATGCCAGCGCAAAAGCCAGCGCGTAGCCAAGAGTTATAGCCATTTTCGGTGCGCCCAACGAATTTGAAACCTTTGATGAGCACGTTCTCAACCACGGAGACGTTGTTCGGGAGTAAGGACAGCCGTGGATCATAGTCGGTATCGGGTGCCGGGTAGCTTTGCGTGAGAGGTGCTGTGAAGGTGACGTTGCTTCCCGAAACCGATCTTACTTGAACTAATTCCCCGCCAATATCACGCGAAACCGTCGGGAAACTTGCATTAGTTTCTTTCTTCTTTGTATCTCTCAAGAAGTACCACTGGCCCGGCGTCGGTGCGGTGCCAGAAAAGGCCACGGTTTGATCCCCCGGCTCCGCGCCGTTGGATAGCGCGGCGGAGCCGGTGTCGTCAAGGTCGAACTCGGATGAGCCCACCTGAAGACTCCAATGTCCCAAGCCTGGACTAGTCCCTAACGTCAGGTCGCGCACGCTGCCGCCGCGCTGCAACCTCAATTGGGAATTTGGCCCAGGTTGAAATACGATGGGTAAAGGTAGGTTCAGATCATATCGGCCCGAGATTTTCGTCCGACAGTTCTCTCCGATGCTCCGAGCAATTCGGGACGACAAAACGGACCCGGAACTGCGCTTACGAGCACGAAGTCTGGTGCTACGCAACATGTTTGCACCGTCGTAGCCGAATCACTGTCAGCGTACACCAGCCCCCGAGAAGCAATGTTGTGCTTGGCTCCGGCACAACAACACGTCGAACGCCGTCAACAAATACTCCGGGGGCGCCTTGAGCCAATGGATAAACCCCGGACAAGTCGTCTTGTATCTTGGACATAATGGTCATCGTACGCGCCGACTTTGACGTTTCAAGTGGGTTTAGGTGGTGGAGTTGTAACAATAGATTATCGACTCTATAACTAACCAGCTTTGTTGAAAAATCAATGCGAACTTTAATGTTGGTCCATTGTCCAAGATGCAATGGTACATCGAAATTGGGGAGAGATCCTCCGTACCCAAAAGTCGTTACAACCTGACTTTGGAAGTCAACGATAACACCCAGTGCCGTGCTAAGAAAGGGGAAGCCAATGCTTACGCGCTGGCCCACAAAGTCTTCTTTCGCCACCAACAAGCTAATGGAGTACTCCACAGCAGGTATCTGCGGCAAATTGTCGTACGGTGCGTAAATCCCCGCCAAGTCACCGTTTGAAACTGACCGAATTTCCAGCATCTTGTCCCCCTCGTAAGGCACGACGCCGCGCGTAGTCGAACGAACCATCGGCGCCGGGTGCGGATAGGGCCAAAATGTCGTGTCGATTGTCCAGGGCCCCTTTGGGTACAAATAATCAGCTGAATCCGCCTTGTAGGATTCAAACCCATCAAAGAATGTCTGCGCGTTGGATGCGATTGCAAATAGGGAAAAGAGCGACAACAATATAAGCTTTTTCACAGTAATTTCTCCTCATTGATATCTTTGTAGGGCCCACGTGATGCTCGTGGCTTGAACGGCGTTTGCGCCACTTGGAACGGATAAGACTACAGAGTAGAGGCCCTGATCGAGTTCAATGTGAGCGGTGAAGGTATTGCTGCCCGCATCAGTTAACGTGAACACTTCATCAATCGATGAGATTTGGGACGTGTACGTCACTGGCGTGGCATCCAGCGTCGTCGCCTTGCGATAAGCCTGAACGCGCATATTGCGAACCGAGTTGGTTGCGAACGTTTGCGTCCACTTCACAAATAGCGACGCCATTACCGACGAGGTGACGTCGATATCGAAGGCGGTCGCTGAACTCCCGACCGAAATGTTTGACACCGACGTCCCGGTCACCGGCGGGTCAGTGTAACCCGGGCCCAGCGACGGTTGCCATACACCTGAAGGCCCACCCAAGATGACCGGGCCAGGATTTAGCCGTAGGCCACCTTCCTTAGGGTCTTCAGTGGCGATCGGAACTGCGGGGCCGTTGCCATCAAGGAGCAGTAGCGGTCCGCCTATCAATACACCGCGAAACTCTGCACAGTCTGCCCATGCGTGATACGGAGTGCCGGGACTACCGTAGTGAGCGACCAAGTCGCCGATTGATTTAGCGGTTGTACTTGGCGCGAGGCTGTAAGTCACGACGTTATTATCGCCTAGCCGCCTTCCGTCCATTGCATAAAACGATCCTATCAAACGACGCGGCGCGGCGTCGGTGGCTTTCAGCACAAAACCAAGAGGAGATCGGCGTTCAACGCCGTCGTACTGCTTGAGTACCGGAACGAGCACCACTTCGAAGGAATCTGCGGTGGTAGTGTTTTCAATGTACAATACGGTGATACCGGCGGGAACTTAAAAATCTACCCCCCCCCCGACATTAAGCGTTGCCAACAATGCGCCAGAAGCGTCGGTCGAATAGATTTTGGCCTGCACTATGCCGAAGTTAATGCCCCGGTAGCTTGACCCCGGTCGAACAGCGACTTTGGTCGACTCGTTGGCTTGTACTAAGACTCCGTTACTGACAGGCCCTTGTTCAAACACTGTTGGAAATGGCATGTTGTCCTAACCTCCCTGAGGAATCGTCCTCGTTTTCATTCTATAACACATTTTGAATTCATGCAAGTGTGCTTTGCGTGCGGGTGTACGATCAAGCAAAATTGCTGGTGGATCGAAATAGCCCAGCGGGACGCACCAACCCAGCAAGGCGCAATAATGACACTATGATCCACGCCGGGATACTCGCCGCACTGGTCGCGGTTGCGCCGCCAAATCATGTTCGCCTTGATCGCCAGCTTTTGCTGGGGGCCGACATCTCCTCGCTGAGCCAAATGGAGTCGGCGGGCGCAATCTATCGCGACGGAGGAATCGCAAAGCCGATGCTGCAAATGATGAAGCAAAAAGGATGCAATCTCGCGCGAGTGCGGCTATGGGTTAGCCCTAACAAGTCGATCAAGGAAGTGCAGGACCTGGCGTACGTGATCGACTTGGGAAGGCGGATCAAGGCGAGCGGAATGCAATTCCTGCTCGATTTTCACTACTCTGATACTTGGGCAGACCCGGGAAAGCAATTCACGCCGAGCGCGTGGGCGAATCTCAGCGCTGCCCAATTGAACCAAAAAATCCACGATTACTCGCGCGATTGCATCCTTGCTCTCAAAGCCGCCGGTGCAATGCCAGACATCGTGCAGCCTGGCAACGAGATCACGAATGGCATGCTTTGGCCCACTGGCAAGCTGCCTTCGGGTGGCTGGCCCGTGCTCGGCGCTCTGCTCAAATCTGCCATCGCCGGAATCAAGGAAGCCGCGGGTGCATCAACCCCCAAAATCATGATCCACATCGACCGCGGCGGCGATTGGCCCGGTACCAAGTCGTTCTTCACCCAACTGGAAGCGCAGGCCGTGCCGTTCGACCTGATCGGACTCAGCTACTATCCCACTTATCACGGCCCGATCTCGGGGCTAGCAGCCTGTCTCAACGGCGCGGCGACCACATTCCACAAGCCCATCATGGTGGTGGAGGCCGGGTACCCGTATGTCGCGTCGTGGTTTCCCGATTTCCATGGCGAATTTCCGGTGACTCCTGCGGGCCAAAAAGCCTATTTGCAGGCGGTTATCGATAAGGTCAAATCGACTCCTGGCAAGCTGGGAATAGGCGTCGTTTGGTGGGAACCAGGCTGGTATTCAGTGCAATCGAACGGCGAGTGGTACGGCGGTTGGGGCCAGTGCATGGTGGACTCAAGCGGCAACGCTTTGCCGAGTTGGGATGCATTTGGCTCTGCTCGCGCAATTGCGGGAAAAGGCTAGTCAAAAAGAAACGCCGCGCGTCATTGAACGTTTCATGGTGCAGACGACATTAAGCACTTAAGGAGCCGAAACGTTATGAAGAAAAGTTTGATTTTGATGTCATTTCTGGTGTGCTTTGCGGCGATCGACGCCGACCCAGGTCCAACTTTGATCACCCGAAAAGGCAAGGCCGGAGTCGCGACACCCGCCTATTTGCGCGCGATCCAGCTGACCGCAAACATGACGAACGATAGCGATTCCGTGAGGCTCGCCAGCAAGCACGGGCTGGACATTTTGAATGTAACGTGGGAGGATACTGGTCGCTACAAGGGTTCGGCGGTCGGGCCAAACATCAGCGACATGACCATTCAGGTGGCGACGCGCGATCCAAAAACCCGAAACATGACCGTGCGCGCGATGCCGGTCATTCGGTTCCCGAACTTTAGCGATGTAACCTGCGATATCGCGCCCGAGGATTTCACGCTGCTTGTTGGCAACGAAAAAGGCCGCGCGCTCAAGCGGGTTTCGCTGTACGACTTTTTGCAGAATCCGGGCGACTATTTGGCGAGGCCATCAGAGTGGCGTGGCGGGCCGAAATCGTTGCTTGCTCCGCGCGATGAGCAGGTTTTGGTGAGCGCCCAAGCGTGCTTTTTGCCGGTTCCTCAAAAGGGAATTGCGACCTTTAACCCCGTTCTTTTCAACTATCAATCGATGCGCAACAACCCGGCCGTGTTGACCGTTTTGGCAACGAGAAAGGGCACGAGCACCACAATCATCGATAACGTGCGCGACCCATTCGAAGCGGGATCGGTTTGGGGGCAGCGGCTTTTTCATAACCAGGCGGGCATGCGAGCATCGCTCACGGGCGAACGTTATAGCGATGCCGGAATTTCCTCGTCGCCGAGCCCTGGCGGAGACCCAGACTCCATCGCTGGCGACAACATGGTTCTGCTCATCCAAATACCGTTAGTTCATCCTGAGCCGCGACGCGGTGAATACGACCAAGCACCAATGTCGGCTTCCGGCGGTGCCGCAGCACCCACTAAGTCAAAAGAACAGGTGAGTGACGTGGAAAACGCGGCAATCGGCTTTGGCGCATTCGAAGGCAAGTTCACGGAAATCGACCACTTGGCGATCAAGCGCGATGACCGATACCCCGTACGCGTCACCGTGCAATTCTATAAGGCGACTTCAAACGGGGTCGTCTCGGATGCCGACATGCGCGAGATTCGCAAGCAAATTGACAGCGTTTACAAGCAGAGCGACTCGGTTGGTTCGTTGGTAACCGGCGGTCGAACTGGCCGGATCACGGAGTACGATGGACCCAAGGTTCAGCCCGCCAGATGGTGGGACGAGTTTTGGCAGCGCTATGAGCAAAACCAAGGCATGTCCCGCGAAGAGGGCATTCGTCGCTTGAATGAAATCCTAGGCCGCGACTTTGTCCACAAGCCGGTGACGCGGCTTTATGTCTGCGACCTGCTCCGCAAAAAAGTCAAACGGTGAAATTTGTGCCGCTGGACGTAACTTCGTTCTAGCGGCACCGCATCAGTTCCCCTTCTCCAAGCCCCGGTTGGAGAAGGGGCCAGGGGATGAGGCAATGCAGGCTCTGAGCCATTGCAAAAATCGTGGTTTGTTGCATTTTTCGAAGGAACCTCACCCCGGTCCGCAAGCGGACCGACCCTCTCCAACCGGGGCTTGGAGAGGGTGAGCTACTCTTTCACACGGCGTAAACCGGCATATGCATTGAACCGTCGATGCCGCCATGGTCTAAGGTCCTTGCAAGTACTCAATGCTGCGGAGGAGCTGGTCGCCGGACCGCTCTTCCTGGCGCACAATCCCGATGCTCGGCGCGAACCAAGTAGTCACCGTCGTGGATTTGCCGTTGATCGAAAGCTCAAGCTCGCAACGGGTTACGGTCAGGTTGCGGCCTGCGACTTTGAACTTTTCCGTGCTCTGGTTCAACTGCGCCTTGGCATCATAACGGCGGCTGGCGACGGTCACCATCCCGGACCATTTGGCGGTGTCGCCTTCCTTTAAGCTCGAATCCAGCAGCGTGACCGGTGGCATGTAGGTTGTTCCGGCGAGCATTTGGGCTTTGAGCAGACCGCCCGACCAGCCCAACCGCGATGTTCCGCCAGGTCCCGAAATTTCCCAACCCATATCGCCCCCCACGCGGGCCGGTCCCGTCACGCTCCAGCGATCCACGGTCGAGGCCAAGCCCATGCGCATTTGGTATTCCCACTTTGCGCCTTTCTTCATCGGCATGAGCGAATCGTTGCCACCGTTGCAACCCGCCACGATGGCTGCGGCAACTCCAAAAACAAACAGAGAAGTGCCACGCGCCATCGGTCAAACCTCAACCTTTTCGAGCTTGGCGAGCGACTGCACCAACTTTTTGACGCCCACCACTCCGGGAAACGCGACCGTGACCTCGGCGTCCGATTTGAGTGGGGAACAAGCGATGACAACGCCAATGCCGAATTTTGCATGCCGAACTTTGTCGCCGACTTCGAATGGCGATTTCCATTCCGGTCGCTTGAGTTCGCGGCGCGGCTCGACCACCGAATATTGCCCGGATCGCTCTTGCCGCACTTGCCCCGGTCCAAACATCCCGGTCGGATGCACGGTGTCCAAAAGCTCTTCCGGAATATCGTCCAGGAACCGCGAGCGCTTGTTAAAATTGGGCTGGCCAAACAGAGTGCGCCGCCTCGCGTGGAAGAGCTTGAGTTCTTCTCGCGCCCGCGTCATGCCCACGTAGGCCAATCGGCGCTCTTCTTCCAATTCGCGGTCATTCATCAACGACCGAGAGTGCGGAAATACGCCTTCTTCCATGCCCGCCAAAAAGACGACTGGGAACTCAAGGCCCTTGCTTGAGTGAAGCGTCATCAGCGTGACCGCCTCGCCAGATTCGTTCAGCGAGTCGACGTCGGCAATGAGCGCAACGCTCTCCAAAAATCCGCTGAGCGACCCATCTTCCGCCGCCATATCGTATTGCGTCGTCACGTTGACGAGTTCCTGCAAGTTCTCCAATCGCCCGATGGCTTCGTCGGTCCGCTCAGCCTTTAGCTGATCTTGGTAGCCAGAAG
The DNA here is from genome assembly GCA_964422285.1 of uncultured Chthonomonas sp. Lineage (GTDB taxonomy): Bacteria > Armatimonadota > Fimbriimonadia > Fimbriimonadales > Fimbriimonadaceae > UBA2391. Next base: position 20,681 of record CAYRAX010000001.1, read on the forward strand.
CTTGCAGCAAGAATTTCAGCACAGGCGTTACGGGTCCGAGCTCGGCCAAATCGTGGGCTTCTTGCACCATCCCGATGAACGTACGAAACGACTTCAAGGTCGCCGGGCGCATTTTCGACTGGTTTTCTTGGTCGATCATCGCCTGCCAAAGCGTGGTGCCGCGAGCTGCCGCCCATTCTTCCAGCGGCTTGAGCGCACCTGGGCCGATGCCGCGGGCCGGCACATTCACGACTCGAGTCAGCGAAGATTGATCGTTTGGGTTAAGCGCGAGGCGCAGATAGGCGATGAGGTCTCGAATCTCCTTGCGCTCATAAAATCGCTGTCCGCCAACCAGCACGTGCGGAATTCGCATGGTGAGAAGCACTTCTTCCAGGACACGGCTCTGTGCGTTGGTTCGGTACAAGATAGCGAACTGGCCAAACGTGCGCCGCCCTGATCGTGTGTCCCGTGCGATCAAATCCGCGATCATCATCGCCTCGTCTTGCTCCGTGCCTGCCTCGCGCAGCGTGATATCGACGCCCTCGATGTTTTCCGTCCAAAGGCGCTTATCTGTTCGCCCGCGGTTGTGCCGAATGACGTGGTAGGCGGCGTCGAGGATCTTTTTTGTGGAGCGGTAGTTTTGCTCAAGCTTGATTAGCTTTGCGTCCGGGTGATCGCTCGAAAACCGCATCATCAGCGAGACATCTGCGCCGCGCCAAGCATAGATAGACTGATCATCGTCGCCGACAATTGTGATGTTTCGGTGCTTTTCGCTCAGCAAATGGGCGAGCCGATATTGGCTGAAGTTGACGTCCTGATATTCGTCGATCAGCACGTGCTGGAACCGTTCTTGGTATTTTTCGCGCACGTCTTCGCGCTGCTCCAGCAACCGAACCGCGAACATGACGATATCATCAAAGTCGAGCGCGTTCGACTTGGTCAGCATGTTGGCGTAAACGGGGTAGATATCGGCGACGATTCGCTCAAAAAAGCCGGCCGATTGGCTACGATATTGCTCCGGCGACCACAATTTTTCCTTCGCCCGGCTAATTTCGCTCAAAACCGCCCGCGGCTGGATCGACTTCTCGTCGATGTTCTTTTGCTTCAAAATCTCGCGGATCAAGCTAACTTGGTCGCCATCGTCATAAATCACAAAATTGGGGTCGATGCCAATTGCTTTGCCGTCAAATCGCAACAATTTGGCGCAGGTGGCGTGAAATGTGCCCAGCCACATCTGCTTCGCGGCCTCCGCTCCCACCATCTCTTCGATGCGCTCACGCATCTCTCTAGCCGCTTTATTTGTAAAAGTTACGGCCAAAATCCTATACGGAACGGTGCCTTCGTGGATGAGCTTGGCAATGCGGCAGGTGATGACCCGGGTCTTGCCCGATCCGGCGCCCGCAAAAATCATCAGCGGTCCGCCCGGCCACTCGACGGCCTCGCGTTGCTGAGGATTTAGCGTAGAAACGTCAAATGGAATGGTCATGCGTAAAGTATTATGACGGTGTGCGTTCGCGAATCGCCTTGTAACATGGCGATTCCGTTCGAACGTCTAAAGTAGTGGCATACGTCCCTGGTAAAGTAGACTCATAAATCCTAGGATGTAGGTAAGAGAAGAGAAATCGGTCATGAAACGCTTCATCAGCATTGGACTTGGTATCGCGATGTGCGCCGCCGCTTTGGCGCAATCGTCGTTCACGATTCGGCGACCCGCCGATGGCTCAACCGTTCGCGAAGTTGTCAAAATTCGCATTCCCAAATCGAGCATCGGGCCGGGCAATTACGTTGGAATTTTGGTCAACGGCAAGCTATTGGAAGCTGTGTCGCCTACCGCAGAGCAACTTGACGGCAAAGATTTTGTCTATTCGCTCGACACGAAGGGCCGCCAGATCGCCGACGGTCCGCTCAAGCTTGAGGCGGTTTTGTACGGCATCTTTGGCGCAGAAGGTGGCGGCGAGACCCACGCGATCGTCAACCGGTCGAGCGTCCGGGTTCGCCTCGACAACCGAACGAGCCTGAAGGCGCCCGCCGGCGGCTATCACCTTCGGTACAAATTTAACCCTGGCACAAACAATGTATACAAGTTGGAATACAAACAAAGTATTTCAGTGATGTCGGAAGCCCAGGCAAAGCTCGGCGGTCGCCCTCCCGAGCTACCCCAGAATTCGTTCACCGCGCGCTACATGTACGCCGTGGACAACGCGTATCCGATGCCGGGCGGTCGAAAGGACGGTTTGGTGCGGATGCAGCTCCTGCCGGTGAAGGGCAAGGACTATGCGATTCTTCCGCTGGCCGGTGACCCCGAAGCCAAGAAGCGCTATCAGGAGCAATTCACCACGGTTTACTACCGCGTTTCCGATACGGGCCGCGAGGTTTTTGGCCGATCACCAGCCTACTTTGGCGTGGAGGGAACCGAAGGTCCAGCTCCAAAGATCTTGATTTATGGTGTGTTTCCGCTGCCGTTGTTGCCGACGCGCGGTGTTTCCCAAGGGGATAGCTGGGCAAGTGGCTTCGTGACTTCTTCGCCACTCACCAACGATTTGGCCGAGATCTACAGCAAAGAGAAGCTCTCCGAGATTTCACCTGCTCGCGGCACGATCGAAGCGATTGAATATGAGCGCGGCATGAAGTGCGTTCGTATTCGTAACACGATCGCCACAAGCCAGGCGCTAAGTAATGATATTCAATCCGAGTCCGAAGAAGTCTATTGGTTCTCGATTGACCGCGGCATCATCGTGAAGCTGGAACGAACCTACACGACCACCGTTCGCGTGAAAAGCGAGGGCGGCGGTAGTGCGGGAAGCGGCGGTGGTAGCCGTGGAAGCGCAAACGGCGGCGGCGCGCCTTCGGGCGGAAAACGCGGTGGTCGTGGTGCCCCAGCTGATGCAGGATTCACTTCTCCCGGCACGCTTTTCCAAGAAGGCGATGAAGCTGCGGCTCGTGGCGGCGGCAGTGGTCCAGGACGTGGCCCAGGTCGCGGCGGAATGGGTTCTGGCGCGGGCGGCAATCGATCCGGCGGTGGTACCCGCATCATGAAGTCACGGGTCAAGTTCATTCTGACCTTGGAATAGTTTGGACACCGACTGGGAAATTGTAGACGAGCGCAACTCCGATGGCATCGAGCCAGATGAGTTGCGCTTGCCTTTGATAGCCCATCTCGAAGAGCTCAGGACGCGGATGATCCGCATCATCGGCATTCTTGTCGTGGGTTGGGTCATCGGATACGCGGTCCAAACGCCCATTTATTCGGCGCTACTCGGCTATGCAAAGTCGCAGATTCCCAAAGGCGAGGATTATCGCGAAGTATTTCGCAACCTCATGGACCCCTTCATGCTTAAGATGAAATTCGGGTTCTATTTGGGCTTCATCGCCACGTTTCCACTCATTGTTTGGCAGGCGTGGGGGTTCGTGCGGCCCGGGCTAAAGAAGAACGAAGTCGAGCCTTTTAAGGTCATTGTTCCGCTGAGTTCGGGGCTGTTCATATTGGGCGCGGTGATGTGCTGGCTCGTGATTCCCATGGCCCTGCAGTGGTTCGCTAGCTACCTTTCCGATTTCCCCGGGACATCGCTGTATCAAGAGCCGGGAACCCTTGTGTTTTTCATCATGAAAATGATGTTGGCGTTCGGTTTCGGGTTCCAGCTTCCGGTGGTTGTGTGGTTCTTGGTGCGAGTGGGGCTGCTGACGCCGCAAGCGCTCATGGCAAATTGGCGACACGCGACGGTGGTCATCTTCATCGTGTCTATGATGATCACGCCCAGCAACGACGTACCCAGCATGCTCATGATGGCGATTCCCCTGACGCTACTGTTCTTCCTTAGCTTGGTCGCCGTTCGCTGGAGCATCCGCCGGTCAGGCGATGAACCCGAGCCATGGAACTAGCGCGCCTCGAAGCGGCGATTCAATCCATCGAAGAACTCCAAGGGCGAATGCAATCGGTGACGCCGCTTGCCGCCAAAGCGCCAGTTTTTGCCGACTTGTCGGTGTCGTTGCGTGCTGAGGTCGCCGAGTGTTTTCCATCCACTCTGTATTCGCACCAAGCGGCGAGCGTGGAAGCGTGGAGGCAGGGCAGAGACGTTGTAGTCACATCCGGCACTGGCTCCGGAAAGTCGCTGTGCTACATGCTCCCCATCGCGCAAACGATGATGTCCGAACCTTCAGCAAGGGCGCTAGTGCTCTTTCCCACCAAGGCGCTGGCCCAAGACCAATTGGGCAAATTTGTTAGCTCGTTGGGTCATCTGGGCGTTCGAACGTCAACCTATGATGGCGACACTCCCGCTCGCCAGCGGGCACCCATCCGAAAGTCAGCCCACGTGGTCCTCACCAATCCCGACATGCTCCACGTTGGAATTTTGCCCGCCCATGAGCAATGGGGCCATTTTCTGCGCTCGCTGCGGGTGATTGTGGTGGACGAGTTGCATAGCTATCGTGGCGTGTTTGGTGCGCATGTTGCCCATGTTTTGCGCCGACTTTTGCGCCTATGCCGGTGGTATGGCAGCAGCCCGCAGGTAATCATGGCGAGCGCGACTTTGCGCCATCCAGACGTGATTGCGCGGTCGTTTCTTGGTCGCGATGCACAAGCGATTACCGAGGACGGTGGCCCACAAGGTGAGAGGCGAATCTACTGGATTTCCACCGATGACGCGGACGGAATCGTCATTTCGCCGACCAAACTTGTCGCCCGCACCACCACAGAACTCGTGCGCGCGGGTGCGAAGGCGCTCATTTTTTGCCGTTCGCGAGTCTCCACCGAGATGGCAGTGCGGCAAATCCGCTCGCAACTCGCTCCAAACGAAGTGGACATGGTGGATAGCTACCGCGGTGGATACAGCGCAAAAGAGCGGCGCGAGATTGAGCAGCGGTTCCTGAGCGGATCGTTGTCGGCGCTGGTGGCGACCAATGCGATGGAGCTCGGCGTTGATGTGGGCGCGATCGACTCGGTGATCCTCCATGGAATCCCCGGTCGCGTAGCCAGCTTTTGGCAACAAATCGGTCGCGCGGGTCGCGGTGGTCAGCCGAGCATTGCCCTCGCCATCGCCCACGACGACCCACTGGAGCAATTTTATCTGCGTAATCCGAGCTACCTGACGAATGCGGTGGTCGAATCGAGCGCGGTCGCGGTGGATCAGCCGCACATCCGCCAACCTCAGCTTCGTTGCGCGGCGTATGAGCGTCCGATTTCGAGCGATGAGCAACTTCGGTATTGGCCGAACGCGCTCGGCCAGCTCAAAGACATGGAACAGGCGGGCGAGATCCAGTTTTCGGCGGACCGCTGGTTCTATCCATCGCACGATTCCCCAGCCAAAAATGTCAATATTCGCGGTGCTTCGAGCGATACCGTGCAGCTAATCGTGAGCGGTGAGGAGTTGGGCTCGATGGAGTATTGGCGGGCGATCCAGCAGGCGCACGCGGGAGCAATTTACATGCACCGCGGGCAAACCTACGTCGTGGAAAACTTGGACCTCAATGCCAGGCAAGCGAGCCTTCGACGAGCGGACACTAATACGTACACGATGCCGATCGTGCAGTCCATTGTCGAGCCAGAAATAACGGTGGAGAGCAGCGAGAACATCGCTTTGGTGGCGGCAAAAGTGACCACCGCGATGCTCGGCTATCGCACCATCGACCTCGAATCGCGAACCATCATTGGCGAAACCGCTTTGGATATGCCGACCCAGGCGCTACAAACGATATCTTTGCAAGTCACCTGGCCGGTCAACATGAACGATGAAATGCTGGGCGACATCACGGCGATGCACGGGCTTCAGCACGTTTTGCACACGGTCGCACCAGCAATCGCTGGTTGCGATCGACAAGATTTTGGCAGTGCATGGTATGGCCTGTTTGCGCCCACCATGGAGTCGGCGGTGTTCCTTTTTGATGTCGTCGAGGGTGGCATTGGCCTATCGGAGTCGCTGTATGCCAAGCGTAATGAATTGCTACTGGCCGCCCAGCATTTGCTCGCCGGTTGCGGTTGCGACGACGGTTGTCCGCGGTGCCTGTTGAGCAGTTCGTGTGAAAGCGCGAACGAGAATTTGAGTCGCCGCCTGACGCTCGAAAGACTGAACTTGATGCTCGACGGGTAACCTTTACCGATCCCATGATCATCGTAATGCAGGTTGACGCAACGCAGGAGCAAATCCAAGCGGTTGCCCAGGCGATTCGTGACCAAGGCGTCGAGCCTCTGGTCCTTCCCGGCGAAGACCGCGTTGCCATCGGCATCCCCGCCGCGCTACGGTCCGACCAACGTGACCGCATCGAAACCCTGCTTAGCAGCATGGAGGGGATAAGCAAAGTCACCCAAACCAGCCGCCCGTACAAACTCGCCTCGCTTGAGTTTCATCGAAAGCGGTCGGTAGTGCAGGTTGGCAAAGTTGCGATTGGCGATGGCGCGTTTTGCGTGATGGGCGGTCCATGCAGCATCGAGTCCTACGAACAATTTTCGTCCGCTGCAAAAATCGTCAAGGATGCCGGCGCGACGATCATTCGGGGTGGAGCGTTCAAGCCTCGAACGTCGCCTTACTCATTCCAAGGCCTCGCGGAAGAAGGCTTGAAAATCCTGCAGCAAGTCGGCAAGGAAACCGGGCTAGTGACGATTACGGAAGTGATGAGCGGTGACATGGTGCCGCTGGTTAGCCAATATTCCGACATTTTGCAGATCGGCGCGCGTAGCATGCAGAACTTTCCGCTTCTGATCGAGGCGGGGCGCTCGCACAAGCCGGTCATGCTCAAACGCGGCCCCAGCGCAACGGTTGACGAATTCTTGCTCGCCGCCGAATATGTGCTTCACCAAGGCAACTACAACGTGATTTTGTGCGAGCGCGGAGTGATGCCCATCGACCGGGCCTACACGCGCAACACACTCGATTTATCCATCGTTCCGGTTTTGAAAGACCACTCGCACTTGCCGGTAATCGTCGATCCATCGCATGGAACTGGCGTGGCAAAGTACGTCGCTCCGATGGCGAAGGCCGCCTTGATCGCGGGCGCAGACGGCGTAATGGTGGAAATGCACCCGAACCCGAAAGAAGCGCTCAGCGATGGCTCGCAAGCCCTGACTTCGCCGCAATTCGTCGCGCTCATGGATGAACTAAGAAAGCTGGCTGCCTTCACCGGCGTGAAGATGTAGCCATGGTCTTGTCCGTCACGCTCAACCCCAGCATCGACCACACATTGTTCGTAAAGTCGCTTGTCACCGGGGATACCAACCGCATTGAGCTGTGCGAGACCGACGCAGGCGGCAAAGGCGTAAACCTTTCGCGAATTGTTGCCGAGATGGGCGGCCAAACCGCGGCTACCGGATTGTTGGGTGGCCCTTCTGGCGCGATGGTCTTGCACGTTTTGCAGGATCAAGGGGTTGCCGACCGATTCGTGCGCATTTGCGGCGAAACCAGAACCAATTTCAACATCGAATCGATGGCAGGCGGACCGCCGACCACCTTAAACGCGCGGGGCCCCGAGATTTCGCCGGACGAACTGGACGCATTGCGCGCGCAAGTGGAGAAGGAATCCAAAGGTGCCGCGTGGGTCGCCATCGGGGGGTCGCTGCCGCCAGGAGTTCCAACGTCGATCTACCAGGAACTCGTGAGCTTGGCTCGGGAATCTGGAGCGAAAGTTTTGCTGGATGCGGATGGCGAGCCGATGCGCTTGGGATTGGAATCAAAGCCCGACATGGTCAAGCCGAATCAGAAGGAAGCGGAGCGCTTGGTGGGTAGGTCGCTAAATTCGACCGCCGAATTGGTTGACGCGGCCGAGGAACTGCTACAACACCTCGCGCATGGTGGCATCGCGATCATTTCTCGCGGTAGCGACGGCGCGGTCATGGCGAGCGGCGGGCAACGATGGATCGGTCACGCACCAAAAGTTGAATCCAGAAGTACGGTGGGTAGCGGCGATTCGTTGCTCGGCGGTTTTCTGGCGAAATTGGTCGCTGGCGAGCCTCTGGATGAGTGTTTGCGCTGGGGGATTGCGGCGGGGGCCGCGACGGCTTGCACGAATGGTGCTGAAATTGGCCGGCGATCCGTAATCGAAACGCTGTACACCGAATCTCGGGTTGAGCAGGCCTAGCGCGCGACAAGAAGGCACCAAACGCTGTAGAATCGCAAGCGGTGCAACCAACACGCGAAGAATTTCTGCACATCGAGGGACCAGCAAAGGCGCTGTTCTACATTCTCATTTTGGGAAGTTGCGCCTACGCGATGTGGCGATTTGCCGAACGCGCCAAATTCTGGCGTCAAGGCAAACCGATTGACTGGCGGCCCGACATTCCGGGCAACATCGTCCGATTTATCCTTGCCCAGCGCAAGGTGATGAACGCGCGGCCAAAGTCCGGCGCGCCGATGCACCTGTTGATTTTCTATGGGTTCATTTCGCTGGTGGTGGCGACGACGCTACTCGCCATCAACACCTATTCACCTTGGAAATTTCACCAAGGAAACTACTACCTCGGGTTTGAGGCGATTTTCGATTTCCTTGGGCTTTTCTTGGTGGTCGGCGTTGGTTGGGCGCTCGTCCGTCGCGCAGCGTTTCGACCCAAGGTCATCGTCACGGATTGGCGCGATTATTGGGCGCTGGGTTTGTTGTTATTCCTCGGCTTGACCGGCTATGTGCTCGAAGCTGCTCGAATCAGCGTTAACCCGAAGCCATGGGATCATTGGTCATGGGTCGGTGCCTCGGTGTCGCGCATGCTGCCTTCCATCGAACCTACTGCATATGTTGGAATTTGGTGGTTCCACGCGATCTTGGTCGCGGCATTCATCTGTGGTTTGCCCCACATGCGCTTGAAGCACATCGTCATGGCGGTGGCCAGCGCGGCCGGAACGCCTGATCGACCGATGGGCAGATTGCAGCCGATCGCGATGGAAGAGGTCGAACAGACCGGAAAAATTGGAGTCGAAACGGCGAGCGAATATTCGCGGTGGCACTTGCTTTCATTGGATGCGTGCATGGAATGCGGACGCTGCACCGAAGTTTGCCCCGCGAACGGAGTCGGAAAAACCTTGAATCCGCGAGCTGTCGTGCAAGGCGTTCACCAAGCGATAACCATTGGCGCGGCGGTTGCCCCCACGGTTACCGAAGACGCGCTTTGGGCCTGCACCACGTGCAACGCGTGCGTCGAAGTTTGCCCGGTCAACATTCGCCACGTGGACCTGATCGTCGATGCTCGGCGCTACTTGGTCGCTGAAGGCAAGTTGAGCGGCGCGGCGGCGACGGTTTTGCGGCAAACCGGCTCGACCAGCAACGCTTGGGGTGCGCAACCCAACTCGCGCGAGGATTGGATGAAGGGAATGGAGGTTCCGCTCGCGCGTGAGAAGCAATCGTTCGATGTGCTGTTCTGGGTGGGGTGTGCGGGCGCGACCGACCCCGGCGCGATCAAAACGACGAAAGCGATCGCGGAGTTGCTCGCCAAAGCGGACGTTGATTTTGCCTGTTTGGGGCAAGAAGAAGCCTGCACGGGCGATCCAGCCAGGCGCATCGGCGACGAATTTTTGTTCCAAGAAATGGCGGGTCGAAACGTCGGAACGCTGGGCAAATACAAGTTCAAGCGCATCGTCACCGCTTGCCCGCACTGCCTGAACACATTCAAAAACGAGTACGGTCAATTCGAGGGCGAGTACGAGGTCGTACACCATTCCCAGTTGCTGGCCGAACTCGTTTCGCAAGGCAAATTGAAGGCCGCCAAGCCGCTAAAGGGCGAAGTGACTTATCACGATCCTTGCTACTTGGCGCGCGTCAACGACGAGAGCGATGCGCCGCGCGCGCTGCTTGGCGACAATACAAAGCTCAACGGCGGCGCCCCGCTCCTGATCCAAACGATTTCCGATCGACCCGGCGCAAGAAACATCGCCGAACCCGAGCATTTCGGCCGAAAAACGCTTTGTTGCGGCGCGGGTGGCGGGCGAATGTGGATGGAGGAAGACCTCAACCAACGGCCTGGCGTTCGGCGCGCCGAAGAATTGCTCGCCACCGGTGCCAAAACGGTCGCCGTGGGGTGCCCATTCTGCCGCATCATGCTAGACGCAAGCATCAAGCAGGTTTCCGATGAGGCCGTCAACTTGGTCGATCTCGCCGAAATGTTGCGAGACGCAAACGCATGATTTTGGGGATCGGAACCGATATAGTGTCGGTCAATCGTATCCGGCTGGCCATGGCGCGAGTAGGCCTGATTCAGCGCATCCTAACCGAATCCGAGTGGCGTGCCAACATGGAACCTGAGTTTGTCGCCGGGCGCTGGGCGGCAAAAGAGGCGATCAAGAAGTGTTGCCCGTGGATCAATTCTTGGCATCAAGTCAAAATTCTCCCGGATGGACCGCCATCGGCGACGGTGGAAGGTCTGCCCGAAAACGAACAAGTGCTCATCAGCATTTCGCACGAGCATGAATTTGCAGTCGCCACGGCCATCCGCTGCAAAATTCAGTGAGGAATTTGACCTCACCTGTCGTATAATGTAACGTGATGGGTGACGTTCGTCTACCTTTTGAGGAACGTGATGCGCGGCCGTTGCGGGTCATGTTTCTGGACCTGAATAGCTACTTTGCCAGCGTCCAGCAGGCGGAGAATCCGGAGTTGCGCGGCAAGCCGGTTGGCGTCTGCGCGGTAAAGACCGATTCCAGCTTCTTGATTGCGGCGAGCACTGAGGCCAAGGCCCGGGGTGTGAAGACCCTGATGCGCATTGGCGATGCGAAGCAAATGTGCCCCGACTTGATCCTCGTAAGCGGAGGCCATGGCATCTACACACGGTACCACGATCAGATTCTGGAAGCGGTGGAATCGGTTTTGCCGGTGGACGCGGTCAAGAGCATCGACGAAATGCAGTTTCGGCTGATCGGCATCGAGCGCGACCCACGCGAGGCCGAGCGACTGGCCATGCGCATGAAGCAAGCGATTTGGGACCAAGTATCGCCCGCACTCAACTGCAGCATCGGGATTGCGCCGAATTCCTTCTTGGCAAAACTCGCCACCGATTTACAAAAGCCAAATGGGCTCGTCATGATCCACGGTCACGAGTTGCCCGATCGCTTGGCGGGGCTGCAGCTCATGGAATTTTGCGGCATCAACAAACGCATGCTGGCGCGAATGCAGGGCCACGGAATCTTTAGCGCGGCCGATCTGATTGCTCGCTCGAAACAGGAATTGGTGCAGGCCTTTGGCTCGGTTTGGGGCGAGCGCTGGTACTACATGCTGCGCGGGCACGAGGTGGAAGGCACTACTCGCCAACGCCAATCTTTGGGCCATTCTCACGTGTTGCCACCCGACTTGCGCAACGAGGAAGGCGTGAGGGAAGTCCTGCTGCGTCTATTGCAAAAAGCGAGTGCACGGTTGCGGGGCTCCCGGCTGTGGGCTACGACGATGAACATTTCCATCAGCGGCAAGAAGACTTGGGACGTGCACATTCGGTTTCCAGCAACCCAGGATTCGGTGCGCTTGACCGCTGAAGCGCTCGCGCTATTTGAGCATCACACGTTCGCCGGACCGATGAAGGTGGCGGTGACGTTTAACGACTTGCTCGAAGCGGAAGGCGTTACGCTCTCACTCTTTGAACAAGAAGAAATGCCCCGCATCCAACTCAACCAAGCGGTGGACCGCGTCAACCAGCAATTCGGGAAAAACAGCATCTATCTGGCGGCGATGCACCGGGCCAAGGACACCGCGGAAGAGCGCATCGCATTCCAAAAAACAAGTCTGTTCGACGAAGGCGCGAGAAAAAAGCGCAAGTAGGGTTGTGCTACCATTGCCAGCGTGTGGCGACCAGCGGCCATCCCCGGCACATTGCTCAATACGGCCACGGTTCTAGTGGGATCGTGCATTGGATTGTTGCTGTCCCACGTGCTCGGTCCCGAACTTCAGGCGGCGGCGCTAACGGGAATCGGGCTGGTCCTTATCCCGCTTGGCGCAAAGATGTTCTTCGGAGTGCGAAATGTGCTCGTCGTCGCTGGCGCGATCGCATTGGGTGGAGTGATCGGCGTCTTGTGCCGCATTTCGCCGGCCATCGAATCGCTTTCGTCTTCGCTGCGGAATTTGGTTGGTGGGCCATCCAACTTTAACGAAGGCTGGGTAACCGCCAGCGTGCTTTTTTGTGTGGGGCCGATGACCATTTTGGGCTGTGCGGAGGATGCGCTGGAAGGCAAATCCGATCTGCTTCGACTGAAATCATTGCTCGATGGGATCGCGTCGGTTTTTTTGTCGGCGACGCTGGGGATCGGTGTGCTCTTCAGTGCACTCACCGTGTTGCTGGTCCAGGGCCTGATAACACAATTGGGTGGGTTGATGCGACCTCTTGCCGAAAACGAGGACCTGATGGCCGAGTTGACGGCGATTGGCGGGATCTTCATGCTCGCGATCGGCCTCAATCTGGCCAAGATCAAATCTGTTCCAACGGCGGATTATTTGCCCGCATTGGTGCTGGGTCCCGTCTTTGCGAGCCTGTCGAATCGAAAGCGTGCTTGAGCCGTTCGGATATACTGAACGTTCAAATCCATGTCACAGCCCTTGCCAGACTGGCTCAAAATCCGCATTCCACGCCCCGACACGATCGTCGAAGTGCAGCAGATGATGCGCGACAAAAACCTGCATACGGTTTGCGAAAGTGCGCGATGTCCCAATCTGCCCGAATGCTGGAGCAAAAAAACCGCCACATTCATGATCCTCGGCGATACTTGCACCAGGAGCTGCGGGTTCTGCGCAATAAAGGTTGGCCGCGGGTTGGAAGTCGATGCTTTTGAACCGGTAAACGTCGCGATGACCGCCAAGAAAATGGCGATGAAGCACGTGGTGGTTACAAGCGTTGCGCGCGACGACCTGGCCGATCAAGGCGCGGGCCAATTTGCTAAGACCATCGACCAGCTTCACCGGCACAATCCGCACATCATCGTCGAAGTGCTCACGCCGGACTTTAAGGGCCGCGAAGATTGCATGCGCACCGTTTGCGATGCGCATCCGGAAATTTTCAATCACAACATCGAAACCATCGAGCGGCTGCACACCATCGTACGGCCCCAGGCCAAATACGCGCGAACGATGCGAGTTTTGGAAATGGTGAAGGAAATCGACCCCACGATTTACACCAAATCTGGCCTCATGTTGGGCTTGGGCGAGACCAAGGATGAGGTCATTCGCACCCTGGAAGACCTTCGAAAAATCGGCATTGATGCGGTCACGATCGGCCAATATTTGCGGCCGACCATGAAGCATCTTCCCGTGGTTCGGTACGTCCACCCTGACGAGTTTAAGGAGTACGAGCAGATCGGTCAGCAGATGGGCTTTACCTTCGTCGCGTCGGGGCCGTTTATCCGATCTAGCTACAATGCAATTGCCTTCAGCGAGAAGGTGATGGCCGAGCGCTTGGCCCGCGTTACCGCCTCGTTGGCGTGCTAAAATTGCGATTCCTTGACCGGGAGATTCGCGATTTGTGACACTTTTCAAAACTATTTTTTGCAAAATCTTGTAGCCTCTTAAGAACTACCAGAAAATGTGTGAAATCCAGTAACTTTACGTTGTCATTTGCGATTTCTTTGCGTACAATGGAAAACGGATTCTTGCCGCACCGTTGCGGCTAGTTTGTTGAAAGGAAACGAAAATGAAATCAAAGAGAGTTACCCTGGCCGCGCTGGCCATGGCGTGCTTGGGCAGTGGAGCGAACGCTGTCCTGTTCGCCGACAATTTTAACACTGACACGTCTGCCAGCTGGGCAGTCAACAAGTCATCGCTGACCGCCGTGAGCAGCGCAACGTTTGGCTTTGACTACAGCACCTATGGCATTCCTTCCGCGCCAAATTCAAGCGGCGATACGCACGGATTGAAGATGGATGCGAACACCAATGCGACGACGCAAGCGTTTAGCGGCTTGAGCGTTTCTCCGCTGGGTCAATCGTTTACGGGCGACTATGAAATGCGCGCTGACGTTTGGATGAACTTCGTCGGACCGGCCCCGGCTGGCGGCAGCGGTTCGACTCAAGCGGGCGGCATGGGCATCGGCACTGCGGGCAGTACCGCCCAGTGGGCTGGTGGTGCACAAGACAGCATCCACTTCAGCGCAACGACTGACGGTAACTCGGCAACCGACTGGCGTGCCTATTCGAGCGCCGCGCCCAGCGCATATGCCGATGCAAGCAGCGTTTACGCGGCTGGCGCGGTAGCGGGCAACCGAAACAACAGCAATGCTTACTACTCGAGCTTTGTTGGTCAATCCGCTCCATCAGCCCAAACGACGCTTTTCGCGACCCAAACCGGTACCGCGCTGAACGGCACGCTCGCCTTTGGTTGGCACGACATGCGCGTCAAGCGGGTAGGAAACATTGTCACTTGGTCGGTTGACGGCAAGCTGATCGCGACTGTTGACGCTTCGACCGTAACGCTGGGTGGCAACAACATCTTGCTCAACTACTACGACACAAACGGAACCGCCTCAACGGCTGCCAACAAGTTCCTGACCTGCATGATCGTTGACAACCTGCAAGTCGTACCAGAGCCGAGCACTTGGCTCGCTCTTGGTCTCGGATCAGCAATGCTGCTCCGACGCCGCGCTCGCAAGTCGTAAGGTTCTGCTTATTTTCCGAGTCGATTGTGGGCTATCTCATCGAGGTAGCCCACTTTGTCTTTTTTATTAAACCCGCCGGCCCGGGGCCACTCCCGGCTTGGGACCCCGTCCCGACACCGTCGGGCCGCCCAAGCCACCGCCCCGGCGGGGATTCGTCCGCGCCACTTTGGTGAGAGCTTGCGAAAGCGATTGGAGAATGAGCCGCCCAAGCCACCGCCCCGGCAGGAATCACCCCGAGCCGCCCGCGAAACCTATAGGCCCAACGAAGACCACATTCGGTCAACTTTGTCTTTCACGTCGTCAGCCATGCGAATCAGCTTCGGATAGTCGCGGTTGAATCCATTCTCGCCGGGCCATTTGTGGGTGCAATCAAACCCGAGTTTCCCGCCAAAGCCTTCTTGCATGGCGGCGTGGTCGAGCTGGTCCACGGGTCCGCGCGAATGCAGGGTGTCGCGTCCCGGATCGCAATTCGCACCGACGCGGAACAGCACTTCGCCGATATCCTGAACGTTGCAATCCTCGTCAAAAACAAACACCATTTTGGTAAACGCGAGGCCGCCCAGCCCCCAAATCGCGTTCATCACCTTGTAGGCGTGCCCGGGAAACTTCTTCTTGATCGAAACAAACGCGATGTTGTGGAAGCACGATTCGACCGGCAAATTGATGTCGACAATTTCCGGCACCGTGAGCTGGATCATCGGCAGAAAGATGCGCTCGACCGCCTTTCCCATCCAGCCATCTTCCATCGGCGGAATCCCCACGATGGTCGCGGGCCAGACCGGTTTTTGACGGGTCGTTACGCATGTCACGTGCAGCACAGGAAACTCTTCCGCCAGCGAATAGTAGCCGGTATGATCGCCGAAGGGGCCCTCAAGTCGTCGCTCGCTCGGGTCAACATAGCCTTCGATGACGATTTCTGCATCGGCGGGAACGTGGACATCGACCGTTTTGCATTTCACGGTGCGAACGTTTTCGCGCCGCAAGAATCCAGCAAATAGCATCTCGTCGATACCGGGCGGGAGGGGCGAAATCGCGGAAAATGTGTACGCCGGATCGCCGCCGAGAACAACCGCGACCTCGAATCGCTTTCGGCCCGCCGCGCCCGCATCTTCCATTTGCCGCATGCCGGTTTTATGCATTTGCCAATGCATGCCGCAAGTGTTTTTGTCGTACAGCATCACCCGGTACATGCCAACGTTTCGCTTGCCGGTGTTCGGGTCGTGGGTAAAAACAAGCGGCAAAGTGATGTAGGGGCCGCCATCTTCTGGCCAGCAAGTGAGGATCGGAAACTTGGCCAAATCGACCTCGTCGCCTTCCATGACAACCTCTTGGCACATGCCGGAAGCCGCCTCTTTTGGCGCGACCGACTTCACCTCTTTGCCCATTTCCAGGGCAAACTTGAGCTTTTCGCCGAGCGACTTGGGGACGTTTCCTGGCGCTTGGAGCAGGTGCCGGATTCGGTCGGCATGCTCATCAAAATCCTCGCATGAAAGGGCCAGCGACATGCGCCTTCGCGTTCCCATCGTGTTGATCGCGACGGGGTATGGGTACTGCATCGTGCCGGTGGGTCTGGCGGCTGGATCGATGGACGCGTGGTTCATTACCGCGCTTTTGGGATCGGGTGTACCCATTCGGTGGGGCGGCCCGACGACATTTTCAAAAAGCAATGCCGGACCAAAGGCCTTCATGACGCGATCAGAAATCTCGGTGATTTCCAGGTACGGGCTCACCGGTTCGGTAATGGACTTGAGCTCGCCCTTTGCGCGCAAAACGTCCAAAAAGTGCTGAAAATCGCGGTAGGCCATGGGTACGCCCGAGTTTACAAGAATTGCGTTTCGGGCGTACGAATCAGCGGCTGTTCTTTAGTTCGCGGCCCAGGTGCAGGTCACGTCGCTCGAGATCAGCGACCTTGTTGGCGGTGGTGCGCTCGGGTTGGGGTCTCGCGTGTTGTTCGCCGTGCCACCGTTAGTTTTGTTGTAGAATGTGCCGCTCTCGGTTCCCGCAATCGCGATCTTCTTCGAAGAGCTTAACTTGAACGTCGAGCCCGAGGCAAATACAGTCGCATCAGCTCCACCAATTCGCATCATGTCGACTCCCGAGGCCGCTGTGAGCGTGCTTGCGGTGAACGTCATGTCGGAATTTTCCGCTACTACTGGAATGTCCATGAGGTAATGCCCGGCCACTGCCGATAGATGGCAAGAGTTGAACACAACGCCATCGAACTGATAGAACGAGGGTGATCCGGTCCCAAATGCGAGAGTATTATTGGATGAGGCAGTACACACGATGTCACAGTCGGTGAATGCGACATCTTCCATGAAATATGCCATCGATGGCGACGTATCCTCGTATGAGTAAATCTCGATGTGGTCGATGCGACAAGACTCGATCGACGCTTCTTTCACTTGCCCCTGAACTGCCAGCTTGTAAATCGACGAATTGCTTATTGTTATTTTTGTTCCGCCCAATCGCCAAGAAGAGTTGCCGAATTGCAGGGATTGGCCCTCGGCACAGGCAACCATGTCCACGGTTCCATTGTAAGAGTCCCCTCCGTGAATGTCAAATACGGCGGCCGAGATAAGGCTGTTGCCTGCCGCGCCCGAAATACTAAATCCGGTGCATCCTGCCTCCAATTGACAGGCGTACCGCGCGTCGCAAGCCGAAACTTGGTTGGCCTTCACGTTCGCACATTGTTGCAATTGCAACGAATATCCGTTGCCCGACGAGCCAGACTTGCCGACTCCCATCGCGTAGTGATCGATGATTTCGACGTCTTTACAGTAGTGAATGGATGTCCCTGTACTCCAACTGTTGCCAACCCGACAATTTTGCATTGAAAGGCCAGCGACAAAGCGAATGTTAAGCGCCGCTAACGTTCCTTTGTCGTTCGCCCGATCTCGGATTCCGGTCACTCGTAGGCCGCGAATGCCGATGTTTTGCAGCACTTTGCCGTTGGGCGAGTTGCTCAGGCGAGAGCCGGCGGGATAGTCGCGGCCGACGTTTTGGTAAAAAACAACGTTCCAGGTGCTGGCGTCGATTTGTTCGACGGTGTTAACCTGCACCAGTTCGCCGCCGATGGGGCGATAAGTGCTCGTGTTTTGGTAGCGTTCTTGCCGCTGAAAGTCAATGAGGAAATACCATTCCCCCGCCACCGGTGCCGAGCCAGTAACGTCCACAAAGTTGTCACCTTCGGCGATCGCGACTGACAGCACGGGTCCGCTTTCGTCTATGTCTTGAATGACGTCTCCAACATTGAGCGGAGCCGAAGCAGTGGGAGGAGTGTACGTAGAGTTCGCTTTCGCCCGTATTGACGATCCACGCGCCCACGTGATGACCATGTTGGACAAGTCAACAGGTACAACAACGGTTCCGGCGGTGAAGCTGATCTCCGTGCATCTGACAAAGTAGGTCCCGCGAATGTTAAAGTACAGTGACGCTGCGCGCCCGTGCCGTGAGCGCTCGATGCGGGCATTCAAGACGCTCACGGAGCGTAACATAGAATTACGCATGCGCTGCCTTCGGTTACGCACGCCGAGGTCTCCTTGAAAGTAATAGGGCACTGACTCCTAACGTAACTCCCACCGCACTACTCGGTTCTGGCACGGCCTGAAGAGTCACATCGTCCACGAGCATGCCTGGAATACCTTGGTCCACTGGGTATTCATCGGCGTAGTTGGCTGTTGTAGAAACTCCAAAACTAAATCTTTCCACTTTGTACGGAGGTGGAGTCTGCCCTGTGACAAAAGTGCGCGAATCCATCAGCTTCCAATTGTAATAAAGGTAGGTCTTTTTTGACGTCCAATCTATACGAACTCTTAGCTCATTCCAAGCGTCCCGAGTCACAACTAATGCCTGCGGCTGCGCGCCGAGTCTTCTAAAAGTGTTGTTGAATAGGTCAATCTGCGCGATACCATCTGCTGAATTCCCTCCGTTGAAGAGCGATGTGTGTAGGCCGAATGTCAGGATGGTTTTGACGTTGTAAGATTTCGGCACTGCAAATCGAAAAGCCATATCCACAACGGGATGCGAAATGCTGTTTGAGTTCAAACTGTGTCGCAGATTGCGATTGCCCTTGATCGCGCTCCCTCGAAAGTCGTACATCTGGTTGCCGCTGTAGGGCGAGACTCCATCTTTCGGCCCTTCGACGACGGTCGGAAATCGTTCGCCGGCGTCAAGGTCAATATCAAAGTCGCCGAATGAGTAAAGCGCATCCCAATCCTGGGTTCCGGGGCGATAAGATTCCCAATCGTCGTGGAACAGGGTTTGGGCGTTTGTGATCGACGCAACGGCAAGAGTGCAAAAAGCAATCGAAATAGATTTGAATTTCATTGTGTCCTCCTTAAAGGAATCGTTGCAAGTAAACGTACACCGCGATTTCGTAAGTTTGGCTTGTTGAAAAATAGACTCGATACTTTCCTGGATCAAGTTCTACATGATTAGCTGAAACATAAGGGCCAGCAAAAAAGAATGTTTCTTGGACATTCGCGTTTGCTGAAACAATCAAGGTTGGATCGTTCGTGTACGTGGTCGGGTATGCGGTTACGGTCAGGTCTCCATCGACTTCTCCATTTAGATTCCACCGCACGAACAGCCGAGTCAGTCCCGCTCCAGAAACGTCAATGTCCACGTACTGCGGCGTTTCATCGGTGATCACTGAATCCCAAATTTGTGCCGCCGGTTCGATGCATGTCCCCGTGTTGCGCGCCGGTTGCTCCACTCCGTTCGGGCCAAGAATCACCGGTCCTGGCTGGATTGTCAACCCGTAGCTTAGAGGACTGTAACCTGTTTCCGGAGTGCTCACGTTTGCTGCGGGCGATCCTTCCACGACAAGCATTGGGCCGCCTTGGAGTACACCGCGAAACTCCACCGCATCAACCCACATGCTGTCCGTGCCAAACAGGAGGTACCCTACTGTTTCGGGATCTGAAGAGGCACTAACCGAAACAACTGCATCGGAAGTCCCAGGGGGTATCAGTGCGATGCCACTAGCGCTGAAAAACGTGCCCACAAGTGTCGCATTCTCCTGTGACGCCATTTGAATAACATAGGACATCGGCGACATTGCAATGCCGCTCCACAATGTGTTGATCAACGGCTCGACAGTGACGTGAGCATCGCCGGAAGATGAGAGCCAATACGTCGCTTGTGTCGCCGTTAGGTCGCCAGTTGTGCCCGGGTCCACGGCGAGAGTTGCCCCAATGCCGCTCGAATTGATAAACACGGCTAATTGATTGGAGCCAAGATTATGAAAACGATAACCTAGCCCCACGGTAAAAGCAAATGGAACCCTAGCTGCCCCCCCCCAGTAATTTTAACAGGTGTTCCGATAGGTTTTGACGTTTGCTGAACGTATGTAGACGGTATTGACAATTATTTCCTCCCTAAACACCTCGGCACCATCCGAGGGACAAGAGAATATTACAACACTATTGATGATAAAGCAAGTGAAAATGCAAATTTTCTTACACCTTCGTGTCACCGCCAAATTATCGGGACGCACGCGCGCAGCCATTGATCCGTCCCCTCGCCAGCAGAATGGGATAAGCTAGCAAAATGCTGACAAGCCTAGCTCTTCTCGTCGTTGGTCAAACGGCATCGTTCACCGGACCGCAAATTGTCATTACCGTTCAAAAGCGCGGCACAATCGTGATCGCCACTGACCCCAAAACCGCGCCGAAAACGGTCGCCCAAATCACCAGCTTGGTGAAAAAGAAGTTTTATGACGGCCAGACCTTCCACCGCGTGGAGCCATGGGTCATCCAGTGGGGCGACCCCGCCAGCCGAAAAATCGACAATCCCGAAGCGGGCAGCGGCGGCAGCGGCAAGAACATGCCTTTCGAAGCCAGCAAAGTGAGTTTTGAGCGCGGCATCGTGGGCATCGCATCGACCGGCATGAAGGTCGGCGGCGACTCGCAGATTTTCATCCTCGTCAAGGGCGCGCCACACCTGAATGGCAACTATGCGGTGCTGGGCAAGGTGGTTTCGGGCATGGACGTTGTCGACAAGATACAGCGCAACGACCGCATTGTTTCGATCAAGCTGAAAGTTCCGGCTAAGAAGCGCTGATGGCGTTTGATGAATCGTTCGACGAGGCGTGGCGGTTGCGCTACGGGGTGCCAGCTCCAGCAGAAAATGCGGATCTGGCCCCGTTTTTGCGGCATCGCTCGGTGCGAAAATTCTCGGACCAAGCGGTGCCCGAATCGTTGGTAGCCAGTCTGATCGGGTGCGCCCAAAGCGCTTCGACGAGCAGCAATTTGCAGCTTTGGTCGGTCGTTTCTGTGCAAGATGCGGACCGCCGAGCGCGGATCGCCGAGCTTTGCGCCGATCAAGCCCAAGTGCGCAATGCGCCGTGGTTCTTGTGCTTTATCGCCGACCATTATCGGATTCGCGAAGCCGCCGATCAACAGGGCGAACGCTGCGAGGGTCTGGATTTCACCGAGTTCATGCTGATGGCGTGCATGGATGCGGCTCTGGCGGCCGAGCGCCTGGTTTGTGCTGCCGAAGCGGTGGGGCTGGGCGTTTGCTATATCGGCGCGCTGCGAAATCATGTCGAGCAGGTCGCCGACTTTCTCGATCTGCCGGCGGGCGCATTCGGCGTTTTTGGGCTATGCCTCGGCTACCCCAGCGAGAAAGAAACAAGCGGGATCAAACCTCGGCTGGGGCAGGATCAAATTTGGCACCGCGAAACTTACTGCCAAGAGGTCAACGTCTCAGATTATGATCAGCGCATGACCGCGTTCTATGCGTCACAACAACTTTCAACGTCGAGCACCTGGACACAAAAGAGCGCGAGACGGCTTGATGGCGACCACATGACCGGTCGCGAAATTTTGCGCGGTTGGTTGACCAAAATAGGAATGGGGACGCGTTAACGTTCGAACGAGGATATAAAGATGAAGTATTTCGTGGTGATGCCCGATGGGCAAAAGTTCGGCCCGGCCGACGTTGATGTACTCACCCAGTGGGCACACGAAGGGCGATTAACCCAGCAAACGATCTTGCAAGATGCAACAACGGGCACGACTGTCCCGGCTGGAAATGTGCCTGGAATCATGTTTCCGTTGGCGCAACAACAGACTCCGCCCACGTACGCGCCGCCAGGACAATTTAGCCAGCCGCCAGGCTATTCACCCTATGAAAGGCAATTCGCACCGGGTGGCGGCGTCGGGAAGAACGAAGTTCTGTGGGGGTGGGTTATGTTTGCTTTGAGTCTCACGTGCTTGGGTTGCATAGGCTCCCTGATTGGGTCGTACTTTTCGAAGAAGGCAATGCAAATGGGCAACCCAGACGGCAGGGCACCCTATATCGCCAACAACATCGTCACCGGTCTTTCGCTTGTGGTTGCAGTGCTTTGGTGTCTACTCTTCTTCATCGGCTTCAGTGCTGGGCCTCGTTGATAGACATTGATACGCGCAGTCCTTGATGTCGGCTCAAATTCGGTGCTCACGCTGGTCGCCGAGAGCGCTGGCGGCGCATGGCGGACGGTTGCCGAAAGCTCCGCCGTAACCGGACTTGGGCGCGGATCAAAATCATCTGGGCTACTGGCCGAATCGTCCATGGTCGAAACCCTTCGTGCTCTGAAGGATGGCTTCGCCTTGGCTCGCGAACATGGCGCCCAGCAAATCATTGCGGCGGGAACGATGGCGCTTCGGATAACGCGCAATGCCAACGATTTTCTGGCGCGCGCGGCGGAGCAAGACACGCCGGTGAACGTCATTTCGGGCGATGAAGAAGCCCGGTTGGGTTTTCAAGCGGTGGCGGCTGATCCGACGTTTGCCGACGCACCGATTCTTTCGATCATCGACCCCGGCGGTCACAGCACCGAATTGGTAGTTGCCCAACGAGACGGTGACGCTTGGTCGGAAACGTTTCGCACCAGTTTCCCCATCGGCGCGCTCGCCCTGCGCGAGGGCCACTTGCACGATGAATCGCCGCAGCCAGGGGATATCGTGCGCGCCTCTTCCGAGATCGACGCGCTGCTGCCCAACAATTTTCAGCGGGGCGATTGCGGGCTAGCCGTCACCCTCGGCGCGACCGGCACAAATCTGGTTTCCATTCGTGAGCAACTCAGCACATGGCAGCCCGAGCGCGTGCACGGCCAAGTCCTTCAGTACGAAGAGATCAGCCGCGCCGTCGGGTGGATGTGTACGATGTCCGATCAAGTGCGTCGCGATTTGGTCGGCCTCGAACCCGGGCGCGAGCAGACCATCCACATCGGTAGCCTGATCCTCGAACGATTCTTGTACGCGATGCGGTGCGACCAATGCGTGGTCAGCGTTCGAGGGTGGCGACACGCTCTGCTTGCCGAAATGGCTTAGCGATAGGTGACCCAGCGGCTGAGCGGATGGCGAAACTGGCTGAACCCTTCTTCTGCTGGCTCTCCAACCGCCACCAAAGCAGGGAGCGTCACGTCGTCGGCTAATCCCAAAAGCTCCTTCACTTTAGCGGGATCGAACCCCAGCATGGGCGAGCTGCCTAGTCCCGCTTCTTCAATCGCGAGCAAAAGGTAGCCCAAAAAGATATTGGATTCGGCAAATCCCCAATTCGCGAGCGCCTGTGCCTCCATCTTGTTCATCGTCGCCCGAATGCCGTCGGCGACCTCGGTCGCGCGATCCTGCATTCCAGGGTGAACGGTCTCTTCGACCGATTTCAAGGTATCTGTCATGTCGCTCGCGACGACAAACACTGCCGCGGCCGCACCAACTTGAGGCTGACCATACGCCGCCGCCATCAGTTGCTGCTTAAGTTCGGGCTCAGTGACCACGATCACGCGCCAAGGCTGAAGATTCCACGGTGACGGTGCGCGACCAGCGGTATCGAGGATGGAATCGATCTGTTCGCGGCTGAGTGGATTGTCGGTGTACTTACGAATGGAAACGCGCTTACGCGCAGCGGATGTGACGGTTGTGTTGTTCATGTTTGTTGATATTGTGTCCTACGACACGGTTTTCAATTTTGTTGCACACGCAAATAAATTTGTCGATTTCAAAAGCTGTAAAATGGCCGCATGAGCTTGTTGCCGCGCGGCATCTATCCAGCATCGGTCACGCCATTTTTGGAATCGGGCGAGGTCGATTTTGCCTCCGTGGCTCGGCTGATGGCGTACTTCGAAGCGGCGGGCTGCTCGGGAGTCGTCGTCGGCGGAACCAATGGCGAAGGACCATCGCTTTCGGCGGTGGAGCGGCGCGATCTTTGCCGCGAAGCAGTGCACCTAGCAGGGCGACTTCTCGTGATTCAAGGCATCGCCACCGCGAGCCTTCCCGAGGCGATTTGGCTTTGCGAACAAGCGGGGAAGGCAGGCGCAAGTGCCGCGCTGGTCATGCCGCCGGGTTACTTCAGAACGGCTTCCGACGCGGCAATTTTGGCGTGGTTTCATGCGCTTCTCGATGCTGCGCCTATCCCCATCATTTGCTACAATTTTCCCAAAATGACCGGCATCACATTGAGCCAAGCCATGATTGAACAGCTTGCTCAACACAATCGATTTGGCGGGGTCAAAGATAGCAGCGGAGATGTTGCCAACCTAACTGCCTACCGCTCGGCAACGCACCAGCAACATGCCCTGCTCGTCGGGAACGAGACGCTGCTTTTGCAGGCCCTCGAAGCCGGTTGGACCGGATCGATCAGCGGCGCGGCGAACGTAGTTCCCCAATGGCTCAGCCGCATTGTTTTGGAGTGGGACGATGCCGCGCAACGCGAATCCGCCCGGGCAAAGTTTGCCCTGATCCTTCCCATCCTCGAAGCCGTGCGCTCACAAGGCCAGCCAGCGATGAACAAGTGCGTTTTGCACGAATGGGGTTTGATCGCGCGCGCTACACCGAGGCTTCCGCTCACCGAACCACCCGAGCAAGACGCGCGCGAAATCCTATCGCAAATCGAAGCCACGTTGGGTTTGCGAACGGGTGAACTGGGGTTGGTGAACAGGCATTAGGTGCCTCAAACCAGCGCGGCGACAACCTGGTTGCACAGGTGCCGGCCAGCCCTGGTGAGCGAAAGCCGATTACCGATTAGTTCCGCCCAGCCGCGTTCAAGAACCAATTCAATCGCGGGCGTTGACATTTCGCACAGGTGAACATCAACACCCTCGGAAGTTCGCATGCCCAGCATGATGCGCTCCAGTCGCAGCGCTTGATCGTCCACGACTTCCGATTCGCACCAGAGGTCGCTTCCTTGCTCGATGGCCGCACAATACCGCTCTGGGTGCTTCATGTTGGTAAATCGTTGGCGTGAGCCGTCGGGCAGAGCAAAACACCCCACAGCGCCCGGACCATACGCGAGATATTCTTCCGCTCGCCAGTAGCAGAGGTTGTGCTGGCATTCGCGGCCCGGCTGGGCAAAGTTGCTGATCTCATATTGCACAAGACCTGCACTTTTGGCGGCGTCGATTGAGGCATCAAACATCGCAAGCTGGCGCTCTTCGTCGGGCAGATCAAGCATGCCGCGCTGCCACAACTTGAAGTAGCGCGTATTTTGTTCGATGGTAAGGCAGTACAGCGACAGATGCTCGATTTTGAATCCAAGGGCGATCTGCAAATTGCGATTCCAAGCGGCAACGGATTGCCCGGCGAGCGCAAAAATGAGGTCCAAATTGACATTGTCGAACCCCGCCGCCCGCGCCGCCGTAACCGCCCGAGCAATGTGGCTGGCTTCGTGCACGCGGCCCAATCGAATGAGGTCTTCGCGGTGGAAACTTTGCGCGCCGAGGCTGATGCGGTTGAATCCTGCCCGACGCATTGCCCCAAATTTCTGGGCATCAACGGTGCCAGGGTTCGCCTCGCTCGTGATTTCGCAGCCTTCGATGGGTGGGTGCGCGCCGGTCACCGCCTCCAGAATTCTCGCGAGCTGATCTTCTGCAAGAAATGTGGGGGTTCCGCCGCCGAAAAAGACCGTCTTCGCCGGTCGACCATGCCACGGTGATCGACCAATTTCTGAGCATATCGCGTTGACGGTTCGGTCCACGATTTCGCCCGACATGGCGTAACTATTAAAGTCGCAATAGCCGCATTTGCTCGGGCAAAAAGGCGTGTGAACGTAGACGGCGACCGGCGAATTCACACGGCCCCCAGATCACCGGTGCATGCGCGTCGGTGCGCTAATGCCAAGCAAATCGAAGGTCGCCCGCAGCGTGATGAGCGTGGCGCGGCAGAGTGCGAGCCTCGCGCGCGAAAGCTCTGGCTGGTCGGGCTGAACCACTCGGCATGCGTCGTAGAATGCGTGATAGGTTCGCGAAAGCTCGATGGCGTAGGTGACGATGCGGTGGACGCCGTAATCCAACGCAGACCGGCCCACTTCGTACGATAGATCCGATACCTTTTTCGCGAGCGTTGCCTCGCGCTCGTGGGTCAAAAGCGATAGATCGGCGCTCGCGATATCAGCGGCAGTAAAGCCCGCCTCCTCGGCCTTTGACATCACGCTGCAAATTCGGGCGTGCGCATATTGAACGTAAAACACGGGGTTTTCGTCGCTCTGCTTGATCGCCAAATCGATGTCGAAATCCATGTGGGTGTCGTGCGAGCGCATCAAGTAGAAGAATCTCGCGACGTCCGCGCCGACACGCTGTTGTTCGGAAACCTTATCATCTGGCAGTGCCGCCTTGCCAATTTCGTCGATCAAGTCGATGAGCGCGTAGATGTTTCCATCGCGCTTGCGCATCGGCGCTGGTTTTCCCTCTTTGACGAACCGCACAATTTGGAAGATGATGACTTCGAGCTGGTCTTCGCGGTACCCCAGAGCCTGGACCACCGATTTCAGGCGCTGGATATATCCGTGGTGATCTGGACCCAGGACGGTGATCAGTTTGGTCGCGTTGGGCGGTCGATTGAACTTGTCGTTGTGGTAGGCGACGTCGCTGGCGATATAGGTGAGGCGTCCATCGCGGCGGCGCAAAACGCGATCTTGGTCATCGCCAAAGCGCGAAGACCTGAGCCAAATTGTGGGTGTTCCTTCGGTTGCCGAATCATCGTCTTCGGATTGTTGTGGCTCGGAAACCAAAGCGGGCGGCTCACCCTTTTCGTGTACCCACTTGTTGCGCACGGGCTCGTCATCGGCAACTTTGAGATCGAGTAGCTTTTGCAGTGCCGATTCCACCATGCCCTTGTCGTGCAATGATTGCTCGCTGAACCATGTATCGAATCGGACGCCGAAAGTGGCAAGGTCCTCGCGCTGCTTTTCGATCATCATTGCTTGCGAGTGATTGCGGAAAAAGTTGCCTGGTGCCTCGGCGCTGAATCCTGGAATGGGATATCCGCCGAACTTGTCCCAAATTCGGTCGGCAACTTCTTCGACGTAGTCGCCTTTGTATCCGTCTTCGGGGAATGCGGTGGGGAGGTCCGCTTTCGCGCGCCAAAAGTGCTCGACTGATGCCGCGAACAGGCGCATTTGCTCGCTATTCACGCCGTCGTTGATGTAATATTCGCGCCAAACGGTGTGTTCCGCTGCCTCAAGCACGCGGCACAAGGTATCTCCGAAAGCTGCGCCGCGCCCCGAGCCAATCGTGATCGGGCCATTCGGGTTGACGCTCACGAATTCAACGTTGATGCTTTCGCGATGTTT
>CAYRAX010000002.1:0-41346 GCA_964422285.1 uncultured Chthonomonas sp.
TTGCCTCAAATCGCCGCCAACGATTCTCTTGGCACAAGCCGACGCTTTTGGCAAGTGGCGTCAATCGCTGGTCGGCGTTGTCATGCCGCAAGATCAGTCGGTGCTCCGCCCGCGCAGTTAGCATGCGGTACGGATCCTCGACCCCCTTCGTCACCAGATCGTCAATCATCACGCCAATAAAGCTCTCGGTTCGGGGCATCGTGATTGGCGGTTCATTTCTGGCGAATCGGGCCGCATTCATCCCGGCGACCAAACCTTGGCCCGCCGCTTCTTCATATCCGCTCGTGCCGTTCAGCTGCCCGGCCAAAAAGAGGCCATCGCATTGCTTCGACATCAGTGCCAACGTCAATTGCATCGGGTCGGCCATATCGTATTCGACCGCGTATCCCGGGCGAATCATCTCTACTCGTTCGAGGCCAGGAATCGTCTTGAGCGCGGCCAACTGCACCTCGGCAGGCATGCTGGTGCTAAAGCCTTGAACATAAATCGACTCTGTGTGCCACTCCTCTTGCTCGAAGAAAATCGGATGCGAATCCTTGTCGGCAAATCGCACAATCTTGTCCTCGACGCTGGGGCAATAGCGCGGTCCGACGCCTTGAATCTGGCCAGAAAACATGGGGCTTTCGTCCAGGTTTTCTCGCAAAACATCATGCGTCGCGGCGGTCGTGCGCGTTTGCCAGCACGGCAGCAGTGCCCGCTCGGGAAACGATCGGTCGTGGAGGAAGCTGAACGGTCCGCACTCGGGTTCGCTTTCCATTTCGAGTGTTTGCGAAAAGTCGATGCTGGATTTTTTGATGCGCGGCGTGGTGCCAGTTTTGAACCGTCGCAACCGAACTCCGAGTTCAACCAGCGACCGAGAAAGCCCCTGAACGGCTTCATCTCCTTGTCTCGCGGCGACCGTCTGCTGCTTGCCTTCGTGGCACAGCCCGTTCAAAAATGTGCCCGTAGTGAGCACGACCGCTGGCGCGAGCAACCGCACCTCACTTCCATCAGACAGCACCGCGAGAACGCCTAAGATGCTTCCACCACGAACAAGCAACTGGTCAGCGCGGCCCTCGATCACCGTCAAATTGGGCGTCGCCGCGAACGTCTGCTGCATGCGTTGCGGATACAGCGTTTTGCACACGTGCGCTCGCAGCGTCTGCACCGCGGGGCCCTTGCCCGTACCCACTCGCCTGACGTGGGTCATGGTGTAGTCGGTGCAGACGCCCATCTCGCCCCCCAGCGCATCCACTTCGCGAGAAATGTGGCCCTTCGCTGGCCCGCCGATGCTGCAATTGCAGGGCAGATGGCCGATGCGATCCGTGCGTAGGGTGATGCATAGCGTTCGGGCACCCATGCGCGCCGAAGCCAAGCACGCTTCGATACCTGCGTGCCCCGCGCCAACCACAATCACATCAAATTGCTGCGTACTCAAGAACTCGAATAGTACCTTCTGGGCACCTTTTGAACCTGAAATCAACCAAAATCTGGTATCCTGCAAGGCACATTGACGCACGTTTCAACGGAGAAACAAGGAGAATTGGTATGTCTGCACCGACAGAGGTCCGCACTTTGAACAAGCTTGAGCTGCTTCGCCTGATGGCGCTTAGTCGCGAGGGCGACCGACGAGAAGGAATTCTTTTGCGCCAAAGCAAAGGCTGGTTCCAAGTCAGCGGAATGGGCCACGAAGCCCTCGCCGTCTTGAACGATTCGCTACGGCCCGACGACTACATCTTTCCCTATTACCGATCGCGAGCACTGATGCTTGCACGCGGACTCTCGAACTACGAGTTGGCGCTTGCTTACTTTGCGAAACGCGAATCCAGTTCTGGCGGGCGCCAAATGCCTGGCCACTATTCCGACCGCGAGCGCAATGTCTTTAGCGTTTGCACCCCCACGGGCGGTAGCTTGTTGCCTGCCTGCGGCACCGCGTGGGCGATGAAGCTTCAAGGCAAAGATTCGCTGTGTTTGGCGAGTGTTGGCGACGCAGCTAGCCGCCAAGGGGAATTCTACGAAGCATGGGCATTTGCCGTGCAAGAATCGCTGCCGTACATCCTCATGATCGAGGACAACAAATACGGCATCAGTACGCCGACTGCCCACTTCATGGCGCTCAACCTCGGCTCAATCATCAGCGACGAGCGGCTTGTCAAGGTTGACGGCCGCAATCCAGACGACATTCACGCCAAATTTAGCGCCGCCGCCCTGCAAGCTCGCAACGGTGGTGGACCGACGCTCATGTGGGTCGATCTCGACCGCTTGAGCAGCCATACGAGTTCCGATGATCACCGCGTGTACCGCGCCATCGACGAGATCAATGCGATGCAAGATCGCGACCCGATCAAGCTGCTGAAGGACGAGCTGATCCGTGCGGGCGAATTGACAGAAGACCAGTTCGTCAAGATGACCGAAGAGATCGCCGCGATTGTCGACGCTGACTACCAGAAGGCCGAGCAACAAGCCGATCCCGTCGCCACCGAGACGTACATTCACAATTGGGGCAACGAAGTCGCGGCCGAACGACCGCCACTCGAAACGGGCCCAATGACCATGGTCGATGCGATCGGAAAGACGTTCGTCCGGGCGCTGGAATCCGACGATCAATACATCTTTTTTGGCGAAGACATCGAAGACCCCAAGGGCGGCGTTTTTGGCTTGACCAAGGGCTTGAGCGAGAAATTCCCCAAGAACGTGTTCAATGCTCCGCTCGCCGAAGCAACGATCATGGGCGTCGCGGTGGGTATGGCCGCGTATGGCATGAAGCCGGTCTTCGAACTGCAATTCATCGACTTCTTCCCGCCAGGATGGAATCAAATCATCAGCAACATCAGCACGCTTCGCTGGCGAACCTTCGGCGAATGGAAGTGCCCGATGCTGGTTTACGCTCCTTATGGTGCCTATTTGCCGGGCGGATCGCTTTGGCATAGCCAGGCCAACGAAGCGTTTCTTGCTCACACTCCAGGGCTGAAGGTCGCGATTCCTTCGACGCCGGAAGACGCGGCGGGCCTATTCTGGACTGGAATGCACGCCGACGACCCGACGTTCATCTTGGTCCCCAAGCACATTTTCCGCAAGCGGGTTGAGGTGAAGTCGGTCGAGCCGGTGCCGTTCGGTAAGGCGCGAATGGTGCGCGAAGGCGGCGACGTGACGATCGTTACTTGGGGCAACACCATTGAGTTGGCTGAGGAAGCGGCGAACCAACTGGCAAGCGAATGCAGCGTCGAGATCATCGACTTGCGCTCGTTGGTGCCTTGCGACTACGAAACTATCACCAAGTCGCTTGAGAAGACTGGCCGATTGGTCGTCATTCAAGAAGACACGCGCACCGCGAGCTTTGGACAGGCGATCATTTCCGAAATCACCGGCAAGCCGGAGTGGTTTAGCTTGTTGTTCTCTTCGCCGCAGTTGGTCAGCCGCGGCGACGTTCACATCGGCTACAACCCGATTTACGAATATGCCGCTTTGCCCGACCTGAACGATGTCATCACGGCCATCCGAACCGTGATGGAATAATCAGCAGGAAACGAGTGAGAGAGCGAATCTAGTTCGCCGACCAGGTGCAGGTAACGTCGCCAGAAACCAGTGACCGGGTTGGCGGTGGTGCGCTCGGGTTGGGGTCACGCGTGTTATTGGTCGTTCCACCGTTAGTCATATTGTAAAAGGTTCCGGCGGGAGAACCTGCGATCGCGATCTTCTTCGTCGTTTCCAAAATGAAAGTCGTGCTGGATGCGTTGACAAAGGAGTCGAGGCCGCCAATTTTCATCAAGTCGGCAGTGGAGCCAGCAGTAACCGTGCAACCGTCAAACGATACTGTAGATACGTCTGCTACGACTGGCATTTCCAGCACAAATTGGCCAGTGTGCGCTTGGATCGTGCAATTGTCAAAAGTGATGCTGTTATAGTAGTACAGGCTAGACGATCCGGCCCCGGTTTGTAGTGATATCGCCGTATCGGATGTCTCGCAAACAATGCTGCAATTTTCAAATTGCAAATTGTCGGGGATATAGGCTTGAAATGGTGAAGTGTCTTTGTAAGAGAAAATTTGGACATTATTCATCCGTGAATTCATAACAGTACAGTTTGTTACGCTGCCCTGAACGGCCAGCTTGCCAAAGGTGCAGTTTTCAAACGTAACCGATGTTGCTCCCAAGCGCCAGCTAGAATTTCCAAGTTGCACTGCTTGATCAGGCGTGCAATGCACCTGAGTCACGGTTCCGTTGTAGGAGTCGCCTCCGTGGATGTCAAAGACCGCCGCGCCGATCGGGTCACCGCCCACCACTCCTGTTACTGTGAAACCTGTGCACCCTGCTTCGAGTTGGCACGCATACCGCGCGTCACTTGCCGAAATTTGGTTTGCCTTCACTTCAGCACATTGCTTTATCTGCAGGGAGTATCCAGTGCCCGTCGAGCCAGACTTGCCGACTCCCGTCGCAGAATGATCAATGATTTCGACGTCTCGACAGTAGTGAATGGCTGTCCCGGTACTCCAACTGGTGCCGACCCGACAATTTTGCATTGAAAGACCGGCGACGAAGCGGATGTTTAGCGCGGCTAACGTACCTTTGTCGTTCGCGCGATCACGGATTCCGG
Source organism: uncultured Chthonomonas sp. (assembly GCA_964422285.1). Taxonomy (GTDB): domain Bacteria; phylum Armatimonadota; class Fimbriimonadia; order Fimbriimonadales; family Fimbriimonadaceae; genus UBA2391. The sequence continues at coordinate 4,573 of CAYRAX010000002.1, forward strand.
TCACGCGTAGGCCTCGAATGCCGATGTTTTGCAGCACTTTGCCGTTGGGCGAGTTGCTCAGGCGAGAGCCGGCGGGATAGTCGCGGCCGACGTTTTGGTAAAAGATAACGTTCCAGGTGCTGGCGTCGATTTGTTCGACGGTGTTCACCTGCACCAGTTCGCCGCCTATCGGGCGGTACGTGCTGCCATTCGCCTGACGCTCCAATCGATTGAAGTCGATTAGGTAGTACCACTCCCCAGCGAGCGGAGCCGAGCCAGTAACGTCCACAAAGTTGTCCCCTTCGGTGATGGGTACAAGGAGCGTCGGGCCCGCATTCTCTACTGCCTGCGTCACGGCACCCACGTTGAGCGGAGCTGACGCCGTTGGCGTGGAGTAGACTGAATCCGGCATCGCCCGTACTGACGAGCCACGTGCCCACGAGATCACAACATTGGAGAGTTCGCCGCTGGCGACGATTGTTTTTCCGACCTCATCGTTTCTTGTACACCGAACACTGTACTTACCGCGCACCTTCAAGTACAAACTTTGCTCCCGTGAGTGATCAGATCGTGTGAGTCGCTCGTTGAGTACTGACACAGAGCGTTGGCATGTGTTCCGCATGCGTTGTCGTCGGTTACGCACGCCTGCTTCTCCGTTGGCCCGCCAGAAATAATATTCCGATCACTAGTGTGCTCACACAAATTGGTTCTGGAACCGCTTCGACCCTCACATCGTCCACCAACATTCCGGGAATTCCAGTGTCCACAGGGTACGCGGTGGAGTAGTCGGCCTTCGCGATCACTCCAATGGATAAGCCCTCAACTGTAAACGGAGGTTGGCTTTGCCCTGTACTGAACGCGAGCGTGTCGAGCAGTTGCCAGTTCAGAAAGATTGAGGTTTTCTTAGCCTTCCAATCGACTCTGATTCTCGCCTCATTCCACTCGCCCCTGCGCAATGCGAAAGGTGTGGCTTGCTGTGAAAATCCTTTGAATGTATTGTTGAATAAGTCAAAATCCGCGAACCCAGAAGCTGTTTGGCCACCATTGAATCCAGAAGTCCGCAAGCCAAAAGTCACCAAAGATTTGACGTCATACGACCAGGGCACTGCGAATCGAACCGAAAGGTCGACGATTGGATTCACATTGCTTTTCGAATTCAGATTGTGGCGAAGAATGCGTCCGCCATTTATCGCGCTACCTCGAAAGTCGTACATTTGGTTGCCGCTGTAGGGCGTCACACCGTCCTTGGGCCCTTCGACAACGGTGGGATAGGTCTCTCCGGCTTCCAAGTTGAGGTCAAAGTCGCCGAAGCTGTAACCTCCAACAAACTGCCAATCCTGGGTTCCGGGGCGATAAGATTCCCAATCGTCGTGGAACAGCGTTTGTGCCGAAGCAACCGATACAACAGCAAGAGTGAAAAAAGCAAGAATAGACTTAAACATAATCATCACCTACTCATAATATACGCTGAAAATACCATTCCAGCGCTATTTGCTCTTCATGCGTTGTGCTAAATTCGATGTGATAATTGCCCGGGTCCAGTTCTACATGATTAACTATCGGACCAGTTTCAAACGCAAATGTTTCCTGAAGCGTTGGATTCGACGAAACCAATGGATCGGTGATAGCCAAATCAACCGGCAAAGTTACGGGGTAGGCAGTCACTGTGTAGCTTGCGTTCGAGTCTCCTTCGTCAAGCGCAGCCTTAACAAATAGACGCGTAAGCGTGGACCCGCATAGGTCGTAGTCGTACGCTACTGGGTAACCGTTGGATATCGAGTCCGAAGCTAAAGTGTGCGGCTCAACACAATACCCGGTTACCCTGCTGCTTTGATCAACGCCGTTTGGCCCTAGTCGCACTGTGCCTGGATAAATTAGGAGGGAACCTTTTTCAGGTTCGTAGTGTTCCACGTCCTCAGGCAAAGGAGGATTGCAAGAATCTGAGCCCTCGGTAACCCTTAACGGTGCCCCATATAGCACGCCCCTGAATTCAGCGACATCTGCCCACATGGGCTCTGAAGTCGCAAACAGGTGGCGGCCAAGAGTATTCGACGCGGCAAATATGGATATCCGCTGCAGAGCCGTGGTGTCGCCTGGTCGGATCAACGGCTGGCCATTCGAGTTGAAAAATGTGCCAACTAACAAGCTGAAGTCAGTTTCGCTGGCACATGCCATAACGAACGCCAATGGCGAGACTTGGGCACCACTTTTAGTTTCAGTCAGCAGCGGTTCTAAATCAAAGCTGCCAGCGACATTTGTGTCATACCGCAAATACGCAATAGAATGAGGCGAAGTAAAGGTGGTTGAACTGCCGCCAGCCAGGTTCACGAATGGATCCCCAGCGCCGCTGCCAGTGGAAACGCTGAAAAACTGAAGCGATTTATTACTGTAGTTTTTCACTCGATACATTTGGCCCTTAGTCAACGCTATCGGTGTCCTGGTCGTGCCTTCTTCCACTTGAAGTGGTGAGGTCAAGGGCGAGAGGGCAATTTGAACATAGGTGCTTGGTACTGACATGGTAGATCTTCTCTACACCCATGACGCTACTGTCTATCTATGTAGTTCACAAAAATAACATCAATGAGCATATCTGGCATTAATACTGGACCGAACTTTTTTTCGCGTATTGGCGTCCAACTTGCACGCACAATGAACCGAATTCCGATGAACAAGCGCGCGCTGGTTGCGTGCATCCTCACCGCCTTTTCTGTCCTTTATGGCCTTATGCCATTCGACCTTATCCCCGACTCTTCGTCGCGCGGCATGCTAGATGATATGTTGGTCATGTCGCTACTCGCGCTCTGCTCAGCCGCCGTCATCAAGCACGGACGAACTTTGCGCAAGCTGATCTTGGTGCGCTCGGCCAGCTAGGCCATAAGTCGCACAGACGAATCCGAGCCGGCCCGGCGGAAGTCTCACTCAACGTGAAGGCTATTCAAACCACCAAGCGGCCGGTTTCTCCATTTTTGGGAGTGGCGTCTATCTTGGCGGCACTGCTTTATGGTGCCAGCCCCATCGACCTGATTCCTGATCTGTTGGTTCTCGTTGGATGGGTGGATGACGCGGCAATCGGCGGCATTCTGCTGATCTTTGGCCTCAGAATTCTGGCGAAGTATTACCGCGCCAAACGCACCCAGCGGCCGCTACCGATTCAGTGATGCACCGCTCGAAGGCGCCGGAGCATAAACGCGAGTTTCGTGCTCGCCCGGCTCAAACGTTGAGGAGTTCGATGGCTTCAGCGGCGAATAGAAAAATCCTGCCAACGCGGCCCAGCCAAGCAAAGTTAAAAGCACGCAAACCGCGCCAGAAAACTTGGCAATTCTGCCTTGCGCCGCCTCGCTGATCGTGATTCCCCAACGGATGCAAAAGTTCCAAATGCCGTAGCTCAGGTGGTAAGCGCAAGTCAATATTCCCAGCATGTACAACACGAGCACGCCATAGCCGAATGACGCAAGATGGTTGGCCCAATTGTTGTAATAAATCGTGCCTTCGGGTCCCTTGATCGCTCCGGCCACCGAAGTTGTCGTCATGTGATAGCAAAGGAAGACGAACGCGAATGCCCCCGACCAGCGCTGGAATTGGAACATCTTGTTTTCGCGGAATGATGCTGCTTGGGGCGATTGGTAAAAGTCAGCCCGCGAATAGATCATGAATCCATAAATTGCGTGGAAGAGCAGCGGCAACCAAACCACGCCGTATTTGAGCACCAAGAGCACGTGGGTTGGCAAATGTTCAAAAAACTGGATGACGCCATTGTAGGCATCCGGCCCCGCGAGCGCGAAGCTGTTCAGCGTCAGGTGCTGAACCATATAAAAGCCGACTGGGATAATCCCGGTTAGCGAGTGCAGCTTATGCCAGAAGAAACTCTCTCGTCCCGCCATGTCTGCCTGTGATACTACCCGGAGCCATCACCAGTCAGTAGACCCGCGCGGCGCGCAAATGCTGGCCGCGCGGGTTTGCCGCTTAGCCCAACACCATGAGCTTTGCGACGGTTTGCCCTTTCGCTCTTAGGTCCATGACCTTGCGAACTGTGAGCGGCGAACCGCTCCACTCAAAGGTGTCGTCGGCTGCGCCGGGCGAGTCATAGGATGTATATGCACCAAAGAGCGGTCGACTCGTCGCGCTGTCGAGTTCCGATAGCGACATATAGACCGCCGCCTGGCTATACGATATCGGCGACATCAGCGCGTGCGAATCCGAACCACCGATGGTCACGGGTTCGCCCGAAATCTCGATCACGTTGCGAAATCGCTTTTGAAGTGGACTCATACTTCCTCCTCGTTGCCAGCCTTTCCGTCCGCGGCCGAGACCGGGGCCGAAACCGGCATGACGGGATCAATGCGCAGATACGGTCGCAAGCGTAGCCAGCCTTGCGCTTTCAGTCCGCTTGGGTCATTCGTGTTTGCGCCGACATAGGGTCGAATAGTAAGCCGATCCACCAATATCGTGTCGAAAACGCCGGGTTTGCGCGCGTATTGCGCAAAGTACTCGCCAGAAATGATCTCCAGCGCAGCCAAATTTAGCGTCGCGACCAAATTGGCGTTGCCCGTGTCGTTCAAATACACCGTATCGATGGCATAGTTGATGGGATACACCATCTGGTCGATGAGCGACCAAATCTCGCTATCCCAATCGGTAACTGTAATGCCGCAGCGCTCTTTGACCTGCGTCGCGGTAACTGTCACTCCCATTTTGTACCTCCGTGCGTAAACGTCTGCGCCCATTCGCCGGATCTGCGCAACGCGGCGCTATGCTCCAAAAGGTTGTTGCGCAAGTCCTCGACAGACTGGCTGAGCCGGTCGATCGCCGCCGCCTGTGCGCGAGAGTTTTCGTCCATAAAGCGCATCAGCCGATCCACGAACACGCGATTGAAATGCATGCTCAGCCGGACGATCGCGAACGCTGCCGCAACAAGCCCACCGGCGAATGCCCACATTTCGTGTTGGGCGTCCATCAGAGCTTCAGAATTCTGCGGACTGTGGTCAGCGATTCCTGAAAGGCTTGCCAATCCGCGCTGAGTTTGTTGACCAACAATGAGTGCGGCACCGCGTTTCCGTCGATCTTTACGATGTCCTCGATGCTATGCCGCAGCGCATCCGAACGCTCGATCAACTTCTTGATTGCGCCAATTGTGCCGCCGCCAAATTGTTTCAAAATCCAATTCACTTGAGAACCTCCAAAAGAAAAAGGGAGCTCCGAAGAGCTCCCGAGAAGTTGCCTAACAAATTAGGCTGCCGAAGAACCGAACGCGCACTGCCAAAGTCCGTAGCCAACATTGTAGCGCGCGCGAACTCCGTAGTAGAATCGGTCGCGCATGAACGCGGCCTCTGAACTCGTCGAAGATTCCAGCGCGGAAAACTCGACCGGAACATCGCTTCGCTGCTGCAAAATGATTCCCTTGAGAGGTCGCTTGGTATCCATCAAGAACCAGTAGTCGTCATTTGCTCCCGTGATGAAGGGAGACACAATCACACTCAACTTGCCTTGAAAAGCGTTCAAGTAAGGCGTTGACGGCGCGGAATCCGAGGCGTTGCCTTTGTAAACGACAACCGGCGAGTCGACAAGCTGCGTCGCGAGCCACTGGTTTTTCGGGCCAACGATCAGAGTGTCGGGGACGATGCCGAGCGGTACACCCGAGTCATCTGGCAGCACCATCATGGTGTTGATTGCATCCGCGAGCGAGGAATCGCTTAGTGCACTAACAGTCACATTCACGTAGTTTGTGCCCCGAATTGAGTGCGTTGTCGAGAACATGTTCGTACCATCATAGGACGGCGTCGTGAATCCGGCCAAGAGCGCTTCGATCACCAATTGTTGCCGGTGAGCAGCCACGCGAAATGCCAAATCACGAATCCGCAAGCGAATCAAGTCGAGCTGATCGTCCTCGAGTGCCTTCCGGTCGACCGCGATGGTCGATTCAAACGTCTTATCGCTAATCGTCATCGAGTTTGCACTAAGTCCAGCGGGCCGCCTTTCATCGATAAACTCGCGCATGGCGGGCGGCGCGCCAAGCCAAGTATAGGTTTGGTTAGGCAAGGTCGTGTTGATAACGGTTGCCAATCGATTGGTGGTGGTTTGCTCCACTTCGGCGCGGTACGCCAGCTCAAATTCGGTTTTCAAACCCGGCAGCAGAAGCTCCGGAATATCACTTTTTGTTAAAGCCATCGTCAGTCTCCTTCACTAAACGGTGTAGTTGTCGATTCGAACGCGAACGCCGGTTGAACCTGCGGACGTCGTTTCGATCGCGACAATCGTGCCAACTTTGTATTGGTTGGTAAGGCCAGCGGTCGCGATTTGCACTTCGTTATCGGTGTTGGCGTAGACCTCTTTGCCGATATCCGCCTGGACCGGGGAAAATCCGGACGCAGCCTTGTAAACGAACGATCCCGACTTCGTGATCGAAAGTTGCATCGCGCCAGCAGCACCAGCCGAGTTATCGATGGTTTCGTTGGCAACGCCCATCCACTTCAGGTTGGCGGTGCCATGGGCCATTGCGACCAAGTGACCGCTGGCGTTCAGGCCAACCATCGCACCTTTGAAAATCTTTAAGTTACTCACCTTGTAAGCGACCACCAATCCCGGTCGCTCAAAAGCCTCATAGGCTTGAGTTAATGCAGCCATGTTCTAGTCTCCTTAATTCGTTGCTCGCTTGCGCTGAGCGATTTCGCCAAGCGCAATGTTGGGAAAGTGTTTGCGGTAAAACTCTGCTTCTTCGGGCAGGAGCAAGTTCGCGTCGGCGTCCGCATCGCTGGTCGGTGCCATTTGCTCAAACAGGGTGTGCGGTGCCTGCCGGTCCAAAATTGCCATCAACAGGTCGCGCACCGATTGCTCGCTATCGCCAAACTGGATAGCGTTGCATTGAACAGCGAGCGCGCGAGCGAACGGCACTTGAGCGGGCGTCAACTTGCCTTGTCGAACGTATTGGTCAATCAAATCAACGGCTTCACGCTCGGCAAGCTGGCCCTCTAGCTCGGCGCACCGAGATTTGAAGTCCACGCTCGGCTCCAGCTGAGACACAAAAAACAGCGTATTCGTGAAGATCTGAGCAGATTGGACGCGTGGGTTCTTCACCAGGCTAACTTCCTTGATGCGGTCCAACCTGGCCGAAAGCCCGAGCGAGAGCGATTTCGCGCCCGATTTTTCGATCAGCGCGTTGGCCTCTTTCGACAGCTCGACCTCGCCAAACAGCTCGTCGCCTTCAACCACCACTGAGGTCAATAACCCGAGTTCCAAGGGCGATTTCGCGTGCTCAATCAGCACTGGAACGGGTTCACCAAAGTTCTCGGCTAGCATTTCCAGATGGGCCGTCGTAATCGATACGCCCTTGTCTGGATAATCGCCTACCTCAAACAGTTTCGCGCGTCGTTTAACCCAGTCTTCACCGGGCGCAATGTCGACTGCGCGTTCCGAGTCTTTTTTCATCGGTTCCTCCAATTTTGAGATTCCGATTTTCTAAGCGTTCCGAACCCAAGAAAGTAAACCAGCCCGAAAGAAAGCGGGTCGCATTGTGTCATAATGAAGGTTCGCGCCGAGTGCATTTTTGGCGTGTTTATAGGTGAAACTTTTGGCCAAAGCAATTGAAATCAAACCGGAAGACGCTCGTGCCCGAGCCTATGCAGATCGACTCATTCTTGGCAAATTGACCGAGATTCATTCGGCCGTCAAACTCAGCGAAGTCGCCGATTCGCTCCAATCCCATGGCATCGGATTGGCAGCCGTGCGCTCTTTGCTCGCCAGCAATGCCGACAAGTTCGCCTATGTCGAGCGTCGATGGGTGCCCGCCGCCCGCGTGGATTCCGAAGGTCGCCCGCTCGCCCAAGCCATCCGCACCCTTTTGGACCGATTTGGCGGCCCAGTGCCGATCAACCTCGTCGTGACCGAACTTTGTCACGCTCGCCACATGGACGAGGCTACCGCTGAATACACCGTGCGCAGGTTCGCCGCAACGGATCACGAAGCGTTCATGATCGGCGACCACTCGCTCGCCCTCAAAAGCTGGGTCTTTGCCGCGAGTTCGGAAACCGTTGAACGTGCATTCGCCCTCAATCGGGTCACCGAAGAGGAAATCTCGGCCGTAGAAGCCAAATTGAAGGGTGTTGACTGGAAATCGGAAGCTGCTGTGGCTAAGGCCCTCGCCGGCGTCGCCCCCGTAAACATCCGCGTTTTTGGTGCAATCGCTTGGCTGAATTTGAACCCACAAGCGCCGCACTCGCCCCAGCTTTATGATTGGCGCGCATTCAACTCGACTCTGCTGTCGCTGCCAGGTTACGTTTTTGGACCCGATGGCACCTTGACTACCGAGCAAGACGCCAAATCCTGGATTTCTAGCGCGGTCAAGCTCGCCGAGAAACTGGCACCAAGCGTCGAAGTCGAAGACGCCGCGCCAATCGAAATCAAGTCCGCTGATGTCACCAAGATGGTCAAGCAGATTCTTGCGAGCGACCAGTCGATAACCGCGACCAAGCTGCTCGAAGACTATTACGAGATCACGCCGAGCGTCAAAACCTTCCCCGACGACCTCGCCAACATCATGCAGGCGCTGAGGTCGCAATCCGAAATCGCATGGGTTGGCGGCGATCGATTCAACAAGGTTGGCGTCGCGCCTGAGTACGTGACTACAGTTCCCGAACTCTTCCAGTACGTTCAAACAGACTTCCGGGATGAAGAAGGCGAACTGGTTGACGCCGAGCTTTCGGATGAAGGCTTGACCTCAACGCTCCGAAAGCTGTTGACCCACCCGCTGGCTTCGGATGTTTTGGACGAGGACATTTTGCCCGCGCCAAAGCAGCAAGCCGACCAGCTTCGATTGGTGCTCAAGCCGATTCACCGCGAACTGGGAACTTTCCCGCTGTGCCAAATTCCCGGCGGCTGGTTCGATTCCGACCCAGCAATTCAGGAGATGATCTTTGTCGATTCCACGGGCCGCGAACTCCAAGTCTGGGCGAATATGGAAGCTCGGCTGATGTTCAACTTGATCGACTGGTTCTTCGAGCAGCCGGTCGAAAGCGGTGCTGTATTCAGCCTCACCAAAACTCCGAAGGCAAACGTTTTCGAGTTCGAGTGGCTGGAGCAAACCGACCCCGTCGTATTCATCACGTCCCAACGCATGGAAGAGTTGCGCAATATCCAGGCGCGCAGCGAAGGCATGTCCACCCTGCAAATCCTGCAAGAAGTCATGTCGCACTGGCCAAAGGGCGCCGACTTCTTGACCATTCTTTGGGAAGTCAACGTGATTCGGCGCAGCACCAGACGGCTCGTTGCCTCGTTGCTCAGTAGCTATGCATGCTTCTATCAGCGATCCGGATCGCCGGTTTGGCACTACGATAGCAAGAAGAACGAACAAGGATTCGACAAGACAAAACGCAAATTCATCATCAAGAAGTAAGCCGCGCAACCACAAACAGTTGAGATTGGCGCCTAGATTCAAGGTATCATTGAACCTTGGCGCCAAGTCGAACCGGCGTATACCAGTACTTTAACCATGGCCAATATCAAATCAATGAAGAAAGACCTTCGCCGAAACGCGAAGGCCCGAAAGGTCAACCAGGGCATTCGAACCTCGCTGAAGACCTATGTCAAGAAGGCTAGAGCCGAAAGCGCGAGCCCGGACGCAGTTGTCAACGCGGTTAAGGCGCTCGACAAGGCCGCCAAGCGCGGAGTCATTCACCCGAACCAAGCTGCGCGCCGCAAGTCGCGAGTCATGAAGGCCGCCAACAAACTCGGCACCACAAGCGCTGCGGCTCCGAAGGCTGAAAAGCCCGCCAAGGCAACAAAGCCAGCCGCCAAAAAGGCTGCCGCACCCAAGAAAGCAGCTGCCGCCAAGCCTAAAGCCAAAGCCGAAAAGGCCTAAGCTGAAGCCTGCAACAATTTAAGCTGGGTCTGCCTCACTTCGGTGACGGTGGACCCAGCTTTTTCATGACCGCTGCCGTCAGCTTTGCATATCCCGCCGAATTCAAATGCAAGTGATCGCGCGTCAAGTCAAACTTCAAATAGCCATCCGCATCGAGCACCTCTGGTCGAACATCAAGAAACTTGCTACCCAGCTTCGAGCCCAATTTAGCGTTAAGCTCGCGCACGGCTTGCTCGACTTGTTGGTTCCAAACGGACGCGCGATTCTCGGCTCGATGGCTTCCCGGCAGCACACAAATCACCAATGCGTCGGCGCCCTGCGATTCGGCCTTGGTCGCCATTCCCGCGATCGCATCAACCGCGCCGTCCACGAGTTCGTCCTTTTGCTCGGGATATCCACCCACCGGGATTAGGTCGTTCACCCCTGTGAAAATGACGACCTTTTGCGGCTTCAGTTCGCGCATGAGATCGCCCAGCCTGCTTGACGCGCCGATGGATGTCTCGCCCGGCAGGCCTCGTCTTGCTACGTGCCAGCCGCCGGTAAACCCTTCGACAGGCCACTCGTCAACACGCGAGTCGCCGATGAGTAGCAAACTGGGTGCGGGCAACGGATCGACACCGCGATCACAGCCGAGCAACAATGAGGCCGCCAAAACTCCCAACAAGAAGCGTTGGCGGCCCAGTTTCATGGCTCAATCCTTGCCTTAAATAACGCCCTGCGCGCGGAAATTGGCGTAGTGGCATGCCTTGAATTTCTTACCGCTACCGCACGGACACGGGTCGTTTCGGCTGACCCGCCGTGGATCAACATTGTCGGGCCACTCGCCAACAGTGTGGCTCGCCGAGACTCCTTTACTTGCTCCACTTTCGTCGGAGTCCAGTCCGCCTTCGCTGAGCAATGCTGCCATTTCGGCTTCCGATTCGTTGAACTGCTGCTCGATTTGAACTTGAGCGCGGAACAAGAATCGAACCATCGTATCTCGAATCGCGCGCAGTGTGTTTTGGAACAGGTCGAAAGTTTCGCGTTTGTAGGCGACCAGCGGATCCACCTGGCCATACCCGCGCAAGCTGATTCCCTCGCGGATGTATTCAATGATCTGCAGGTGCTCCATCCACTTGTCGTTAACCGCTTGGAGCATGATCTTCTGTTGAAGCATGATCATGACCTCGTCGCCGACGGCCGCGCGCTTGGTCTCGTACGCCTTATGCGCAAAGCCCTTGAGAAGTTCCGCGACGCCGCCAGGCCCCGCCTCTTCCAGATCCTGCAATGTCGCGTAGTCGATGAGCGGGAATATCGTGTTCACGCTCTCAAAAACGCCGGCGAAATCGAAGACTTGGTGACCGGTTTCGTCCATGACGTAGCCGCCTCGAACTTCCTCATCAATAACTTCATCAAGGCCCCGAATCATGTCGTCGGTGACGTCTGCGCCCAAAAGCGCGGCGCGGCGCATGCCATAGACGTGCTCGCGCTGCGAGTTCAAAACGTCGTCGTATTCCAGAACGTGCTTTCGGGCTTCAAAGAAGTGGTTTTCGATGCGCTCTTGGGTTTTCAAGATCATGCCGCTCAAGAAACCAGCCTTGACTTCCTCCATTGGCGGCCAAGCCTTGAGCATCGGATTTTCGAGCATCTTCGCATTAAAGATCTTCCACAAGGTGTCTTCCAGCGAAACAAAGAATTTGCTCTCGCCAGGGTCGCCCTGTCGACCAGCACGGCCGCGAAGCTGGTTGTCGATGCGCCGGCTTTCATGGCGCTCGGTACCCAAAATGTACAAACCGCCTGTTTCGCGAACCTGCTCGGCGAGCCCTCGCCGCTCTTGATCATCCAGCGGTAGCGGCGGAGCGGCGCGCTCCTTTCCACCTCGGCGGAAGCTCGCGTAGGTCTCCGCGTACATTTCGGCGACGGCTTCCTCGTCCTCGTGCTCTTCGTCGTGCCGAGCCTTGTTGATGATCGCGTCTGCCACACGACCACCAAGCAAGATGTCAACGCCGCGACCCGCCATGTTCGTGGCGATCGTGATGGCGCCCTTGCGGCCCGCTTCGCTGATAATCAATGCCTCGCGTTCGTGGTACTTGGCGTTCAAGACGTTGTGAGGAATGCCATGCCGCAAGCAGTCGTTGTAGGTTTCGATGTATTCGTCGCTCGCCGCCAATCCTTGTTGCTCAAAGAACCAAACGCGGTGCTCTTCGCTTAGCGGATCGAGCGCAATTTTGGCCTCTTGGCAGGCACTCTTGAGCGCTTCCATCGTAACTTCGTCGAGCGGCTTCCAAACGATGCTTTGGATGTTGCGCTTGGCGTCTCTTGCGAGGCCCTTGCCGTTCTCAGCGACAAAATTGAGGTGCATCGCCACGACCAACTTCTGCAACATGTCCGAGGTCAACCGAGCCGACACGACTTCAGACATTTCGATGGACCTGGTTCCCACAAGCATCGGTTGCTGCCGCGTGTGCGCCCGCAAAATCTCCGCTGCGATACCGCGCCACTTGCCTTCTGCAGTCTTGTAAACAACGTCGTCGTTGTCTTTTCTGCGCATGTCACGGTTGGTCGGGATCGTCACAACGTCCAGGCCGTAAATCTTTCGGAACTCGTCCTCTTCTGTTTTCGCGGTACCTGTCATGCCCGCCAATTTCTCGTACAAGCGGAACAGATTTTGGAATGTAATCACCGCGACGGTTTGGCTCTCACGCTGAATCTGGACGCCTTCTTTTGCCTCCAAAGCTTGGTGCAAGCCATCGCTAAATCGTCGGCCGAACATCATACGTCCGGTGTTTTCGTCAACGATTACGACCTCGCCGGCGCGCACGACGTAGTCAACATCGCGGTCGAAAAGCGCATAGGCCTTCACGCTGGCGTTGACGTGGTGGAACAGCTTGGGATCGGACGCAATGTTGTCGATACCCATTAGGTTTTCGACCTCGTCCATGCCCTCTTCGGTCAAGCTCGCGCTGTGATTTTTCTTGTCGCTGGTGTAGTGCACTTCGGGCTGCAATTGCCGAACGACCTGGTCAACGATCTTGTACTGGCTGATGTCGTCATGGCTGGGGCCGCTGATAATGTGTGGCGTACGCGCTTCGTCGATCAAAATCGAGTCCACTTCGTCCACGATCGCAAAGTGCAATTCCGCCATGACCAGTTGGTCCTTTTCGTAGGCCATGTTGTCGCGCAGATAGTCAAAGCCGAACTCGTGGTTGGTGCCGTAGACGATGTCGCAAAGGTAGGCGTCGCGGCGGCTGCAGGGAGTCAAGTTCATGTAGCGGGGATCCTCGTGATCCGCGCCCGGAGTGTAAATGTAGCTGCCGCCCAACTCGTCGCTGTCCACGCTCTGGCCCTGAATGACGCCAACGCTCAGACCCAAAAAGTGATAGATCGGTCCCATCCAAGTGGCGTCGCGTCGAGCCAGGTAGTCGTTGACGGTGACCAAGTGCGCGCCTCGCCCAGTGAGCGCATTCAGCACCATGGGAGCGACCGCAACAAGCGTCTTACCTTCACCAGTCTTCATTTCTGAAATGCGTCCCTGGTGCAAGACGACGCCGCCAACCAACTGGACGTCAAATTGGCGCATTCCCAACGTTCGGCGGCTCACTTCGCGAACAACCGCGAATACTTCTGGAAGCAACGACTCGAGCGATACGCCGCTCTGAATCCGTTCGCGCCAGACCGTGGCCTTCGCCCGAATTTCATCATCTGATAGCGCGGCAACCGTTTCTTCGAGTGCGTTGATGCGTTCTACGGTGGGCATGATCGCTTTCACATCGCGATCGCTGGTGTCAAATAGTTTGCGTAAAAGTTGTAACATGGATCAAAAATCTTCGTGTTTAATGCAGGTGAAAATACCTGGAATCCTCTACCATACATGGCGATGGATAAGACAAGCGGAATGGAGTTGAACGGGCCCGGAGTCCCAGCCGCCGGACTCAGGCAGCCGCGGGTCCGTCGCGGTAATTCGTCGGCGCCGAGCGTGGATCCTGCGGCAACTTAGCCGCACATGCACCGAAAACGGACGCTTGCGGCGTCGATTCAGCATCCACAACCGCCTCAGTGGCGCGCGATTCCGCACCAAACAAGCTAAACCAAATCGGGCCGACCGCATGCAATCCCGGCAGAGCCGATGGCGAGATACCTTCCGGCGCGCGCTCACCTAACGCAAGCGCTATTGCGGGGCTTTGTGCCTGCAATGCAAGCAAACGCGCGAGCAACTGGCTATCCGAAGAGCCAGTGTGCCCCTGCAAAATTAGCAGGATCAGCGCGGGAAAGAGGTTCAGCATGGTTGCTCGCAATATTATAGACGATTCGCGACCCAATCCCATTCGATTGAACCTAAATCACCGTCTTCTTCATCCAATTATCGGAGTCTGTGGGCCGAATCGGACGAATATTTGCGACGGTTTCGGGGTCCACATCAATCAGCTTGAGCCAATCCTCCATGACATCGGTCTTGGGGAATATCTCATTCTCGCGAAATTCCGCGTCAATCGCGTCAAACATGTCCTGCAAGCGGATACCGTGGTCCACCGTCGGCTCTCCAATCGCGCGCTGAATCGCAAAATCCTTCGCCCGATCGACGATGGATTTGAGCAGCGCGCCGCTCACCAAATGATGGAAATGAAGGATTTCGTTCGAACCATCCCGGCGATATAGGTTCAAAAACTCAGTGCCCTTCTCTTCGCGCCAAAGGTGTTGTAGCGCACCCTCGATGAGCGCCAGGCGAGCGCAGGCAGGTTCACCATCGTGCTGGGCGATCAGTTCGGGGTCGGCCGGCAGACCCGCGTGAATATAGATCGACAAAATCTGCTTGGCGGCCGCCCGATCTGGACGGCGAATCTTGACCTTGCGATCAATTCGCTCGGGGCGCAAAATGGCGGGGTCGATGTAGTCGGGTCGGTTGGAAGTCAGCACGAGGACCACATTTTCCATTTGAATCAAGCCGTCCATTTCGGCGCAAAATTGCGGCACCACCGTGTTGCTGATGTTCAACCATCGCCCGCTGGACCGGGTCCTCAAAATGGCTTCGGCCTCATCCATGAAGATCACAACCAGGCGGCCTTCTTTCGCGCGCTTACGGGCCGTCTCAAAAATCTCGCGCACCATGCGCTCGGTTTCACCCAACCACATATTCAGAATCTTGGGGCCGCTGATGTGCATAAAATACTCGCGCACCGGGCGCCCCATTCGCTCGGAATAATCTTTCGCTAGGTTGAAGGCGATGGCTTTGCCGATCAGCGTTTTGCCGCACCCCGGAGGGCCGTACAGCAAAATTCCTTTCACGGGCTTCTTATCAAATTTTGCAAAGAGGTCGGGATACACCAGCGGCAGTTCGAGTGTTTCACGCACCAATTTCAGCGCTTCTTCCTGCCCGCCGATACTTGTCCACGGCACTTCTGGAACGTCTTCGACAAAGTAGTCTTTGACCTCGGATTGCGGCACATGCTCGACCGCGACGCGACCAGTTAATTCAAGCCGGACTTCATCACCGCGCACAATTTCGGCATCGCGAATGCGCTCGCCGCGAAACACGATACGGCCCGATTGGGATTGCGCATCGGTGGAAATGCGCAGCCGATCTTCGGTCAGAACATCGGCGACTTTGAATAGCGTTCCCGATTCGTGGGCGGGCAAAATTCCCACAACCGCATAGGCTTCGTTCAGCATCACCCGGCTGCCCATCTGCAAATCTGACGCATCAAGCTTGGGATCAAGAATTGATACAAACTCGCCGTCACCAAGCGCGATGAGCACGTTACCTTTGTCCAAAAAGCGCAAAAACACGCCGATCTTGTTCGCGGGTTGGGTGAGCTTGGTGTATGCCTCTTCGTATTCCGCGAGAAGTTTTTCCTGTTCGGCGGCGTCGCGTCCCAACCGCATCAGCTCGTCGCGCAAGGCGGCGAGATGGTTATCAAACTTTGGATCGCCATCGGGCCCGCATTCGCGCAAGCGGCGAAACAAGGATTCTATGCGTTCAGAGTCCATAGCTTATGCTACGTGATCCGCGACCCAAAATGTGCGCTTTCTATGCCAGAGCGTCGGCTGCCGCCGCGTGCCCGCCGGCCATGGCGAGATCGGCGGGAGTCTTCCCTTCGTCCGTAACCGCGTTCGTCTTAGCTCCAAATTGTCGCAAGAGCTGAATGAGGGCAACGTCGCCGTGCTGAGCCGCGCCATGCAAGGGGCAGAAGCCGCCATCCTGGGGCGAGTTGGGGTCTGCGCCCGCCCTCAGCAAGCAATCCGCGATGCGCGCGTTTCGCGAGTAGATGGCGGAATCGAGTGGCGCTACCCGGCCAAGCGCCTTACTTCGCAAATTAGGATTAGCCCCTGCTTCGATCAAGGTCTCCACGATTTCAGCATGGCCGAACGCAGCCGCCAAGCATAGCGGCAAGAAGCCATCCTGGGAGCATTCGTTCACTGTCTGCACTTTGCCGATGATCCAAGAACGAACAACATCGATTTCGCCGACGGTGCATGCATCCCAAATGTCGAGTTGCTCGCCGCGCGCCGCGAGTAGCTCGCCGATTTCGGGGTGGCCAAAATAACAGGCAATCTGGACGCCCGAGCTACCGTTTTGGTCTCGCGCGCTCAGCACGTGGGGCATGCTCGCGGAAAGCTGGATGACCTTTTGTCGATCACCCGCCTTAACAGCGTCAAAAAATTCGGCAACTTCTGGCATACGTGGACCTCGCCATGAGTGTTACCACAAAATCGGACCCGGCTCCCCGCGAACTTTTCGAGACTTACGAAGACGACTTCTTGCCTTGGTCCAATTGAACCATTGTGCCCATCAATGTTTTTTCGGCTTGTCCTACATCGCCTGACTGTATTGCTCGCAGGGCCAAGGTAACTTCCTGGGCCTCCGATTGCCGACCATCGGAGATGAGCAGCGCTTGGGTTTTTTGCAGGTCGCTCACCGCTGCCGCCATCGTCAGTTGCCCCGTCTTCAATCCCATGATGGTTCTTTCCACTGTTCGCGACGCCGCGGCGACATTGGCGGCATTCACCACACGTGGGTTGCGCTCGGCGCCATATTTTGCCGCGTCTGCCGTGAACTCCATGAACAAGTCAACGTCCACGGTTTGCGTATTCCCCGCGATCGCGTCGTCATAGATCAGCTTTGCCGCCGCGATGCGATATTCGCCGAGTGGGTGATTGGGAAATTCAAAATCAAAAACTTGCTCGATGCTCGCACCGCGCTCGACATCGGCGAGTGTCAGGGTGAAGGATCGCTCCGAAGGCGGAATATTGTGCCCGGTCGCGGCCTTCAGGTTAACCCATCGCGCCAAACTGACCTCAAGCCGAACGTTTGTTGCGGCCACGCTTAGGAGCTTTTCAAGTTCTGCGCGGAATATTTCCGGAATAAGCTCGGGGCGCTGGATATAGTAGTAGTTGCCGCCCGCTTTTTTGGACATCGAGGCGAGCAGTTCCTCGTTGTATTCCGAACCGAAACCCAAAAATGTCGCCGAAACGCCGCGCGCCTTGACGTCCGCAGCGATTTGTACGAGCTGACCAAAATCCTTGATTCCAGCGGTCGGCTCGCCATCGGTGAAAACGACCATGCGCGTCGCGCGCCCTGATTCATTCGCCATCGAAAGCTGCGAAAGCGCGAGCGATAGGCCATCAGAAAGGTTGGTCGTGTTGCCCGCTTGCAGCCGCATGATCCCGTCCTTAATAGCTTGTTTGTTCGTTACGCGCTGTGGCGGCATCAACACGTCAACCATCTCTTCAAACGTGACGATGCTCAGCGTGTCTTGCGGCGAAAGCATGTCCACCACATACTGACAGGCGTTCTTGACGTAATCCAGCGGCAATCCTTCCATCGAACCCGACCGGTCGATAACCAAACACAGGTTGAGTGGAGTTCGCGTTCCGCTGATGCCCGCACCTGGCAAAGCGATGCCGGTTCCCGCGCTAATTTCGAGTAGGAATTGCTCCCTGGCCGGACCGTTTGCAATCGTGGCTTCGCGGGTTGCTTGAATCGAAGTCGTTATGCCGGTGTTGGGCAATTGGGCGGCCGCCATCGCGCTGGTGCGATTCGGATCAAAACCGGGAGCCGCAGCCATCGCCTGGGTCTTCATCGGGTCCGCTCCCGAAAGCATCGTACGATTCGGATCAAATGAAGAACTTTGGCTCATATCAACATTATTGACGCATTTTTGGCCCAACTATGACTCAACGCGAAATATCGTTGAACCAATTTGTAGCTGGTCTCCCACGCGAATGAGCGCGGCCTGGATCTTTGACCCATTCACCAGCGTGCCATTGGTGGACCCTAAATCGACCACTTCGATGCCCATGGAACTCGGAGTAACCGCCGCATGACGCCGCGAAGCCATCGAATCGAACCCAAGCGGAACCGAAACCGATTCGCGACCCAACTCCAGCGCCGTATTGACCGGGAACCGTTGCCCAGCGAGGGGCCCATTGAGCGCGACTAGAGCAGGCGCGGACGTCTGCGCTGGCATCTGAACTGTCGCGCTGGACACTCCGACCGGCGCGACTTGGTTCGTCATTTCGACGGGCCGCGCAGCCATCGGGGCGCTCACTCGCGGAGATTGGCCGCCCTTCAGCAGAAAAGTCAGCCGAAACGAGCCGATGGTAATCGAATCGCCGCTCGTCAACATGCTTTCACTCACGCGCTGACCGTTCAGCGTGATTCCCCCTGGCGAACCCAAATCGCGTAAATAGTATTGACCGCGGTGCGCCTGGATGCAGGCATGCTCGGGTGCGACAGCCGAATCACCCATGAGCGGCACGTGGGCGAGTTCGCTGCGACCGATCACCGTCGTGGGATTGTCCAGCGACCACTCTTTTCCTTCGTTGCGGCCCAGTTCGAGTCGAATCCATGCGCGCCGCGCGACACTCTCCACAAGCCCGATCATCAAGCCGATTCCGCCACCGAGACAGATCAATCCGACCGCGCGACCGGCGATTCCGACCTCCTGAGTTCCAGCACCGGGTGTCGCCATCGCCGCCATGACCTGCGAGGCCAAAACGAATCCAATGCCGCCGATCGCACCGCCGATGAGGCCACCAATTGAGCCTTGAATGGCCCGCTTAAAGCTACGACCAACCGCGCCCTCTGCGCAACCCAAAAACGCACCAAAGATCGCCCAGCCAACCGAACGCGCCGCCGCGTCCACGACAAATCCAACACCCGCAACACCACGCGCTGGGCCAGCGACCGCATTGTAAACTGCCGATCCCAAGTTGACGCCGACCGGGCCGACCAGCAACCCGAGAACCGCGCCAGCCACCAAACCATTGATCGCGTGACGTTTGGAGCCTTGATACAGGCCTGAAGTGAGACCTACAAGGCCGCCGATCATCGATCCGGCCGCCATCGCAAAATTGCGCTGGAATACTGACCAGGCCGCGTCGTCGAAGATGTTCTTCGGCGCGCCAGGTTCGGTCAGTGCCCATGCGATCAAGCCACCCGTTGCGCCCGCGACCATCAGGAAGAAAATTCGGCCTATCATTTACACCTCATATCGGTATCGCACCGCTCCAAATTGAATGGTGTCGCCAGGCACCAGCGCGACCGGCGAATCACCCAACTTTTGATTGTTTCGGTAGGTGCCGTTCGTGCTGCCGACATCCCGAATGGTCACTTGGTCGCCCGATCGCTGAAATTCTGCATGGCGTCGGCTCAGCGTTTGGTCAGCGATTTGCGTAACATCGGGTGCCTCTTCGCGACCAACCACGATCGATCCCTCAGTCAAGAGCAAAATGCTACCATCGTCTGCGACCAGCCGCGGATTCCTGACTGCCGAGGCAGTGCTCACCACGGGATCGGGTTCGAAGGCTGGGTCAAGCAAGATTTTTTCGACCGGTGCAGATTTTGGCGCAACGGGCACAGGATCGGGTGCAAGCGGCTCGTCCGTGGGCAGTTTGACGCCAACTTTTGCGAGTTGATCCTCGATCAGTTGCCGCTTTTGGGGCAAAAACTTGAAGATTGCGTAGACCAATCCAGCACCGACGGCGAGCACGACGAGATACGTGAGCGGGTTTGTGGAACTGGTTGACGTTGGTTCCGCCTTCGGCTCCGCGCCGTTCTCCGATTTTGGTTTTGCAGCTTCTTCCTTTTTCGCGGCGGCGGGTTGCACGGGCTTTCCCGCGATGATCAGGCCGACAACCATTTCTTTCATCGCTCGTTTTGTCTGAAAATCGTACGTGACAGTGGGTCCCGCCTTGGTTTGGTCACCATCCAGGTACGAACACGTCGCGATAACCTTGCCAGCTGGCGCGCCAAATACCTTTGCTCCTGCGCCTGAGTTGTCCAAAATGAGCGTGACCGCCTCGCTGCCAAATTTCAAGTTTGCCGTCACCGCTAGTGGGTGCTGCGATTCGTCGAAGCTGACCACCTGCACCTTTCCTAAGCGGGTGAAATCGGTTGCCTTGACGGCCCAATTCGCGCCAGCATCCTTCACAGATTTCACGGCGACGTTGTTGGACTCCACATCCAGGACCTTGATGACCGTGCCTTTAGCCAGGTCGTCAACCGGCACCATATAGTCCTTGGCTTTCGAGAGCACACCCAACTCCTTTTGATCGGGTTCGGGAGAACTCACCCAAATGCGCCGCTCGGACTCGGTTTCAAAAGTCAGCTTCACTTGGCCCCAACTTGAGCCAGCAAGCAACATAGTAAAAAGGAGTCCAACGGTATAGGTTGCTAACGGTTTTCGCACGATGACCTGATTTTAGCCCGCGCTTGGGGCAATCTCGACGCTACATCGCTCGCAAGATAGCCAATCGCGCCAATTTCCTTTGCGCAGAGCTCGCCTGCTGCGCCGTGCCAATATGCGCCGACGGTTGCCGCATCCGATGGCGACAGCCCCGCCGCCAGCAGCGCGCCAATCACTCCGGACAGCACGTCTCCCATTCCCGCGGTGGCCATGCCGGGGTTTCCGGTGGGGTTGACGCGCAGGATTCCGCCAGGCTCCGCAACAACCGTTGATGCGCCCTTAAGCAAACTGGTTTGACCAAAGTTCTCGGTGCACGTTCGCACCCAGAGAAACCTATCCGATTCGATCTGAGCAGTCGCTGTTTCAAGGAGTCTAGCCATTTCGCTCGGATGCGGAGTTAGAACACAACATTTGGGCAGGCTCACTCCACGAGAAACCCAGGTCAGTGCGTCCGCGTCGATCACCGAAGGCAATCGCCACTCGCGCCAAACCTCAGCCAACAGATTCCCTACCGAATCGTGCAACCCCAAACCCGGTCCAAACACGGCCGCATCAACCCGGCTTTGAGCATCCAAAATTTGGCCCGCTGCATCTGCGGGTTGCAGCGGCAACAAAATGGCCTCGGGCACGTGATGCGAGACGGCGCGGCACACTTCCGGTGACGAAGCGACCGTCACCAGCCCCGCACCGGCACGCATCGCCGACATCGCCGCGAGCACCGCCGCACCCGGCATCGCATCGCTACCCGCTACGATGAGCAACTTGCCTGCGCTGCCCTTGTGCGCGCGCTTGGTTCGAATGGGCATCAGGCGGGCAACATCCCGCTGTTCGATCAACCATATGCCGGTGGGTTCGGAAAGCAGTTCTGCCGGAAAGCCCAATTCATCAAGCGACCAACTTCCGCAAGCTTGCGCGCCTTCGCCGAGAAACAAAAATCGCTTGGGGAGCCCGAGCGTGATCGTGTTGTTTGCGACAACATTTAGTCCCGCTGCAGCACCCGAATTCGCGTCAATGCCGCTGGGAATGTCGACCGACAGGACCTCTGCGTCGATGGACCGGATCATCTCGATGGCCTGCACCACCCTCCCCGTAGGTGCACCGTATGCTCCCGTGCCCAAAATGGCGTCGATGATCAGATCGTATTGAGGCTTAAGGGATAACTCAGAAATCGGACCTTGCAAGGGCGTGACAATTGCTTCGCTGCATGCTTGCAGCAAGTCCAGGTTTCGCGCTCCCAGTTCGTCCGGGTCGCAAGCTAAGACCAACTCTACGGCGCAACCGGCACGCGCAAGCAACGCCGCCGCGACCAATCCATCGGCACCATTGTTGCCCTTTCCGCAGACCACAAGCACCGAATTCCGGCCAGCGAGTACTTGCATCGCCGCTAAAAACACAGCTTTTCCGGCTCGCTGTACTAAATCGTCGATGCTGATCGAGTATTTTTCAACTGCCAGCCGGTCAATTTCTCTCATGCGCTCGGCGGTCGCGATCCACATGGCTTCCCCTATTTTACGATGGTCGGGTCTCGAGGCCCACAAATCGAATGCGCCCCCCGCATCCAGTGTGCAGGTAGATTCGGCGTTTGGGCAAGCGGCGATTTCGGACGATGCGCGTGCCACACGTCGCGCACTCATAGTGGACGAATTGCCTTTGTGTATTTCGGGTGCAGGAGTACGTGTGTCGCACCGACGGCGATTGACCGAGATCAGCCATTGCTTGACGCCAAGCAGCACCATGACCGCGACCGGCTCGGCCCGCACGATGGAACGCCAGCAAGTGCGCATATTCGTGCAGCACCGTGTCCTTTAGCCGATCTTCATCGGTCATCAGGGACCTGCTCAGCAGAATTGCGTTGTCGCGATAGTCCGCCATGCCCGCGGTCGTTCGGTATTGCCGCCATTGAACGACAACTGGCCGCGCGAGTGGAAATTTGACAAATGCTTCGGCAACAAGGCTCTCAGCGAGCTGCGCAAACTGGTGATTCGTGCCTTGCATGTTGTCCAGACGGTTAGTGCAAGTCATAGTTCTCGGCAACAACTTTAGCATAGTGAGCAGCTAAAGGAGAATTGTGATCCGAGAATTATGGTGCTTGCCTTGGGTCCCGGCAAAGAAAGGTGGTGCCGGCCGCAGGTCCCGGCAAAGATAGGTGGTGCCGGCCTTGGGTCCCGGCAAAGAACGATGGTGCCGGGAGAGGGACTCGAACCCTCACGAGTTTAAGCTCAACGGTGTTTGAGACCGCCGCGTCTACCATTCCGCCACCCCGGCGCGGAACAAAATCATACCCCGCCAGCGATGCATGTGACCATGAGTGACCATTGAACGATCGTGCACGGCTAGTGTCGAGCGTCCATCAGAATCAACTCGATGGGTCATACTCACAATGTGGATGAGATCGCAAAAAGCAGGAGTCCATTTTTCCCTGGGCAACCAGTACCTGTGGAGTATTTCGTGGGGCGATCCGATCTTGTCGAACGTATTTTGCGTCGCGGCGCGGGCCAAGTGTCGGCTGGCAAGCCCGTGACAATGTTTATTCAAGGCGAATATGGAATCGGCAAAAGCTCGCTGATAAATTACACTCAAAAGCTTGCCGAGCGCGAGCACAAACTATTGCCAATTTACGTGACTCTGGGTGGCTGCAAGACCTTAGAAGACGTGGCGGTTCGCGTCGTTGAGTGTACGCTGACCGCGACAGGGCAAGACACTGCAATTGGTGACAAGGTACGCAACTTCCTCGCAAGATACGTCGGCGAGCAGCAGTTGTTCGGTTTCAAAATTAACCTGCAGAACTTAAAGGCGGATGCCCCGAGTTTTTCATCACCGCAAGGAATGCTGGGCTTCCTTGACGAGATTTTCCAACGTGTTCATGGCGAAGGAGTGGCTGGCCTTTTCGTTGTGCTTGATGAAATCAACGGAATTGCAAGTGACCCCGCATTCGCGCAGTTTCTAAAAAGCTTTGTTGACGAGAACGGTGTAAAAGCCAAGCCTTTGCCACTCCTATTGGCACTTTGCGGCACCGAGGATAAACGGCGCGAGATGATCAGCCGGCACCAGCCGGTCGATCGAGTTTTTGACGTCATCCAAGTTGAAAAGATGACAGATGTTGAAATGAATCTGTTTTTCGATTCCGCGTTCCGTTCCTGCGACATGATCGTCCACCCAGCGTCCGCACCTCTTCTACTCCATTTTTCTGCTGGACTCCCCAAAATTATGCAGATGCTGGGAGACTCGGCCTACTGGATCGACCGAGATTCCATTGTTGATCCCGAGGATGTGTTTAGCGCTGCTAATGCAACTGCCGAAGACGTAGGGCGTAAGTTTGTGGACCAGCAAGTTTTCAAAGAGTTGAGAAGCGACCGATACCAGTCGATTCTAGATGTAATTGGAGCTGATGACCCATTCTCAACCACCTTCGTGCGCTCGGAGATAATTCAATCGCTGAACCCTGATCAACAAAAAGCGTTCGACAATTTCCTACGTAGGATGCGCGATTTGAACGTGATTCGACAAGGTGACCGGCCAGGCGAGTATGTTTTCAACGTGCTAATGGTTCGCTACTACATCTATTTGACTGCGCAGCGGCGAGCGGTATAAGGAAGGTTAATCGAGGCGCGCTGGCAAAGTACAATCTTTACGTGATCTTGTCCATCGCCAACCTCCGAAAAGGCTTTGCTGATACGGTCATTTTGGACGGCGTTGACCTGAGAATCGAGGCGCGCGAAAAGGTCGCTCTGGTTGGTCGCAATGGATGCGGCAAAACAACATTGCTCAAGATTTTGACTGGCGATTTGGAGCCAGACGCTGGTTCGGTCCACTGGTTGCGCGGCTCCAGTGTTGGATATTTGAGCCAACACCAATCCCTGCAAGATGGGCGCACCGTCTTGCAGGAAGCAGAATCGGCGCGAGCAAATATGGTTGAGGTGCAACGGCGGCTGGAAGCGCTGAGCAAGACCATCGAACACAGCCCAACGCCCGAGGATCTTGAGGAATTCTCGCTGCTGCAAGAGCACTTTATCGATGGCGGCGGGTACGCCATCGAGACCGATTTCCGAGTCGTTTTGCAGAGAATGGGCTTCGAGGAAGCCGAGTTCGATAAAGACGTTAGCTCGCTCAGCGGCGGCGAAAAAACCCGTCTTGCACTTGCCAAATTGCTACTGCGCGAACCGGACTTGCTCATTTTGGACGAGCCCACAAACCACCTGGACCTGGAGGCTACCGAGTGGCTGGAATCGTGGATCCGCGGTTATCACGGCGCAGTCTTGCTGGTCTCGCACGACCGAATTTTCGTCCAAAACGTGTGCGAGCGCGTGGTCGAACTGCGTGATGGCAAAACAAAGTCGTACCCCGGTTCCTTCGATACCTATTTGCGTTTGCGAGCCGAAGATTTTGCCCGCCAAGAAGCAGCCGCCAAGAAGCAGCAACAACAAATCGCGAAGCTTGATGAATACGTTCGGCGGTTCATGAACTCCCAGCGCACTGCCCAAGCGCGCGGGCGGCAAAAGCAGATGATCAAGCTACAGGCGGTGGCGATCGCCGCACCAAAATCCGATAAAGGCATCGCCGCTGGGTTCAAAACCGCCAAACGCTCGGGTGATATCGTCGTCCAATGCGAAGAGCTTTCGATGCAGTTTGGCGATCAAAGACTCTTTCAAAACTTGGATTGGATGGTTCGCAATGGTGAGCGCTGGGGGGTGGTTGGCTGCAACGGCGTGGGCAAATCCACGTTGCTGAAAATCTTGTTGGGCAAAGCCACCGCCGCGAGCGGACAATGCAAGCTCGGCGCAAACGTGGCTCCCGGATATTTCAGTCAAGACGCCGACACGCTCGACCCGACCCAAACGCCGATGCACACGCTGCATTTCGATCTGGATATGGATTTGGGGGCAGCGCGCAATTTGCTCGGACGATTCCTCATCAGCGGTGATGACGCAACCCGGCCGATCGGCACCCTCAGCGGCGGCGAGCGAAACAAAATGCAGCTTGCCGTTCTCACCCAACTCGCGCCCAATACGCTGCTACTCGACGAGCCCACCAATCACCTTGACATGGAGTCGCGCGAGGCACTGGCAGACGTTCTCAAGTCATTCCAGGGCACCCTGATTTTGGTCTCTCACGACCGGTGGCTTTTGGACCAAGTGACTGATCACACGCTGGACATCCGCGTCAACGAGCATCGAATCTATCCCGGGTCGTTCACTGATTACCGGCGGCACCTACAAAAATCTGCCTCGGCGACGACAACCAGCAGCCCCACACAGTCTCAGACCAAACACGCTGCACTAACCGTTTCGCTCTCCCCACGCGAGTTGAGCAAAGAAATCACCCGACTCCAGCGCGAGCTCGGCATGTCGGAAGATCGTGTGGCGCAACTCGAAACTGAGCTTTCCACGCTGCAGCAAAAGATGGCGACACCCAGCCCAGCCGACGACATCACTGCCATGTCACACCGATATGGTGCACTTCTCGACGAAATCGCGGCTGCCATGCAAGATTGGGAAAATCTCACCGAGTCCCTTGAGCAACACATCTCCTTGCGAGATCAACCAAATTAGCCGCCTCGGTGTATAGTGGGGCGATATGAAATCACTACTGCTTGCATTGCTCGCCTTGCCTGTGCTCGTTGCTGCTCAAATGCAGCCCAAGCCTACGCCGTTCAGCGATCCATCATGGGTTCGCACCAGCCACTCGATGCACGCCGGCGGCAGAACGATTAAGTACACCGCCACCGCTGGGTACATGCCCATCAAGTCCGACGACGGCAAGACCGAAGCGCAGATATTTTTCGTCGCCTACACCGCCGATGGAGCCGACAAAAAGACTCGCCCGGTGACCTTCGCGTTCAATGGCGGGCCAGGTTCAGCATCGTTGTGGCTTCATATGGGTGCGCTCGGCCCCAAACGAGCAAAGCTAAAGGACGACGGGTCCATGCCTGCCTTGCCATTCGAGTTTGTGGATAACGACGAAACGTGGCTGCGCGCGACGGACGTTGTCATGATCGACGCGCCAGGCACCGGATACAGCCGAGTGACCGACCCCAACAACAAGCGCTTCTTTGGCGTACGGGGCGACATTCAAGCGTTCACAGAAATCTGCCGCATGTACCTGACGACCGAGAACCGCTGGAGCTCGCCGGTTTACATCGCGGGTGAAAGCTACGGTGGCATCCGCGGCGCAGGGCTGACTTATGCGCTCCACGACGCGGGAATGCCAATTGCCGGATTCATCAATATCTCGGGCGTTTTGGACTATATCTGCTTGGATTCACGCCGAAATGTTGACATTCCCTACATGTCTTTTTTGCCCTCAATGACGGCGACCGCGTTTTATCACAAAAAGTTGCCTGCCGACCTCATGCAAGATAAGGCGAAAACCATCGAGGAATGCATCAATTTCATCGACAAGGAATACGCTCCTGCGCTGGCTCTCGGGGACGCACTGCCTGCCGCAGACCGAGCAAGCATCATCAAGAAACTCGCCCGATTCACCGGCCTTAGTGAAACATTTATCTCCAGATCAAACATGCGAGTCCGCGAGTTCAATTTCTTTGCCGAACTCTTGCGCAGCGAAGGCAAAACCACTGGTAGGTTTGACGCGCGCTTGACCGGCACCAACGAAAACGGCAACGCTGGTTCGCACGAGTTTGACCCCTCGGATACCGAAATCACTGGACCATTCATGTCGGCAATCACAAATTACTTTGCCAACGAACTCAAGTTCCAGACCGACGTGAAATACAAGATGAGTGGCAACGTGCACCCATGGATTGAGGGCGACGGGCAGATACCTGAAACTTGTAGCGATTTGCGGTCCGCGCTCGTGCAAAACAAATATCTGCGCGTGTTGAACTGCTATGGCTATTACGACCTCGCCTGCCCATTTTTCGGTGCCGAGTATTGCTACCGCCACATGAATTTGCCAGAGGAGGCTCGCAAGCGCATCAAGTTCGCGTTCTTCGAAGCCGGGCACATGATGTACATCGAAAAGTCATCGCGCGAGAAACTCATTCAACAAGTTGAGGCGTTTATCTCCGGTACATGAGCCCCATCGTCATCATCGTAGTCATTTTCGTGCTGCTGTATCTTGCGGTGCTGTTGGGCGCGGTATGGGTGAGCGTTCATCCGTTTCGAACGCCGCTGTTTCTGGCACCAGGAAGCTTGGAGGCGCCGCAAGAAGACATTGAATTCACGAACGACCAAGGCACAACCTTGCGGGGCTGGTGGATGCACCGCGAAAATCCGCGCGGTGTCGCCATCCTCGCACATGGCTACATGATGAATCGGTCCGAGCCCACAACGGTCGCGTTGCATCTTTGGAAACGTGGCTACGCCTGCATGCTCTTCGATTTTCGGGCGCATGGCCGTAGCTCTGGCGAGCGGACCGGATTTGGCGTACACGAAAGGCGCGACGTTGAGGCAGCGATTGCATTTGCTGGCACGCGCGAGCCGAATGCGCCGATCTTGCTGTGGGGTTCGAGCATGGGTTGCGCGGCGATCGCCTTCGCGGTTGCCGAACAACCAGAGCGAGTGCGCGGCATCATCTTTGATTCCGCCTATTCCCAACTGATCAGCGCGGTGAATGGCTGGTGGTACTTTGTTGGCGGCCGCGTTTTGGCGGGCTTGCTTTTGCCAGTGCCGCTGATTTCGCGCCTTTTTGTGCCGATCAACCCGTGGAAGGTTGATGTCGCCGAAGCGGTCGCGAAAATCCAGGTTCCGATGCTGTTTGTCCATGGCGATTCGGACACGCTCGCGCTTCCTGATCAAGCGAGGCGAAACGTCGCCGCCGCCGGAGATCGGGGTCAAATCGAATGGTTCCAAGGCTGCAATCATTCCGAAGCACGGTGGGTATATCCCGCGCGCTATGAGGGTTTGTTGGACAAGTTTTGCGACCAGATCGAGCGCGATTAAGCGCTCGGCTCGACTTTGACGAGCACTACGCCTTCCGCAACTTGTTGCCCTTTTGAAACCGGCAGCTCGGAGACGACGCCATCGAACGGCGCGACAACCGGCTGTTGGGTTTTCATCGCCTCCAAAACGAGCAGGCGTTGACCCTTGGTTACTTGGTCCCCCTGCGCAACAAAAACGTCTGTGATTTGGCCGGGCATGGGAGCGAGGAAGGTGCCTTGCGCGGCCCCTCCGCCAGCCTTTTCGCGCCGCTGGCCCTCTTTTTCAATCTCGAAAACTTGTCCGCGCGCGCTGATAACCGTTTTGGTGCCCACCTTGACCGCCACGGCCGTATACGTATCCACAGAGTCGCGCACGAGCCAACGGTCGCCCTGCCGCGTAATGTGCACGCCAGGGTCGGGAGATAAGTCGGTCGATTCACCGTTGACCAAGTACTTCATGCTTGCGTTAGCCTCGGTTCGATTGGAATTCAGCCGCCTGCTTCACGAATTCTCGCATCAGCTTTTTCGTCGCATCATCGTCCGGCGTGCGCTCAGGGTGCCACTGCACGCCAACAAACCAACGACCGCCCGTGCTTTCGATGGCCTCGACCGTGCCATCATCATGCTGACCGACCACGCGCAGTCCGTCACCCAAACGACCCACCGCTTGGTGGTGATAACTTTTGCCCTCGACCTCCGATGTGCCAATAATGCTCGCCAGGTTGGATTTTGAATCCAATTTGTAGGACTGCATGGTTCCGCCGCTGTGCTCGGTGGTGCTGGTGCGGTCCGGGATGTGTTGCTCCAAGGACCCACCGTGGGCGACATTCACAAACTGGCACCCATAGCAGATTCCCAAAATTGGCAGGTTTGCTGGCACGGCGGCAAAAAGTCGCTCCTCGATGCTAAACCGGGTGCCATCGCTCAATTCCACCGCTTCGTGATTCTCTTCGTTCCAATGCTTGGCGTCGATGTCCGCGCCGCCCGGAATCAGCCAGCCATCCAAAATCTTTGCGAGTTCGGCGGCATCGGCGGTTGGAGGTATCAAAATCGGGACTCCGCCAGCCTTGGCGACTTCCTCAGCGTAGTTGTAATTCAACCTCAACGAGCCGCGCGACCGAGCGTCGTTTGGCTCAAACGTGCTCTCGACGGTTATGCCGATGATCGGCTTCACTGACCCATAACCTCTTGAATCGTCTCCACATTACGTTTTACGCTGTTGATGAACTCGGCAGCACCAACACCGTTGATGAGGCGATGGTCGAAGGTCAACGCGAGATTGACATAGCGTCGCAATTGAAGCTCTTGCGTGTCCTGAGCGAGACCATTGTAAACCTCACCGAGGAACAAAGTCGCCACACTTGGCGGCACGACAACCGGCGCGGCATCGCAAAGGCCAAACGCTTGCATGTTGGTCAAACTGATGGTGACCGACTCGTTGGCTTGGTCCGTGCCTTGTCGGGCGAGGTCAATTTGTGCCTTGCATGCCGCGGCGAATGTCTTCCAGTTCATGGTGTCGGCGTCGTTCACGACCGCGAGCACGAGTTCGTCACCTGGCAGCGCAACCGCAATTCCCAAGTTCGCGTGGCGGTAGGTTCTCAGCACGGAATCGCCGACCAAAGTCGACCGGAACATCGGAAAATCGGCAAGCGCTCGCGCCACCGCAAAGGCAAACATCGTGAACGCGCTTGGCTGGAATTCCGATCCACTCGCTTTGATTTTCGCGCGGGCGTCTTCAATCTGCTCCCAATTAGTCGCCACTGTGATCGTTCCCGGAACTACGAGCTGTGAACCGCGTTGCAATCGCGAGCTAAGCAGGCGCTGCTTCTGACCCAATGGTCGTTCGTCAAAGTTGCCCGATGGCTTGACCACAGGTGCCGATCCAGCGAGAAAAGCGTCAATGTCGGCGGGCATGAGCTTGCTGCCCTGGGCAGGAATGGTAGCCAATTGATCGTCGGACAAGCCCTTCTCTTTGCCATAGGCGCGTGTGCGAGGCGGGATATCGCGTCGGCGCTCGCTCGTCACCGGCGCGGCCACGACTGGAGCGGCGGGTGTTGCGGCTGCGACCGGAGCACCGTGGACCGGCGTATCAACAACCGGATGACCGACCTCCATGGTGGCGACTGCCGCCCCGATTTGCAGCAAGGTGTCCACCGGCGCAAGCCACTCAACCAGCTTGCCTTCAAACGGCGATTCAACGTCCATTACCGCCTTGTCGGTTTCCATTTGGTAAATCGGCTCGTCGCGCTTGATCATGTCGCCCGGCTGCTTGAGCACGGCAACCAGCCGCGCTTCTTGCAGGCCCTCGCCGATCATGGGAATCCGCACGGTCGCCATGTTCGATGTCGTTGACTCGCTAGCTGGTGCCGCTGCTGGCGCAGGAGCAGGGCCATGCCCAGCGGCCATTTCTGGCGTTCCTTCGGCGACTTCCATCTTGGCGATTTCGCCGCCGATGGGCAGCAGCGTATCGGGGACCGCCGACCACGAGGTCAACACACCTTCGTAGGGTGACTCGACATCCATGACCGCCTTATCGGTTTCCATTTGGTAGATGGGCTCGTCGCGCTTGATGCGATCACCCGGTTGCTTGAGCACAGCGACCAGACGAGCTTCTTGAAGACCTTCACCAATTTGCGGAATGCGTACAGAAACGATCGGCATTGACTTTTCTCACGTGAATAATTGATCTAGTTTGGCATAGGCACCGAGTTTTCAGCCTTTGACCATGCCGAGGATATCGCGAAACGCTGGGTTCGACGCGGACTCCATCCACTCGTACGTAATGGACTCGGTGTGACTTTCGATAGCGCCCGCAGCCACCATGCGACGGATCGCCCCCGCACGCGCTTCCTCGCCCCGGCCCGTGATTGCGTCGGTCGCCAATATTGCGGCATAACCGGAATCGATCAAATCATGAACCGTTTGGTTGACGCAAATGTGGGTTTCCACTCCCGCGACGATCACCTGCCGGCGGCCGAATGCTTGCAACGCTTCCTTCATGCCCGGCGCGCGAAACGCACTAAACTCCATCTTCGCCATGATGCATTCGAGCGGCAACGCGTCCATTGATTGGAAAAGCTTGGGATCGCTCTGACCCATTCGTTCGGGATATTGCTCGGTCGCCAGGATCGGCACGCCAAGCCGTTGTGCCACGCGCCCCAGAAAGTTGGCCCTGGAGACAACCGCCGCGGCATCTGGCATCGTGGCCATGAACTTTGGCTGAAAATCCACGAACAAAACAATGCTTTCATCAATCATGGCGAGCATGTGTCAATCCTCCGCTTCGATGATGAGGCCGCTGACTTCACCAAAACCGATGCGATAGCCGTCGCCCTGCGCCCATGCGGACATCGTGACCGTGTCTCCGTCTTCCAAAAACGTCCGGGTCTCGCCAGTTTCATCCATGGTCAGCGGTTTGGTGCCGCGCCAAGTGAGCTCCAGCATCGATCCGTACTCGTGAGGTTCCGGTCCACTGATGGTCCCGCTGGCGTAAAGGTCTCCCGCTTCGATTGGGGTTCCGTTGCTGCATTGGTGGGCGAGCTGCTGGGCGAACGACCAATACAGATATTTTGTGTTCGAGCGGCAAATGACCTGCGGCTTGGTCATTCGTTCGGTTTGCAGCGTGACTTGCAATTCGATATCGAAATGCTGTTTGGGGCCGCGCTTCAGGTGGGGTAGCGGCTGTGGGTCTTGGTCCATACCCTCAATGCGGAAAGGTTCCAGCGCGTCGAGGCTGACCAAGAAAAAGCTGATGCTGGTGGCAAAGCTCTTGGCGAGGAATGGCCCCAGCGGTTGATATTCCCATCGCTGAAAATCGCGCGCCGACCAGTCGTTCACGATGACAAGACCGCTGATGGATTCCTCTGCTTCGGACACCGAAAGTGTTTCGCCAACGTCGGTCATCACGCCCGCAAAAAAGCCCATCTCAAGTTCAAAATCAAGTTCCTTAGTGGGACCATACACCGGGTCGCCATCGGCGGGTTTCATTTGACCTTTTGGGCGCACGATTTCGCTGCCCGACATGAGAATGCTGCTCGCGCGGCCGTTGTAGCCGATCGGAATCCACCGATAATTGGGCAACAGCGGCGGTTGATCGGGCCGAAACATCTTGCCCACATTGCTCGCGTGGTGGATGCCGGAATAGAAATCTACGAACGCCCCCAGCACCGACGGCGAGTGCAGAGTGACCTTGGATCGAGGCACCAAAAGCCGGTCGCGCTTGGCAGGGTGATCACGCAATACAGCCGAATCCTCGCGCAATAGTTCGAAAGCCGCGCGGCGTAGCGTCCGCACAGTTTCGGGTGACGGAGCATCCATCATTTCGGCGATATCAAACTCAGGGGTGGCGGCATTTTTCGGCCACAAGCCGGCGTCGTGACAGCCGCTCAGGTTTAGCACGTCGTCGCCAATGGCAACTCCAATAAATCCTTCGTCTTCGTCCAATTCGCCGGAAACAATTGGTAGATTTTGAATTGGAAAATGGGTGTCGGCGGTCGTTTTCACCCAAGTCTTTGCGTCGGCGGGAATGATGAATTTAGCCATTGTGGATTACCAAAGTTTGAGTGCGGTCAGGTCGGCGACCGGCTCGGCGATGCTGCAAGAGCCGATGCCCTTGAATGATTCGCGCGCGTCATGAATATCTTCAGTCGTAGCTTCCCATTCGCCCCAGATCACCTCGTCGCTCTCGGCGGAAAACTCCGATAGATTGGATTGGCTCAAAATCCACCCAATCTCCTTCTTGTTCAAATCCTGGGAATGAGCAAAAACTGCCGCCATCAGTACGTTCAAAAATCCATGCTCAAAGGCATCGATGGTGGGGTGCTTGTGCCGCAGCGGATGATGCAGGCCAGCGGTCAGCTTAAAACTCAAATCCAAATTGACGCATTCTTGAATGAACCCGGCGACGTGTTCCACGCTTGGATATGCAGCGGCGTCGAGGCCCCCAACGCGCGCTTTGGCCCCGATGCCGTCCTGCTCGGCGATGGCATGCAAGGCATCGTCCATACCGCTCGTCCAAGGCAACTCGATAAATACGTCGTCAAATCCGCACGATTGCAGTGGCTTGAGCGTGGCCGACGAGATATCTTTGGGTTGCGCTTTGATCTCATATCCGCCGACACAAACGCGGCCATGGGTGCCGGACAAAAAGGACTGGATGACGCTTTGGTCTTGCCGCACGCCTTCGAGCGACGTGCCCAGCACCGCAATTTCCCATTCGGAATCGGGCGCGGTGGTTTGCACAGCTTGCCAAAAATCATCCAGCCAATTGATGGGGCATACAAATTTGTTCAACAGGTGCGATTCGCTTCCCTCGCGATGGCGCAGGTACTCAGCAACCGCCTGATCCATCGGCAGCGCCGCCGGTGGAAATAGCCCCGCATAATCGAAGATGCCATCCAGCAACGACTTGATTGAATCAACCATATCCCTGAATTATGATTCCAAGCGCAGGCGGCGTGTCGGCGCACAACCGGGACCATCGGTGGGTGCGACGGGTCCACCGAGGTATTCTGTATGCTCAATCATCGGTCAACGTCGCCCGAACAAATTTGTTTGGATCAAACCTTATGGAAACGACACGAGTACTCATTGCCGACGACGACCCGATTATCCTGCTCGACCTGAAGCAGATGCTGGAGACGCTGGGCTACGAAGTCGCCGCAGAAGCCAGCGACGGCAAACAAGCCGTTGAACTCGCTCAATCCGCGAACCCGGACGTTTGCGTTTTGGACGTTAAGATGCCGGTGATGGATGGCATCGAAGCGGCGAGCCATATCGCCGAAAATGGCATTGCGCCGGTCATTTTGCTCACCGCTTATAGCGACCGCGAGCTTATCGACCGCGCAAAAGAAGCCGGCGTGTTCGGCTATCTCGTAAAGCCATTTAAGCCGAACGATTTGCCGCCCGCCGTCGAAGTAGCGCGTAGTCGTTTTGAAGCCAACAAGCAACTCATTAACGAAGTGGAAGACGTGAAAGAGCGGTTAGCCGCGCGCAAACTCGTTGATCGCGCAAAAGGAATTCTGATGGCCGAGCACGGAATCGACGAAGCCGAGGCTTACCGACGCATTCAGTTGCAAAGCATGAACGCACGCAAGAGCATGCGCGAGATTGCCGAAGCGATTATCTTGGCGAGTAGCGTCTAATTTTTCCGGCGGAGGCGACTAAAAGTCTCCGCCGCCAAAATCTCCGCCACCAAAGTCGCCGCCGCCCCAATCGCTGCCGCCGCCACCCCAGTCGCTGCCGCCGCCACCAAAATCAAAGCCGCCAAAATCGCCGCTTTGGTCGAGGTCGCTCAGGCTGCCGGATGAAGAAGACCCATCCCAATTCGGGTTATATCCTCCATCGTAGCTGTTGTACGAGCCAGCTCCCCAACCCGTGCCGAAGTAGTTATGGATCGCGAATGGGTTGCCGAATGGGTTGAACATGTTCATGAGCGCGTTGAACGCCAACATGTCCCACATCCAGCCTGCGGTGCCGTACATGGTATAGGGATCATAGCCGCCCACCATGTACCACGGCACAAATCGATTGCTGACGTAGCGTCCGCGCATTTCGGGCATTTGACCCATCTGCATTTGTTGCAGAACTTCGGGGCAGACCATGACCGTGCGCCGCTGGCCATCCAGGTTGATTTGTACCGGCGTCAAGTCGCCATGGCCGGGTTTCGATGTGAAAAAGCAAACGTCTTGATACGGAGCATAAAGCGGTGCCTTAGGATCGTTAATCACCGGTGGCGCAGTAGGATCGAGCTTCGGCGGCACGGTAAACGCAATCGCCGTCCCATCGGTCGCCGCTTGAATATGCTGCTTGCCGTAGTTCGATTCTTGGATGGCGGTTTCGAATGCGCGCTCGGCACCTGCGATCTGCTCGACGGTTTTTGCGTTTTCAAGCTCCACGCGGCCCCGCTCGTAGGCAGTAAACGCACGCTCGCGATAATTCCGCACAGCATCTTGGTGCTCACCGGCGGGCAACAAATCTGAGTACGAATCTAGGTAGCTGATGGACTCAAGCGCCTTCTCGCGAGATTGTTGCGCCTTCGCCTTAGCTGAGGCCAGCTTGGCGGCCTTCGCGGCAAGTGCTCCGCCCACGACAATCACCGCCGCCCCACCACCAACGGCGGCAATCGTGCCAAAACCAATTGCGCGCTTGGTATCCACGGAAGCTTTTTCGGCGGAAATCGCTTCGGCAAGCCAAACAATTGCCGGCGTAAAGTCGCCCTTCACGGTTTTGCCGACCGCTTCGTTGTTCAGTCGTGCCAGCGTTGCGTCGCCGACTCGATCGGAATAGGCCGTGATCCCCGACTTCGTGTAGGTGATGACAATCGCATTTTTCAGGCTGAGCTTCTTTTCAAGCACGTATTCGCCGAACGAGCCGCGCATCTCTTGATTGCCGCGATGCCACTTGCTGCCCAGCGATGGCACGATGATGACCTTGAGTTCGACGGGCTTGATTTTCTCCGCGGTTTGCCGGAGTTGGTCTACATTAACAAGGTTTTTCGCCGACGGGTGCACGTACGCCACATCGCGCTGCAACTGCTCGTAAACGCCGCCACCATCCTGTGCCCAGGCCGATACGCCAACCATCGTAAACGCCAGTCCCAATCCCCAGAATCGATTGCTCATCATAGTTTTCACTTGTCTTTACGTCAACTCGGTCGGCGACGATTCATCATTGGGCCATGCAGCACTTGGCCGAATCGACAACTTCGGGCATGTGGATGGAGGTCTCAAATCCGTGGCGTTGCAGCAGCTCGCCAAACAACGCCAGACCGCGCAAATGGTCGTCCGTCAAGTCATAGTTGACGTTGTTCGAAAGGTATTCGGTGACGCGGGCGACGCTCAGGCCCGTGCGATCCGCACCGACTTTGGCGGCCTCGGAAAGGTGCTCGATGCCTTGCTCTTTTGCCCATTGGAGTTTGGCGACTAGGCTCGGACTCAGGTCCGCGCCGCCCACCCAAAGCGCCCACACAAACGGCAAACGGAACATGTATTCCCACCACGCGCCGAGGTCTATCGTGCGCAATGGGGCGGGCGTGTCTTTCATGCCGACATCGCCAATCACCACGCATGCATCAAATTCCGCGAGCATCGACTTCACGTCTGCCTTGCGGGGTTCGGCGAATGGCCGCAAATCCACGCTTTCTCGCATCAAAACCTGCGCCAGCAAATTGCTGGTCATCGAATTCTCGTCAAGCGCGAGCGTCTTGATCTCTTCCAGCGGAACTTTGCTCACCAAACGCACGCTGGTGACCCTGCGCAAAGACGAGATAGACATACCGGCCGCTACTTTTGAGTTGGGCATGCGCAATGCTTCGACGCTGGAAACCAGGATTGCCTCCACCTCGCCCGCCGCCATGAGCGCGGGCAACTGCGATGGCGGTCGAAACTCGACCTGAACGCCCC
>CAYRAX010000003.1:0-4904 GCA_964422285.1 uncultured Chthonomonas sp.
GTCGGAGAAGGGAATCTATCCCAACGTCGACTTTCCGGCCGCCTATGGCTACTATGTTCTGGGCATCCCGATCGACCTGTACACCCCGATCTTCGTCATCGCCCGCGTGTCCGGTTGGAGTTCGCACATCATCGAGCAACTCAGCAACAACCGCTTGATCCGGCCGAAGTGCATTTACGAAGGCCCAACCAAGGAAACTTGGGTACCCGTCGACGAACGATAAATTAGTCGCGAAGTGCAATCACCCTGGTCGAGCATCCGCTTGGTCAGGGTGTTTGTTTTGGTTCGATGCCGATGTCGGTACGCCACCGCAATCCGTCGCATTCAATTGCATCGACGCCAAGATAGGCTCGCCGAGCCGCCTCTTCTAGGTTCGCGCCAACCGCCGAAATTCCCAGCACCCGGCCGCCATTGGTGACAAGGTCTCCATTTTGGGTTTTAGTTCCTGCATGAAAAGCAACGACATCCGGTGGTAGCTCCCCGATACGAATGGGGATTCCCCGTTCAAAGCGTCCTGGGTAGCCCTTGCTTGCCATGACAATCGTCACCGCTGCGCCCGGCACCACTTCGACCCGCGGGATCCGCTCGCCGCGCGCGCAAGCCCGCAGCGCATCAGCAAACCCCGAGCCAAGCCTGCGCACGACCGACTGCGTCTCGGGGTCGCCGAACCGGACGTTATACTCCAGGCAATAGGGCACGCCGTCTTGGACCATCAGCCCGCTGAATAGCATGCCGCGATATTCGATTTGTCGGTCCGCTAGACCGCGCAATATGGGCCGGACAACGGTTTCTTCGGTTTGCTGGACAAGTGCATGGTTGACGTGCGGCACGGGCGAAAATGTGCCCATTCCACCGGTATTCGGACCCCGATCCCCATTCAGCGCTCGCTTGTGGTCTTGAGCCACCGGCAAACTGAGAATGTCCTGCCCGCTGACCAGGGTCAGCAGGCTAAATTCAAACCCATTCAGGCGATCCTCGACGACAATCGTGCTTCCCGCTTCGCCCAACTCGCCGTCGACCAGCATCATCGCAATTGCATCGTCTGCTTCGTCAACATTGCCGCATACGACAACACCCTTGCCCAACGCCGCACCGCTTGCCTTTACCGCGACACCAAATCCCAAGTCAAACCTTGATCGGGCGAATTCTGAGGCAGCGGTCGGATCTTCGAACACGCCAAATGCCGCAGTGGGCACGCCGGCTTCGGCCATCAATTGCTTCGAGAACGCTTTGCTTCCTTCAAGCTGGGCAGCATCGGCACCCGGACCGAACACCGCAATCCCATGGGTCCGCAACGCATCGGCAAGGCCAGCGATCAACGGATCTTCGGGGCCGATCACGACTAAGTCGATGCTTGATCGCAAACAAGCCTGGGCCAATTCGGCGTGATGTGAAGGGTCAATTTGCCAGCATTCGGCAACTTGCGCGATCCCCGGGTTGCCGGGCGTGCCGATGACTTCGGCTTCTTGGCTGAGCTTCCAGGCCAGCGCGTGCTCGCGACCACCGGCACCGACGATCAGAATGCGGCTCATAGTTCGCGGCGATATTCCAAAGCGCTGAGCAGCGTGGCGGTGTCCGCGTAGTCCAGTTCGCCGCCCATAGGCATTCCATGCGCTAGCCGCGTCACCTTGATCCCCGCTGGTTTGAGTTGCTTGCTAAGATAAAGCGCGGTAGCGTCGCCTTCGATGGTGGGATTAGTCGCGATGATTACTTCCGCCACGTCGCCATGCAGCCGCGCGATCAACTCGCGAATCTTGAGTTGCTCCGGCCCGATGCCATCAATGGGGTTGAGCAGGCCATGCAACACGTGGTACAGACCCTTGTACTCGTGAATGCGCTCCATGGCGGCGATGTCGCGCGCCTCGCCAACCACGCAGATGGTGCCACGGTCGCGGCGCGGGTCAGCGCAGATTTCGCATAGTTCCGAGGCGCAAACGTTTTGGCATTGCTCGCAGAGCCGAAGCTGTTCGCGTGCGTTGGTAAGTGCATCTGCGAGTCGCCGGACGTTATCTTGCGGCATGCGCAGCACATGAAAAGCGAGTCGTTGGGCCGATTTTGGGCCGATGCCCGGCAAGCGCTCCAGCTGCGAAATCAGCTCAGCAAGCGGCTTGGCAAAGTTCATCCCGTGATGCCCGGGATATTCGGCAAGTTCGGCATGATTTCGTTCATGCGGTCCTGCCGAATGGCGGTCGCGCGCTCGAATCCATCTTTTGCCGCTGCCGTGATCAAGTCTTCCAAGTCCTCAATCGCTTCTGGGTCGACGATGCTGGCGTCAAGTTTGATCCCGACGAGCGCCCCGCGACCGTCCATGGTGACCTTGACCGGGCCTTTATCGACGGTCAAGCGCTCGCCTTCCAGTTCTGTTTCCAGGTGCTTCGCGCGTTCGACGGCGTCTTGGGCTTGCTTCATCATGTCGCCCATATTGGGCATTCCAAATCCGAGGTTCTTGGGCAACTTCATGCTAAGAAGGATTGTATCATGATCGGAGCTTTTGGGTCCGTCAAATATCCTCAAAAATCTGGCGACCAACCTCGTCCAGTCGTTCGCCCTCAAGGGGTCGCTCGACGGGCTTATCGCTGATGATCTGCCGGCCGCCGCCGTTGCATTCCACCATGTTCAGCGTCCAAGCTCGGTCGCCCGCCGCTTCTTTCCATTCCTTGTTCAAAAGAGGCAGAAATTTTGGCTTTTCGTGGATCCAATCGAGGTCGCTGCGGCGTTCGAATTCGATGGTAACCGCGCCGTCAGCCACCGAAGCTACCGTGCTGAGCACCAGATGCCCCATCGCCGCGCGGCTTTGTTTGCCAATGCTTTCGATAGCCTTCGTCCAGATTTCGTGAGCCTCCGCCATCTCGCCGGTGAGTTCGGGCCGCTTCGAAATGGTCTGCGGTACTTCGGCTTTGGGCGGCTGCGGTTTCGGCTGAGCCTCCACAACTGCTTGTGCGGGCTTGGCAGGTTCGCTTCGCGTGGTTTTGGCGGTCGAAGTTTGGGTCAGCGGCAACGAAAGCGCGATGAGTTCGGCTTCCAGCCATAGGCGCGGCAAGGTAACGTCTCTCACTGTGCGCAGGCCGTCCGCCGCGTGCTTGCGAGCAAGCGACAGGAACTCTGGCCCTAGCCGTCCGGCAAGTTCGTGCATCGCCGCTTCCATCGTCGCCTCGTGATTCGCTGCTTGATCAACGCCATAGAGCGCGCGCGTCAATTCGGCTACGCGCATGACCAATGATTCCAAAATCGAACGAGGATCGCGCCCCATTGCGTAGATTCGGTCCAGTGCCGCCACCAGATCCGGCACCGCGCGGCTTTGAATCGCAACCAAAATCTTGTCGATTTCATCGTTGCCGATCAGGCCCAATTGGGTCGAAGTGTGCTCGTAGTTGAGGTCGCCTTCCGCGGTGATCAGCACTTGCTCGAGCAGAGTCAGCGCGTCGCGATAGCCGCCATCCGCCATGCGCGCTATCGCGTGGAGCGATGCTGAATCAGCGGTCACGCCCTCCGCCGCGCACACGTGCTCCAGTCGAGAAATGAGATCGGATAGCGTCGCCCGGTGAAACTCATACTTCTGGCATCGCGAGCGAATCGTGGGGGGAACCTTTGCGTATTCAGTCGTCGCGAGGATGAAAATAACGTGCTCGGGAGGCTCCTCAATTGTCTTTAGCAGGGCATCGAATGCCTGCCTCGAAAGATCGTGGACTTCATCGATGATGAAAATTTTGTACCGACAATTCGCGGGGCGATAATCCGTAACGTTGACGATTCGGTCGCGAACGTTGTCCACGCCTGATTCGCTTGCCGCGTCAAACTCCAGCACGTCCATGCAGTGGCCCTCGGTGATGGCGACGCACGAATCGCACTCGTTGCAGGGTTCGGGGCTGGTGCCGCGATCGCAATTGAGCGCCTTTGCCAGCAGCCTCGCAGTGGAAGTTTTGCCCGTGCCGCGCGGCCCCGTGAATAAGTAGCTATGCGAAATTTTCCCAAGCCGAATGCCGTTTTGAATGGTCTTGACGACGTGTTCCTGCCCCACCAAATCGCTAAAGGTTTGGCTCCTGTATTTGCGATAAAGGGCAAGATAGGACATTCTTTGTGGTGTTACCTCAAACCGTGAAAACTGAGCCGCCGGGTGAGTGCCGGGAGGATTGCATCGCCCAGAGAATCGACTTACCGTTGCTACCTTCCGGTCCTGGCGGGGTTCACCGACCTGCTGTCGCGCAGTTCCCGGCGGTCTAGCCAATCAGGGCCAGGCCGCCAGGTCGGCACTCACACTTATTGGGCGACTTCTTCGCGCCGCTTGGTTGGAACCGGGTTTGGCTTGGGCGTATTCCCGGGTTCAGACAAGATGCCTGGCATCTGGATGACTTCGCCTGCCGAGCCGCGCTTTGAGTATTCCTCGTAGTCTTTGGTCATGCGCACCGGCGTTTTGTCGCGAAAATCGCCGCGCCGCAAAATCTCGTCTTTGGATAGCTCAAAGCTCGTATAGATCACGCGGCAGTCTTTGCGCAGATCATCAGCGGCGTAGTTCTTGTCCGTCATGCCCTCGCCATTCCACGAGAATTTGTCCTGGATGTGCGGCGGCGCGCTGCGGCTGTAGTAGAAGAACTCCAAGATGTACTTGTCGGTCGTGAATGGGTACATCGTCGGGTCGGAACTCAAGTCGATCTTGCGCTGGAATTTGCGGTTGCGAACGTACAATTGGTCTTGCATGTAGGTTCGTTCACGCGGCGGATCAAGCGTGACTTTGTCGGCTTCCTTATCCCATTCCACCGTGCCCTTTATCGCGTTCGGATAGTCAGCGTCGCGAAGGATGATCCGTACCCGGGTTCCGACCGGGAGCACGTTCCAAGTACCTTCAACCTGCAAAACCTTGGGGTCGGTGATAGTTACTCGTGCGGAAAAACCGACATCAAATGGCG
>CAYRAX010000003.1:4914-37616 GCA_964422285.1 uncultured Chthonomonas sp.
CGAACTCGCCCCCAGTTTATTGTGCTTGGCAACCCATCCGCGCTGAACCGCGCGAACCAACAACGTGTCGAGGTTATTTTCCACCGTGTCGTGGTTTTGGGTCGCGCCAAAGCCAGCGTCCTTTTTGCTCATTTCCACGGTCGCCTTGGCGAGCAATTCTTCCCAAAAACTGATGGCCTCGTTCACCTGACCGTTGCGCAAATAGGCGCTACAAAGGAGGTTTTTGCGCGCGGGAATGTCGTTCATGTCCTTGCGCTTGATGGCTTGTTCGAGCCAATAGACCGCCTTTTCGTTCAGATCATCGATCTTGTGGAACCACATCCAGCCCGTTTCGAAGAACATTTCGTAGGTGTCTGGATTCTTCTGCGCGCCTTCCATGCCGAGTCCGAGCGCGGACGGCAGATACCGGCGGTCGCTACGCTGATCTTGATCGGTAAAGTTGTAGCCGATGTGCCACATTCCGGTGGCATACACGTCGATCTGGTGCGGGTCTAGCCACGTTACCAATCGGATGATCGGCAATATCGCGTCGTAGTTTCCGGAATCGAAGAACGAATCGCCCCGTACCCACAGGATGCCCGCGATCATCTCGCGGAATCCGGCGAGCGCGGCCAGAAGCTGATCGGGGGAGAGGCCCTCGGCGATGCCCTGCTGCTTCGGCGCGTAGTTCTTCTTCCAAAATGGCTGCAGATATCCGACCTGCGCCACCACGTTGATGGCAAAGAATACAAGCGCGAGTGCGATGAGATTTCCGCGTTTTTTCACTGAGTCTAAACCTCGCGTCGGTCGAAAATGAACATGCCGATGATGAGCAGAATGCCGATGTACAGGATGCCATAACCGGCGCCGATCAGATAGTACATACGCTCATCTTGGATCGCCTGTGTCGGGTTGATGATCGGATTTTGAACGTTGTAGTAGCTGAAGTTCGGCAGCACCAAGCCGATGATTTGGGCGACCACTTTCGCGAATGCGCTTCCGCCCTGGGCATCTTTCAGCGAATCAAAAACCGCGGTGAGCAACGTGCCGACCAGGTAGAGGCCGCCAGAGAGGAAAAAATTCACCAACGGCGTAACGAACGTCGAGAAGCAAATCGCGACCGCAGCGAGCAAGCTCATTTGCACGAAATACATGACCGGCGGCTTCACCAGCGGCGCGAGACCTTCGAAGGATCGAACGTCAGGCCCCTGTTGCAGCGCGTAAACCGTGACCAAAACGGTCGTCATCAACGCCATCATCAGGCCGAGCGCGCCGACCGCACCCAGGTACTTGCCGATCAGGAATTGATACCTTTGCACCGGCTTACTCAAGATTGTATAAATCGTGCGCCTTTCGATTTCGTTTGGGATCAAATACACGGTCAAAACAATCGCGATGACCGCGCTGGTCAGTTGCAAAATACCGAGCGTCATGCCGATCAAAACCGCCTTTTCTTGGCGAGCGGAAAGAACGCTGAGGCCCGGCGCGATCGCAACGAATAGTACGCCGATGAGCAGAATAACGAGCAAAACTTTGCGACGGATGGCCTCGCCAATCGTCGTGCTGGCAATGGAAAGAATCACTTTCATTCGGGTTCTCCGGCGGTTGGGGCGGTGCTGACGGTTTCGACAAACAGGTCTTCCAATCGCTTTCTGCGCGGGATGACGCTGATGATTTCGCCGCCCGCCGTTCGAATGGAGTCGATGAGTTCGTTCGGGCTTACGTTATCGGGCATGTCCACAATCAATCGGCCCTGGTTGAAGCTAGAAATGGTCTCTTTATCGTGCGGCCGCCGTCCTAGTTCCTCGGGCACGCCGGACGCGGTGACTTCGATTCGGCCACCCGTAAGCAGGTCTTCCAACCGACCCTGCTTAGCGACGCGGCCCTTGTTGATGATCGCAACTCGGTCGCAAATGCGCTCGACATCGCTGAGCTCGTGGCTGGAGATGAATACCGTCTTGCCTTCGTCACGAAACTGCAAAATCAGGTCGCGGATTTCGATGTGAGCGATGGGGTCAAGACCGCCCGTCGGCTCATCCAAGAAGAGCAACTTGGGATCGTTGAGCAGGCTTTGGGCCAAGCCGATTCGCTGCTGCA
Organism: uncultured Chthonomonas sp.; assembly: GCA_964422285.1. Classification (GTDB taxonomy): domain Bacteria; phylum Armatimonadota; class Fimbriimonadia; order Fimbriimonadales; family Fimbriimonadaceae; genus UBA2391. The sequence goes on from CAYRAX010000003.1 coordinate 6,991, forward strand.
TACCTTTGGAGTACTGGCTGATCGTCTTGTTCATGTCGTTCGCCAGGTTCACCTTTTCGAGCAGGCGCATGCACTTGTCGTCATCGCGAAAACCGAAAAGGCTGGAATAAAACCGCAGGATTTCCATGCCGGTCATGTGCTCGTAATAATACGGTTTCTCCGGCAAATAGCTCAAAACGCGGTGAACGTCCATGTTGTCGACATCCATGCCGAAGACCTTGGCGTCGCCAAAGGTCGGCACAATGATGTTCAAAAGCATCTTGATCGTGGTCGTTTTTCCCGCACCGTTCGGGCCCAAAAACCCGAAAATCTCGCCTTCTTCTACGGTGAGATTCAGTTTGTCGACCACATTTACGCTACGTCCAGCTTTGGCTTTGTAGGTTTTTGTGAGGTTAAATGTCTCGATGGCTGCTCCCAATTTCGGGCGCACCTCCTGAATGATTGCGCCCGAATTATACCTAGCTAGTGAAGTCACCGGGCGCAAACCGCTCCACGTATTTTCCTGTGCACGTGTCCCGCGATTTTGTGACAAATAAACAAAAAAATATGAAAAAAAGTCCCAAATCGCTAGGGATTTTGAAAAAGTGCTGGTATCATTAGACCAACAAACCATAGCTCAGGTCATCACCAGCGTGTGGTCTCCAAGCCTGGAGCGGTTTGAACGAACTAGCGGGATCGTACTTTGCTCTCCTTTCAGCGATCCCGCCCTTTTTTTCTTAGTTTGTCGCCATAGCCCTGCCCGCCCGGGTCAAGTACAATTCCAGGTTCATGGATTTGTCGCCGACACTTGAGCTGCTCATCGCGGGTGAGTCTTTGGATGACCCGACCGCGCGCGCCTTGATGCGTGATCTACTTTCGGGGCACGCGACCGAAGTACAAATTGCGGGTGTGCTCATTGCCTTGCGCATGAAAGGCGTCACTGGCAAGGAACTCGCCTCATTCGCGACGGAGTTGCGCGAAGAGGCCCGACCGATCCCCGATTTGCCAGACGACTTGGTGGATACTTGCGGCACGGGCGGCGGCGCGCCATCATTTAACTTGTCCACTGGTGCCGCCATCATAGCGGCCGCCGCCGGAGTCAAGGTCGCCAAACACGGCAATCGCGCGGTCACCAGCAGCTGTGGCAGCGCAGACGTTTTGGAAGCGCTTGGCGTTCAAATCGCCGGCGATGCCGCCGAGGCATCGCGACAACTCAAAGCAACTGGCCTCTGCTTCCTATTTGCTCCCTATTATCATCCCGGCATGAAGCACGTCGGCGCAGTTCGGCGCGCGCTGGGAGTGCGAAGCGTCTTCAACATGCTTGGGCCCATGGTGAATCCGGCCCGCGCAAAACGGCAACTGATCGGCGTTTACGACACGTTGTTGATGGCCCCGATGGCGGAGGCGCTGGAAAGTTTGGGATCAACCGGCATGATCGTGTGCGGCATGGATGGCCTCGACGAAGTCTCGCCAACCCACCCGACCTATGTCATTTCTGTCGACCGATCAAAGGAATCGTTCACCCGTGTTACGCCAGACACGTTCGGCATCAAATGCTCGGTAAACCTGACTCCCGGCGAAACCATCGCCGACAACGCCGCCATTTTGGCCAGCGCGCTCAAAGGGGAAGAAGAATGCCGGTCCGAAGCCCTCGTGCCGAACGCGGCCGTAACACTCTGGCTTTCTGGCGTAGCACCGACGCTCGCCGAATGCGCCACGGTTTCGCGTGACGTCATCCATTCGGGCAAGGCTTGGCAGAAATTGTGCGATTGGGTGGAGGTCAGCCGTTCTTGAACGTATTGGATCAGATTTTTGCGGAAAAGCGCGCACGAATCGCGGCCCTGGACTACAAGTCGGCGATGCATGAAGCACACGCAAAAGCCCGTGATGCCGCGCCAACTCGCGGTTTTGCCGCTGCGCTTTCTGCCGCTAAAGGCACCGCGCTGATCGCTGAAGTCAAAAAAGCGAGCCCATCCAAAGGTGTGCTGCGCGAGAATTTCGATGCGGTCGAGATCGCGCGTGCGTATCATGCGGCTGGCGCGCATTGCTTGAGTGTGCTCACCGATGAGCAATATTTCCAAGGTTCAGCGCAAAACTTGATCGTTTCTCGTGAGGCAGTGCCGCTGCCAGCGCTTCGCAAAGATTTCACGACGGATGTCCTGGATGTCTTCGAGGCGCGGGCGATGGGCGCGGACGCGATTTTGCTCATCGTTTACGGCCTGGGCGACGCGGAACTTGCCGATTTGCACGGGGCGGCGACCGCACTGGGCATGGACGTTATCGTCGAAGCGCATTCGGATAGTGAGGCCGAACGCGCTCTCGCTGCAGGCGCAAAGCTGCTCGGAATCAACAACCGTGACCTCACCACTTTTCAGACCAGCCTCGAAGTGGGCGAAAATTTGCTACCAAAATTTGCCGGGCGCGCCTTTCTGATTGGCGAAAGCGCGATGCAGTCGCACCACGACGTCCAGCGCATGGCCCAAGCGGGTGCGCAAGCCGTATTGATCGGCTCTGCCTTCACAAGCGCCCCAGACGTGGGTGCCAAAGTAAAAGAGGTGATGGGTTGGTAACGCGCATCAAAATTTGTGGCCTCACCAACGACGCGGACGCGCGAGCGGCGATTGAATGTGGGGCACACGCGCTGGGTTTTGTGCGCGAACCATCCAGCCCAAGGTGCATCAGCGAACAGGATTTTGACTGGATCGCTAAGCTGCCGCCGGTCGCGCTCCGGGTCGGCGTTTACGGCCCATTTCGCGATGAGCCGAGCCTGCCGGTCCATGCGATTCAATCCATCGATGGTTGGGGCCGCGACCGCATCATCGCCATTCGACTTGGCCCCGAAACGCGGCCCGGCGACATACAGCTTGGTGCGTGTGGAGCGATAGTTTTAGATGCTCGTTCAGAGGATGCGTTTGGCGGCACGGGTCAGCGCGTGAACTTGGATTTGGCCCGCGAATGGGTTGCTGCAATGACGGTGCCTGTGATTCTGGCTGGTGGTCTCGACGCCGAAATCGTCGCTGATGCGACTCGATACGTGAGGCCATTCGGAGTGGACGTCAGCAGCGGCGTTGAATCCGCGCCAGGCAAAAAAGACCACGCCAAGCTGGCCGCATTTTGCGAAGCGGTTCGCCGCGCTTAAAGGTCGAATTCCGCCATGACGAACGTGTGATCGCTCGGTCGCTCGGCCCGCCGAGGTTCGTAGTCGATCGTGCAAGCCGTGCATTTGGACTCAATTTCCGGCGACGCGTAGATGTGATCAATCCGCCAGCCAAGCTTTCGGTCCAGCGCGTTTTTGATGAAGAAATCCCAGTAGGTGTGGTGCCCCGGCCCTTGCGTGTGCTTTCGAAAGCAGTCGGTCAGGCCGTGGTCCGTGATCGCCGCAAGCCGGGAAAACTCGTCCGGATGGTGTCCCACCTCGCCCAGTTTTCGCTCGGGTTCATAAACATCGTCCGGCGTGGGCGCAATGTTGATGTCGCCCAGCCAGATCCATGGTCCGCGCGCCATCATGCCCTTCGCAACGCTTTGAAAATGCTCCAGCCACGCCATTTTGTAGGCCCACTTTTCCGAACCCACCTTCGACCCATTCGGTACATAAGTGTTCAAGATCGAGATTCCGTCAACTTCGGCCCGCAAAACGCGGCAGTCGGTGGGCATCGTCACCAAATCGAACCCGCGCTGAACATTGTTCATGGGTGCTTTCGAGGCAATCGCCACGCCGTTGTAAGATTTTTGACCATGAAACTCGATGTGATAGCCGATGTCGTGAAAATCGTCCGCCGGAAAGTTGTGGTCTTCGCATTTCGTTTCTTGAATCGCCAAAATGTCGGGTTCGTTGGTGGCAAGCCAGTCCAAGATGATAGGCAGCCGCACGCGCACGGAATTAGCGTTGAAAGTGGCGATTTTCATGTTCGCTCCATCTTACCGCTCGGTACACTAGGTGTCTAATGGAGCGCTGGAATTCTGAGGGGATCAAGTTGAGCCAACTCGCCTGGGCCCTTTCTCAGCGCCATATCGTCATGGAATACCGCCGACTAAACAAGTGCATGCTTTGCCTGCGAGAAAACGTGAACGAAGCGGCGCTGTGCTCGGTTTGCCAATCGCTATTGGAGCCTCCGCATTTGGGTTTGGCGATGCGATGGTTGAACGGAGTTGGGCCATGACAGTTCCCGTCGTACTTCTAATCCTTCTGCCGCCGATCGTTTTTGTTGGCGTTCTGCTGGGCTTTCGGCATCTCGGACGTCAAACCAAGTTCTTGGCGGTTGCGGAATATTGGGTCTTCTTGCCAGGGACGAGCGCGCCCACGAGCGACGACGTGATGAAAGCGATGATGGACCCTGCCGCGGGCTCAAAGCTCGGTTCGCGCGAAGCCATCCTGTTTTCGGATGTGCGGCTTGGCGTCGACTTGGTTTTACGCGAAAAGAACGCTTACACATTTCGGCCCGACGTGATTCAGCATGCCGGCCCGCCACCATCCGCTGAGTGCTTGGCCGGACTCGCCCAAGCGCAGTCGATGGTGCGCATGCGATTCGTCTCTGAGCGGCCAGTCACCGATTTGCGCCACCTTACCTTTATGCCAAATATGGCCCGCGCCTATTGCCGATTGGGTGGTGGCGTCGCCGTCTTCGATGTTCAGCAGCAGACGGCTTGGTCTGCTGAGGAGTTTGAGGAAATGCTAAACCGGGCGACGGATCTGGAGTCGGCGGAACCCAATGTCCAGCTAACATGGGTCGGCGAACTCGAAGGAGGGCATTTTGAGACGCACGGCATGTTGCGTTCAGGCATGCCCGAGCTTGCGTCGCTCGCCGCGCCCGCCGACCAGCGCGTGATTCTGGAAGCCGTCATGCGGCAGTTGATCGAGCAGCTTTGGGATAACCATGAGCCGGGCACTTCGATTGAAATCGACAACGAATACGACCGCTTCGTGTGCGAGCTGGGCTACCTGGCCCCGTATAAGCGCTCGGTTAGAGTGTTGCGGTTGCACCGGACAGCATCACAGTAAGGTCGACAGCATGTTCCTTGCGTCAACTCGAGGCGCCCCAATGATTTCGTCAAAGGAAACTCAACGCTTTTTCAATGTGAGGTTTGTAAGTGGTTAGAAATGGTGTATAGTTTAGTTATGTATCGTCTAAAGGCCTCGTTGCTCGTGTTGTTGGTAGTGTGCAAAGTTGCTTACTGCTCTTGGAATGTGAGTTACAGTGTTGAGGGGACCACCACCGTCAAGCGATACAACAGTCCAGACCCCGATGAGACTGGCACGTTTCCATGGACCACTACAGGGTCGGGCGGGGCTGGGGGCGGTGCAACTGGTGTGGTGGCTCCAGGTCGGAGTATTACATTTGGGTCTGTTGCAACTTCTGGAAGCGTCACGGCAACTGCTACATGGGTAGCTGAGCCCGGCTACCCACTGCCTCCCGAATTGGTGGTTGTCGAAGAAATAGGATCAGCTCAGTGGACTGGGTTTACAGGAGCAGCAAGCGACGGTCTAGGACATGCATTGGTGCCAAATGCTGATCCTAATAATCCAGGCGGTGTTAGCTCAGGTTCAAAATACACAGTTAAACAAAGTCCTGGCGGAAGCTTTACTGTAACCTGTACGCTTAGCGCCAACTGTGATGTTCCTCGCGACAATGCACTTTCTGTCACCTCAGGCAGTGCTTCTTGCACTTACGCCATTGTCGTACACACGCCTCGGCTCGTGTTGCTGGGGGAGACACCTACGCACAAGGTCATTGCTGGGCAAGGGGCCAAGGCAAGCGTAAACCTGGATGGCCTGCCAAACGACACTGCAAGTCGGTTCAGCTTTACCCTCCCCACCGGCCCCCGTCCGTTCGCTGATTGGACCTACCAAAATCCTCACGGTAACCCACAAATGAGTAACGGAACACTGACGCCTTTGCCGAGCCTGACAAATCTAACGACGTCGATGACTCCCCAGTTCTACTTTGGAACTGGCACCTTTCCAGGGAAAGAGAAACTTAAGGCAACCATTAATCTTCCCACTATCAGTTGCACGTTAAACCTCGACAGCGATAATTTCGAAGTACATATGGGTACTACAGTAGCCAAACCTCACATGCTGTCGATGCAACCAGGAAAATTAATGCTTAAGTCGAATGCTACCGGGACAAATAGGTTTAAGCAACAAATCCCGAACTATAGCGAACAAGACCCCGAGACGGGCGAAGAACGCGACATTGGAATTTTTTACACCGCTTCAACACAGAATCCAGCCGAGGTCTCAGAATACAGTGGTCAAGTAGCCCTACACGGATGGGTTCAACTATTCAATGATTCTAGTAGTGCCAAAGTGGATGACCCAGAGGGGACAGTTGTCCTATTTCCTCCGCAGAGCGAGTGGGTTCTCGATGCTTGGGTACCTTATCCCACAAACATTCAGCCTGCAAGCTCACCACAATGGGCTCCATGCCTGGCATCACGCAATGCCAAGTTACGTGATAGCCCAGGGTTTGAGTTTTCCACCAACGCTCAAATGAACGTCTACAAGGAGTTGAGGTTCAAGTGCCATTTTAAGAGTTTCGTGATGTATCTGCCGCCAACAAATAATCTTTTCGATAGCAAGTGGGTGCCTACTACGATGTTGCCTTGGACTGTAGACGGCGTCGCACTTAAGACAACAAATAATGGCGTTGCTACCTGGACACGATACTCGGAATCTTCATCCATTTCGGCTCAAGATTTACGGCCAGTGCATCCCACGTGGGCAAAGGCTAGTATTCCGGCTCCGTAATTGATTTGGTACAACGTATGAGGTGAAACACATGAACACATTATTCGCTCTGGCAATTTTTATTCAAGTTCTGTTTGCCGGTCCTCCAGAATCGCACTTTGTGAAAGAATGTAGCGCTCCACTGTCGATGGCGTCTAAGACAATAGCGCCGACTCGCGTCACATTTGATCCTAAGATCCTCGAACTGGATCGCAAGATTTGGACTCCTGAACGACTGAAAGCAGACGAAGAGGAATTCCTGCAGTACTTAGAAACCGACACTGCAATTATGCGGAACCTCATACAGTCACGCGACTTTGATGGTTTTTCAGGGTATTGCTTGCGAACTGGCTTGGAAGGAAAGGACGACGACGTCATCCTCAATTTCTTGGGTGAGATCATCGATCTGGGCTGGGAACAGCCTCTTCTATACTTACGTCCGAGCGGAGCTGTGTTTGAATGCAGGGGCGGCCCAGTTCTTACAGCATATATTCTGGCTTGGCGCGACGAAAGACCGTTTGGAATGCGAGAATACTTGGAATCTGTGATTCAGAGTCGCATCCAAAGCATACGGCCGTTTGTTGAGAAATGTGCGACGGGAGCGTACGCAGCGAATTCAGACCGTGCCCTTGCCTCCTTGGCAATTTTGGACACGGACTCATCAGCCAGATTTGGACTTGCAGTGATCAGGCGCCTCGCGACGAGCAGCGACTCCACCGATCAGATTAAGGTTGTTTATGCCACTTACTTGGCGGGATTTGAGATGTATGAACAGGCGCTAGTAATTCTAAAGCCGCTCATCGAAAAGTGTAGGGACGCGCAGGCAAAGGTAGCCGCCTTGGACTTGATTAAGATTTGCGAAGAGCGCATTGCTGTGCGCGATTTCGGCAAGAAAAAGTAGGCTTGACACGCAACGTGCTACATTGCCCAGATTTGGCACGCTTATTGCTTCCTTGACGGCGGGGCCCAATATTTGGGTGAAAGGAGTAGCTAAAGATTACGCCGCGGGACAGGATCCAGCGGCGCTTTTTTTCGCCAAAATCATGCCGCCCAGAGCGCGCAGAACTTCCTTTTGAGCCTGGCTTGGCTCCAAATAAGGGGACCGGACCGCACCAACCTCAAGCTCCATCGAGTTCACCAATTCCTTCATGCAACGTACAATTCCCAGGCCACGCAGGTGGTTCGCGATGGATTCCTGTAACACTTCGTCCTGGCAATCCACCCAGCCCGCCAGCGGACAGCAAGCCGCTTCTCCATAAGCCCATTCGTATGTCGGCGTGTTATCGCCGTAGTGGGGATGCCTTGCGCGATTGGCAAAGTTGATGGATGGAAACTCGGAAATTCGCTCGCGGCAACCTGAATTGAGGCGGTTCAAGGGGTCAACGATGAGGATCGGCAGCTTGCAGTAATGCGAAACGATCTGGAAATGGTGCACCAGCTCGTCGTCGGTAAATTCGCCGTAGTAGGGCGGAGCTAGCAGAACCGCCTTCGCGCCATGTCGCTCGGCATGCTGCGCCAGATCCAAGCTTGCGCCGGTATTGAGCGTCGTGCAATGGGCGATGACCGGCACTTGGCCCCGCGACTCGCGAATTACCAGCTCAAGCGCGGCTTTTCGTTCGGAAAAGCTCGTTGAAAAGAACTCGCCAAGGTCGGTATTGACGACAAATCCGCAGACTTTGTAGGAAAGAAGACGCTGGACATAGCGGGCCAACCGAACCTCGCTGAGTGCCGACGCATCATCGGTAAATGGGTTCAACAGCGGCGAAAACTGCCCAGAAATCTCAATCATGGTCAATAAACCTCGACTCGCATCTAAGGTTTATTGTCGGCTAGCGCGGGCGAATCCCTATCGGGTTGTGGAAGTTTCGTTTGATGTGTCGGCTTCTTTCATCTGGTCCAGGCTACGACGGCCCTCTTCGAGACCTTTTTGAAGCTCGCCCATGCCTTTGCCCACGCCGCGCATCAATTGTGGAATCTTGGCTCCACCAAAAAGTAGCAGCACGATGAGCAAAACCACCAGCCACTCTTGGCCGCCACCAAAAAACGATGCATAAAGTGAGTTCAAATTCATGTTACGATGTCCAATATGATTATACGCTCAAAAGTCCAAAATGACCACTTTTCGAGCGACTAATCCGCTTTTCCCCTGATCTTGATGTTATTGCCTTGGGTCAGCTCCTTGACGTTGCCGGTGCCGTCCAAATTCACCCGCAGCCAGTCGCGCGATTTACCCATCATTTTTGGTGCTTTTGTACCTTCTGGCGACTTGTAGTCAAGCACCAGATTTTTGCCTGGCTTTTCCGTCTCGAAGTACATCGCCACGCTCTTGTCCGCGATTTCTGACATCTTCTTGCCGGCGATCGCCTTGTTCAGCGCAATGCCAGTGGATGCTTCCGCTTGAGTGCAGGACCATTCGCCGTCTTTTGGAAATGGCTTCATTTCGAGCTTGGTGCCCATCATTTCCACCGATTCCTTGCCCATTTTGGCGGACAATTTTCGGTAGTAGGGCTCGATATCCGATTGCCAGTTTGCCCCCGGCAATTTGCCGTCGTGGTCGGCCGTGTACTGCGTCGTCGCTTGGTGCACATAGTCAAAATTCATGGCGCAACTTACGGCGGGCATGAGCGTTTCGCCCATCATTTTCATGCCGTCTTTGAGCAAGTTGAAGATGAAGTAACCGCCGACCAAGCAGGGGACACCGATGAAGACCAGGATGATCAGCAGAATTTTGAGTGGATTGGATCCACGATTCGTAGGTTGGGGGCCAGTGTTTTGATACATGTAACTAGATGATAATACGTTTTGGCGAACGGTTACGATGCGTGGAAGCCAAACTTGCCATCGGGTAAAAAGAAGAAGGGACCTACACCCATGGAAATTCAGCCCATTCTTGATGCCGCCCGCGATGATGCCGTCGTGACCCTTCTCAACGCGCTTGATATGCACGTTCCCGGGGAAAGCGGTCATGCCGACCGGGTGGCGGTTTATTCGGTTGCCACCGGCGACAAGCTGGGCATGGACACAGACTCGCTGGCAACGCTGAAAATGGCCGCGACCCTGCACGATATTGGCAAAATGGCGGTCGATCGCGGTTTGCTATCCAAGCTCGGCACGCTAACCGACGACGAATTTGCAGAAATCAAGCGGCACGCTCATCTTGCCGAATCCGTCTTGGAGGATTTGCCCTGGATGCGCGATTGCCTGCCGATCATTCGCCACCACCACGAGCGCTGGGATGGCAAAGGCTATCCGGATGGTCTGGCTGGTGAAGCCATTCCACTGGGAGCAAGGATCGTCGCGGTAGCCGAAACCTACGATCACATTACGGCGGGTAGCGGTTGGCGCGAGCCGCTGGACGACTTTTCCGCCACCCAAGAAATAGCCCGCTGCGCTGGATCGCAGTTTGATCCAGCGGTGGTGCAGGCATTCCTCGAAATTCAGCCGATCATCCAGCCGATCGCGTTCGGATAGCCTACTTCTTGGTAGGAATTGGCGGAATTTGAACTGGCGGGCGCACCCCATCGGGTCGAAACTCGCGCGGAGTGACCAAGATCGCGTCGAAGTCCATGCGTGCTCCAGTTCGCGAGTCAACGAACAATTCCAGCTTGGATTCGCCGCGCACGAGGTTGGTTTCGCCGACTTTGTACCATGCGAATCCGCGACCGTAAAAGCTGACCGGCGCATTTTCAAGACCGAAAAGGTTATCGCCGATGCGAATGCTTACCGCGTTGCGTTGTTCTGGTGAGATTGCCGCCGCCAGCCAAATGGTGTGCGGTTGGTCCACGCGGGCCGAAAAACTGTAGGTCGCCTTCAATGGCGACACGATCGACGAGATGTTTGTCGCGACGCGCAAAACTCGGCCATTGCTCGCTCCCGTGACCTCGGCGGCCTCGCTCATCGTGTGATCTGGACAATTTTCCGCCTCAAACCATAAAAAATCGCCCGTGGCGGCGCAGACGCGGTAGAGCTGCCGACGGATTGCTGCCATGGCGGTTCCCGGCGACTTGGTCGCGGATTCGGACATGTCTTTGAGTTCAAGTGCCTCTTGGTCGGCGTTCGGAATTCGGTTCGCCCAAGCGGCGAAACACGCAGCGAGCGATCCCAATGCCTCTTGAAGGGCATCATCTGGCACGGGCGCCTGGTCGACGCCGGTGACCAGAACGGGGCTGGTCCCCAGCGTGATTTCTACAAGATTTTTGACAATCTTTGGCTGTATGTCGCTGCCGTCCGTGCTGGAAAATGTCGCAGTCTTGACGTCGTTCACCCGCAGCCGAACACGCGACTGGCCCCGATTGCTCCACAAAGCGTAGTAACTCTGCCCGGCACCGGCATATCGGTAGCATCCATATCCCGTGCCCAGGTCGACCCGCTCGCCATCGGACCGCGTCGGCAACCACCAGTAGCCACCCGGAAGGGTCATGGGGGCAGCAGGATTGGCGATGTCAACCGGATACATCAGCGGCCTAACCGTCCAATTCGCGAGTCCTCCATCGCCTTCGAATTTGGATTTGGCAGTCGAAAGGGCCTTTCGCGCGGCTGAATCATCAAGATCGAGGAAGATTCCGCGCAAGCCAAGCGAGGTCATGTCGCTAATCGCGCGGTCGATATTCGCAGCAGCCGCATCGGCGGGCACCGTCGCTTGCGAGGCCAACAGCCATGTCTGGCGCGCGCTTTGCAATCCGGAAGCGACTGCCGGGCTGATGCTGTCCACAAATTTCTGGCTATCTTGGCTGTTCCCGCGGGCGGCAATACCACTGAACGGGTGGTTTGGCCTTGTGGCGGGCGAGTCCCAATCGGGGCACTCTTGCAAAACCGGCAGGCCCGTTTCGGTTTCAATCGACTTGACAAATCGCGAGATGCGGTTGGCGGCCGCCTGGCCAATGACTTCCTGAATATCGCGCCAGCATTGCGATTGGCGCATGGAGATCAGGTACGTTTTGTTCGACTTTGTGTCCCAAAGTTCACCAATTCCGCGCGTTTTTGACCACAGCGGCACCATCTGCGACATCGTTCGAAAGTCGTCAAAATCGGGAGCGCTCAGGCTCCAGGCTCTCTGCGCGGTCGTCACGCTCGTGTATTTTTTGCGCAAGAAGGATTCCAATTCGAGCCGGAAAAGGTCGCTTGTGGGCACCACGTTCGACTCTGGTGTCAAAAACTTGACGGTCGCCCCCATGGGATTCAAAATTCCCCGGCATCCAGGACCCGGTTTGGCGAGCTGGAGCGTACGAAAGAGCTCGTCGCGGTGAGCATCGAGCCGCTCCCAGTAGTCGGTGAATCCCAGCCGGTTGAACGATGGGTAGAGGAGCATCACGCTCTCTAGCGACGAGCCGGTCGCGACTTTTTCGCGCAAATTTCCGTCGCTCAGGTTCACCAAGTGCTCGCTCGAAACGTTTCCGTCGCGCTGTGCGGCGACCACCACCCAAACTGAATTCGCACCGGGAATCTTCAAATCGACCACGCGATCGTCGGTGATGTTTGGGATGCGGTAGTTTTGGGGCTCGACGACCACGCCTTGCACTGAGGGCGCCATGGAATCCAGCGCGATGATGTAGCGCATGTTGGCCGCCTCAAGCGCGCTGATGGCTGCCGTCCACTGGGCACTATTGACTGGCAGATCGACAATTACGTCGCTAAATCCGTCGGCTTTCGCGCGCGCGATTTCCGCCTTGGAGCCTTGGATTCGCAACCCGAAAGGCAGATAGGGTTTGCCTTCCCAAAAAAGCGTATGGTTCGCGTTGATGCTCCATTTGGGAACGATGGGCTGGGCGAGCAAGCCGCTGACGATTAGCGCAGTGATCACTTTGTGAACTTACCTTTGAATACAATCGAAATTCCGGCGATGCCGTCAAATTTCCTGGCAAGAAGACGCGTTGAAGTCGGTGTAAGGTTCGGTTCGAACTAGCAAAAACGCGCGCGTCAATCGGTGGGTAAATTGGGCAGGTGACTGAAGCCACTGTCTCAACCGATCAAATGTGCGTCAACGTGCTGCGTGGACTCGCGATAGACGCCGTTCAGAAAGCAAATAGCGGGCATCCAGGTTTGCCGATGGGAGCGGCGCCGATGGCTTGGTCACTTTGGAGCCGCCACCTGCGCCACAATCCGCGCAATCCACTGTGGTTCAATCGCGACCGATTCATCCTCTCGGCGGGTCATGGATCGATGTTGCTTTATGGGTTGCTTTTCGCGACCGGATACGACCTGACGCTAGACGACATCAAAGACTTTCGGCAGTGGGGAAGCCGCACTCCCGGTCACCCGGAGAACCACCTGACGCCCGGGGTTGAAATGGCGACTGGCCCGCTTGGACAAGGAATTTCGACCGCCGTCGGCATCGCGCTTGCCGAGCGTTTTTTGGCGGCAACCTATAACCGATCGGGCTACGATTTGGTGGATCACTTCACCTACGTCATTTGTTCGGATGGCGACTTGATGGAAGGGGTGACGCAAGAGGCATGCTCGCTCGCCGGACACCTGGGTTTGGGAAAACTCATCGCGCTCTACGACGACAACAAGATCACCATTGATGGATCGACCGACATCGCCTTCACCGAGGACACTGCGACAAAGTTTGCCGCGCTGAATTGGCAGGTGATCCATGTCAAGGACGGGCTGAACGTGGACCAGGTGAGCCAAGCGATTCTCGAAGCCCAGTCCGACCCGCTCCGACCCAGTTTGATCATTTGCCCGACCACGATCGGCTATGGATCGCCCAACCGCGCGGGAACGGCAAAATCCCATGGCTCGCCGCTTGGGCCAGAGGAAATCAAGCTCACGAAAGAAAATTTGGGCATTCCGGATCAAGAGTTTTGGTTCCCCGAGCCAGCGATCAAGGAGTTTCGCAAGTCGGTCGCGCGCGGTGAGTCTTGGGAGGGCGAATGGAAGCAGCTACTGTCGGCTTACTCCACCGCGTTCCCCGAGGAAAGCGGCGAATTTGAGAAAATTATGGCCGGCACGTGGTCGGTTGACTGGCTGCACAAACTTCCAGATTTCAGCGGTTCCATTTCGACCCGGCAAGCCAACGGCGAGGTGGTCAAGTGCTTGGCGGATTATCTGCCCACGCTGCTCACCGGCTCGGCGGATTTGAGCGAAAATGTCTTTACCGTTCAGCCAGGCAAGGGCACGAATCAAGCGGACACTCCGGGTGGGCGCAATATCGCGTTTGGGGTGCGAGAGCACGCGATGGCAGCAACGCTCAACGGCATCACCTTGCACGGCGGTTGCGTCGCGGCGGGCGGCACATTCCTCATCTTTAGCGACTATTGCAAGCCAGCCATTCGCCTTGCCGCGCTGATGAATATCCCGACTATTTTCCTGTTCTCGCATGACTCGATCGGCCTGGGCGAGGACGGACCCACCCACCAGCCGATTGAGCAACTCGTGGGCCTGCGCGCCATTCCGAACTTGAACGTGATGCGACCCACCGACGCGAATGAAGTCGCAGTGGCATGGAAAATTGCTCTGGAAGCGACCGATCACCCCAGCGTCATCGTCACCGCGCGCCAGGCGCTTCCCGTAATCTCGCCGAAGCCGGCCGACAATCACGGGTTCAAAAACGGCGCCTACATCCTTTATCAAAGCGACCCGGAACCGCAAATTTGCCTAGTCGCGACGGGCAGCGAAGTGTCGCTGGCCATGCAAGCCAAGGACGTTTTGGAAAAGGCGGGTCGGTCGGTGCGAGTGGTGAGCATGCCTAGTTGGTTCCTTTTCGAGCGGATCGAGATCGACGAGCGCGAAAAGGTTTTGGATCCCAAGCTCCCCACGATCGCGATCGAAGCGGGATCGACCCTCGGTTGGAACCGCTACGCCGACACTGTCATCGGCATTGACCACTTCGGAGCCTCCGCGCCCGGACCCGTGTTGTTCGAAAAATTCGGCTTCTCGGTCGAAAATGTCGTCCAGCGCGCGCAAAGATTGCTGTCAGAACGACAAAGTTAGGCAACTTTGTCAGATCTCGGAAACATACGTGGCTGGCTCCGCGCCTAATGTGGTGTAAATCCAGTGAGCTCGGGCGGGTGTTGCTCGGCTTGAAAAGGGGGGAGCAATGAATTCAGCGGAGACAAATTTGAGGCCAGCACCTGTCGATAGCGAGCAAGAGCCGCGCGATCAGGCTAAAGAGCAGGATTCCAGCGACGATCTGGTGATCGAAGCGTTTCGGCGCACTCGCCGCCCCGTCGATCCAGAATCCGACGAGGACTAAGCCCCTAAATTGACGGCTTCTTCCACTTGACTTTCGGCGTCGGCAACAGCTGCTCATCGCGTCGAATCGGCAGGTTGCTCGCGCTCAGCAACTGGGCGATGCGCTCCTCAGCTTCTGATTTGAATTCCTCCAGCTGGCGCTCTAGGTCCCGGCGCTGGTCTTCCATGTCGTCGAGTAGCTTCAAAATGATGTCAACTCCCGCCAGGTTCACGCCTAATTCTTGCGTTAATCTTTGAACTCTCCGGACGCGGTAGATGTCGTTTTCGCTATACAAACGGTTCTTTGCGCCGACTCGCGAAGGCACGACGAGCCCGATGCGCTCGTATTGCCGCAAGGTCTGCGGGTGAACCCCGCAAAGCTGGGCGGCCACGCCGATCATATAAACGGGTTGGTTTTCGTTCTTCATGGGTTCAACTTCGCTTGATATTGCTGCAGAGCCTCGCGCTCGGCTGGCGTTATCGACTTAGGAATCACGACTCGAACTCGCACCAACAGGTTGCCGCGCCCGCCCTTCATCGATGCCAAGCCTTGGTTCGAAAGTCGCAAAACTTGTCCGTTTTGCGTGCATTCGCCGATCGTTAGCCGGACCTTGCCGCGCAAGGTGGGCACGCTCGCTTCGCCACCCAAAACCGCGACTTCAAACGGCACTTCAAGCGTGGTCTCCAAATCGTCGCCTTTGCGCGTGAATTGGCGGTGGGGAAGCTCGTGGATCACGACATACAGGTCGCCGGCACGGCCGTTGGTGCCCACGCTGCCCCGCCCGGGTACGCGCAGCTTCTTGCCAGCCTGAATTCCCGCGGGAATCTTCACATCCACCTTTCGGGTTGTGGTCATTACGCCTTGGCCCCGGCATGTCGGGCAGTTTTCGAGCGAGGATTTGCCCGATCCGCGGCAATCCGGGCAGGGCTGAGCGCCAAAAACGGTTTGCACGCGGCCCGAACCCGAGCATTTTCGGCACGATTGCAGATTGCGAAGCCGGACTTGTCCCGTTCCGTCACAGCTTTTGCAGGCGTCCATGACGTTGTAGCTCAGCGACTTGGTCGTGCCTGAATCGATCTCTTCCAGCGTCAAATCAACGCTAAACTCAACGTTCTCCGCCGCCGCGCCCTTTTGTCTGGGCTGCGAAAATGGTGAATCAATTCCGCCGAGAAACTGTTCAAAAATCGACCCGAGGTCACCCACGTCTTGGAATGGATTGCCTTGAAATTGCGCGGCTTGGTCTCCATGGACTCCAAATTGGTCGTAAGTCGCGCGCTTTTCGGGATCAGAGAGCACTTCGTATGCTTGAGCGACCTCCTTGAACTTCGCTTCCGCTTGGGCGTCGCCGGCGTTCAGGTCTGGGTGATACTTGCGCGCAAGGCGACGGTATGCCGCTTTGATGGTTCTCTCGTCGGCATCGCGCTCGATTCCCAAAACGTCGTACAGGTCCTTGGTCATGATAGTAATGCGCTCAATCCTATGAGTATAGGACGCTCAAGTGGCAAAAATTGGTTCCCGACCGACTCGTGCCGGTAAAAACGCAAGGAACTGTACTGATTTTGATACGGTATGCGCAATTTGAGTTCAATTGTACTGAGCAACACTTGCGCGAAGGCCAACAATCTTGCCCATGGAGCTTGGTACTTTAGAACTCCGAATTTCGCGTAGCGATAATCTGCCCACCTTGCCACAAGTGGCACTTACGGTCTTGAAGCGAGCTGACGATCCACTAGTTGGACCGCGCGAGCTTGAGTGCATCATCAACGCTGACCCAGCAATGGCGGCGAAGGTCTTGCGAGTAGCCAATTCACCAGCATATGGTGGCGGATCGGTGACCTCACTGGGTCGCGCAGTTGCAATGCTTGGCATGGCAACAATCAAGACTCTCTTGATCAACTTGTCGTTTCAACAGATTATTTCCAACACGGAAGCGGGATACAAATTCAACATTCTCGAATACTGGCGGCACTCGCTGGCCACGGGCTTGGCCGCGCGAGACATTGCAAAAGCCACCAAAAAGCCGTTTGCAGACGAACTCTATGGTGCGGGAATTTTGCATGACATTGGGATGCTGGCAGAGAGCCGGTTCTGCCCGGCAGAGTTTGATTCAGCCGTGCTAATCGCCCAGCAAGAGCAAATGCCGCTCGTGGAGGCTGAATATCAAGTCATGGGTTGGAACCACAGCGATGTGGGTGCACTTTTGGGCAAGCGATGGGGTCTGACCAAGGTCGTATTGAACGGCATCACTCACCACCACAACCCAGCGTTCGATAACGAAACCTTCGAGTCAACCGTGATCATCCACCTTGCAGACGCAGTGGCGCACCGAGTTGGCTTCACGAACAACGTTCCCGGCGTGGACTACGAACTGAACGAATCGTATTTGGAAGACATCGGCATTACCGCCGAACAGGTCGACGAAATTGGACAAAGCACTGTTGAGTCGGTTGTGAAAATGCAAAACGCATTTGGCATTGCCTGAAAATCGCGATAGTCGGCATAATGGCCTTATGCCGACTATCGATTCGACGGTATTGATCAACGCGCCGCTGGAGCGGGTCTACGCCATCGCGCAAGACAATCGCTCCTTTCCAGACTTCATGGACGATGTCAAGTCGTTGACCGTTTTGGAAGAAGATGGGCCGCGTATCGTTAGCGAATGGCACGGCGTGATTCCCGCCTTTGGGTTGAAAATCAAGTGGACCCAGGAGGACCTTTGGGACCACGACAAGCACCGTTGCGCCTTCACCCAGATCAAGGGCGATTACGACGCGATGGCCGGATATTGGGAATTCCGTGCCGAATCCGATGGCGTCACCCGATTTGATAGCCACGTTGAATACGAATACAACGTTCCCGCGCTGGGGGCGCTGGTGAAAAAGGTCGTCCACAACTTGGCCACTAAGAACGTCGAGGGCCTTTTGAACGCAATCAAAAAGCGCGCCGAGGCAGAGTAATCAAGCCGGAAATAGCCGGTCCAGTTTTGCCATCACGCCTTCGTCAAGTTTGGCCATGACTTCGAGCGCGCCGAGGTTCTCGTGGAGTTGTTCCAGCTTGCTTGCGCCGGTGATGACCGTCGTGACGAGCGGATTTTTGGCGCACCAAGCGATTGCAATTTGCGAACGGCTACATCCCAGCTCATCGGCGATCGACTTGAGTTCGCGAACTTTGCCGAGTCGCTCGTCAGTCAATCCCGCGCGCAGCCACTCTTCCGATTCCAATCGCGAACCGGCCGGAATGCCATCGTCGTATTTACCGCTGAGGATGCCCGAGGCAAGCGGGCTCCAAGTTGTCGTGCCATAGCGCTGCGACTTCAGCGTTGGCCCGATCTCAGATTCAAACTTGCGTCGTTCGAACAAGCTGTATTGCGGTTGCTCCATCTGCGGGGCGTGCAGGCCATGCTTTTCCGCGTAATCAATCGCCTCGTTAATGCGCTCTGCTGACCACTCTGAAGTTCCCCAATAGTGCGCCTTACCCATTTCGATGATGTCGTGCATGGTGTGCACGATCTCAGCAATTTCGGTGTTGAGGTCATCGCGATGGCAGAAAATAAGGTCGATGCAATCACGCTGCATGCGCTGCAGCGAGCCGTCCATGGCCTCCATGAGCCGTTTCCGGTTGAGTGTGTTCTTTTCGAGGGGCGAATCGTGCAGGCCCCAGTAAAATTTCGTGGAAAGAGCGTAGCTGCCTTGCCGCAGGCCGAGCTTGCGGAGCGCTTCGCCCATGACGGTTTCCGATTCGCCGCGAGCGTAGACTTCGGCATTGTCGAAAAAGTTGATCCCCGCGTCGTAGGCTGCCTTCAAGCACTCGGCGGCAACATCCACTCCGAATTGGCGCCCGAAGGTCACCCACGATCCAAACGAAAGCACACTAAGATGCATGCCGGTCTTGCCTAGTCGACGATACTCCATGAAAACCTAGCTTACCGGGAGGGGCCACGGGTATAATGGGTGGTTCGTGAGGCAGCGATCGGACATGTTCCCCGGCTGCCCAGGCTATCTTGAGTTCAATTTGGCCTGTATCGAATCCAATACGGACTGGATTACGCACAAAACTTATGGCTACATATCGAGGAAGAAAAAACGACATTTGCAGACGCGTCGGCTTTAATATTTGGGGCAAGGGCAAGTGCCCGAGCGCCAAGCGACCATACCCCACAGGCCAACACGGCCCAAACCTGCGCGACAAGCGTGGTAGTGAATACGGCGATCAGTTGCTCGCCAAGCAAGTCATCCGCCGCTACTACCACATCATGGAAAAGCAATTCCGCAACACTTTTGAGAAGGCTCAGCGCATGCACGGCAACTCAAGCTTGAACTTCTTGCGGCTTTTGGAGCTCCGCCTTGCGACCGTAATTTGGCGATTGGGCTATGCAAATTCGATTTTCCAGGCTCGGCAGATGGTTGTCCACTGCCACATCACCGTCAACGGAAAGGTGGTGAACGTGCCGTCTTATACGTTGCGCGTGGGCGACGTTATTGCGGTCCGAGACCGTGATTCGAGCAAGGGAATTGCCCGGCGCAATCACTACGAAGGCGCACCTGTCCCCGCTTACATCGACGTCGATGTGCCGAATATGACCGGCAAGATCATTGCTTTGCCCGAGCGCGAGGACTTTCCGAAGTTCTTCAACGAGCAAGCGGTTGTCGAATTCTACGCTCGCTAATTCGGTGGGCTTTGCCTCATCCCCCGACCCCTTCTCCAACCGGTGCTTGGAGAAGGGGACCATTTTGTAGCGGTCACCCTCTCTAGGCCCCGGCTGGAGAGGGTCGGTCCGCTTGCGGACCGGGGTGAGGCCTTTGGAAATTGTCATGTCCGCGACGTCTTGATGCTTGGTCAAAATCTCGAATGCAGTGCAAATTTGTTCTGACTACGAGTTTGCATTCGCCTCATCCCCCGACCCCTTCTCCAACCGGTGCTTGGAGAAGGGGAGGAATTTGTCTTTTTATGGCTCGCCGATCGAGTCGAAGGCGTCGTTGAGAATCAAATAATCGTCGGTGCCGACATATCGGTCTTCGTCCAAGTCTCCGAGGAAGCCCTGCGTGACCTCCGTGTCAAAGTTGTCATTCAACATGAGGTAATCGTCGGTGTTGACGACGTTGTCGCCGTTACAATCGCCGTTGAAAAGCGTAAAGTTCTGGTTCAAAACCGTCGCGCCCAGGCCCAGGTACAGCTTCGGTCGCGAATCGCGCAAGAAGTGCATTCCTCGCATGGCGATCACGGTCGGCCCGACGCGGTTGACCTTGCATTCGTATGTGCCATCTTGGTTGACCAATACCGGCACGGTGCTAAAGACCTGCAGTGTTTCTTGGTCGCGCACTTCCATGTATGTCGAGATCGGGTAGGTCGCCTGCGGGCTGAGCGGGGGAAGGGTCACATATCCCTTGATCGTGACTGGCTCGGCCGCGACAGGAGTCGCCATGAACGCCCGAGATTGGCCATTGAAGATGCCGCGCCCAACGATCACGCCGTTGTTGTTAACCGAATTCGCAGTTATCAGCGTCCAGCCTGGAGTCGTCGGCGAAATGATGTCGTTCAGGCTCATGATGCCGTTCGCCGGATCCCAGCGAAACGCACGCTCGCCTTCGTTGGTAAAGCTGTATCCCACTACCAGTCCCGACTCGTTTACATGCATTGCTGAGCCAACATTCGGCCCTAGCGGCAAGTGCCCCAGGTTGCGCATGCCGGTCGCGGGATCCCAAAGGAATGGCGGAGTGCCGTCATCGGGAGTTGTGGAAGACCCCGTAACTTGACCAGCGTTGTTGATGCTGGTCGTGAATGCAGATTTCGAATTGCCGCCGAGGTCGCCGAGGTCCAAGATCGTTTCGCCATCCCATCGGACAGCGCGCATCGAAAGCGGCCCAAAAGCGTCACCAATTACTTGGCCAACGTTGTTAATGTCGTTGCCCACGCCGTCGACCAGGCCGCCAGAAAAATCGGGCAGTCCAATCATGCCGTTTGTGGCGTCCCATCGGAATGCGGCCGTTCCCAGTTCGTTGTTGCTGTAGCCGGTAACAACGCCAGAGTCATTGATGCCGTTGGCATAGCTGAAATCGAGTCCGCCGGGGAGCTCGCCGATGTCGGTCATGCCCGTCAAAACGTTCCAAATGAACCCGCGTGTGCCTGATGTTGCCGAGCTGGCCCCCACGACGTCACCGCTGGCGTTGATCGCCTTGGCGATGCTGTAGTTCATTCCTCCGTTCAAGTCGCCGAGGCTGACCATGCCATTGGTTGCGTCCCAAATGAACCCACGGGTTCCGGCGGAAGTAGAGGAGCTGCCGACTACCTGGCCGGCGTCATTGATGTCCCAAGCTTCGCTAACGGGTTGGGCGCCGCCGAGCGAGCCGAGGTCGGTAATCACATACTGGACCTGTGCGTGGGCGGCCGAACAAGCAATCATGCTTGCCAGAATAAAAACGGTATTGCGAGTATTTCCTCTCATGGCATTAAAGCGCAGGCCCGTGCACGGTGCTCTACGGATCAAATCGAATGATTCCATTTTACATCGATTTGTTCCCAAGCCCAAGTGCAATTTTGCGTGATCTTGGTGTATGGGCCGAACCGACACAGGCAGTGCAAAGTACCAGCATCTTTATTGTATAACGAATTAGAACAAATTGATGCAGAATTTTGGGGAAGAGCAACCAGAAAAAGTAATCCAGACCGACGCGGACCTTCACGAGTTGCTGCAGCGTCTTGGAAGGTCGCAAGGCTTGCTCGACCAAATTGTAATTGAGCCGCGCCAATCGATCACCGTCGAAGACGTCGCGGAAGCGACTGGATTGAGCCCGCAAGTGGTCGCGGATGAACTTAAAGAAATGATTTCGGAGCGTCGTGAGGCGTGCCTTTCCGATGTGTTGCGCGAGCTGGAGTCGCCGCGTTACCGCGTCGAGCGACCCGATACCGCGCGCGTGGACCGCCTGGACGCTGTATTTCGAACCAGAACCGTGCAGACGCTGATGGAGCGTGCGAAGGAAAAAACGTTGCCCCATCGGCCCAAGGTCGTCGAGAAAACCCCGTATTGGGTGCATGTTTTGGGCATGGCTATCGTTTGGTTGGTGGTGACGGCGGCCGCGATTGGGTTGCTCCGAGCGATTTTCAAGATGTTCTAGCGGTTACTCGCTCATGTGCCGGGTGAACACGACCTCATTCACGGTCCAGCCAAGCCGATCTTCGATGACATATTTTCCGCCGAGCGAGCGCGCCAAATTGTGCACCACTTGCAAACCGAGGTGACCTGAAGTTTCCTGATTGAACCCATCGGGCAAAGGGTCGCCATCGTTCGAAACCCAAATCCCGACTTGGGATTCGTCCGCTTCGATGTTGATGTGGACTTGACCGGTCGAAGCGCTGCGAAATCCGTGCTCGACCGAGTTTTGGATGAGCTCGTTGATGACCAGCGCGACCTGGGTTGCTTGGGTCATGTTCAGCCGAACGTCGTCACCCCTGACCTCAAAATTGATCGTTTTGTCGGGGGGAATGAACGACTGGAGTTGGTGCTGGACTAGGGAATCGGCGATGCTTTTTAGGTCCACGTGGTCGAGGTCTTCGCGGCTAAGCAGGTCGTGCACGGACGCGATGGCGAGAATCCTGGCGAGCGAGTCGTTGATCGCCTCGGCGATGCTCTTGTAGTGCGAATGGCGAAGCTGCAAACGCAGCAAAGAAACCACTTGCTGAAGGTTGTTCTTGACTCGGTGGTGCATTTCCTGCATTAACGTGTTGCGGACTTGCAGCTTGGCGTGCTCGATGGAAACGGCGGCTTGGCGCGCGATCGTCTCCAGCGCAGTGACTTCGTCGGCCTCAAATGTTCGCACGGTTGGCGTGTAGCAGGTCAGCACTCCGACCGGCCGCTCCTGGATCATCAAAGGAACGCAGATCATGCTTCGCAAGCCTTGTTCCACCGCGAGATCGTGGCCGATGTAGTCGGGTTCAGCCTGGACGTCCACGACGACGATTGTGCGCTGCTCGGCGATCGCTCGACCCGCGATGCTCTCACCCAGCTTGATTGCGCGCTTGCGTTGGTAGGCCTTGACCGTGGCTTGCGTCGCTCGAAGCACGAGTTCCTGGTTTGCTTCATCCAAGAGCCGCACCGACACCACTTTGTAATTGAATTGCTGAGCGGTGATGTTGACGAGTAGTTGCAAAATCTCTTCGAGATAGGGGCTACGCGACATGATTTCCGCGACTTCGGTCACCGCGCCCAAGCGTCGGTTGCCCCTCAGGCCGATCTCGTAGCCGTTGCGAAAAATGGCGATGGCGGCCATCAGTTCGCGGCACAAGTTCTCGATCTTGGTCAGTTCGGCCTTTTTGGGCGCCCATTCCGTGTGCCGGCGAACGTAAATGACGCCGATCACCCGGTCGTGCCAAATCAACGGCTCGACCACAACCGACTCAAAATCCTGTTCGTCAAAGCCTGGGTATTTGAGGTGGTCCGGGTGAGTCGCGGCGCGCTTTTTCATAATCACGCGCTTTTGGCTTCGCAGAACAAGGCTGGCTAGCCCAACGGTTGGCTTAAATCGAACGCGCTTGGCCGACTCAGGAGCGAGGGTCGAAGCGCGCAAGACCGCATCGTCTCGCTCAAAAAACAGGATGTCGATCGCGTCCGCATCAAGCGCGGCCCGGCACATCGCAGCAGCGTCGTTCAGCAACAAATCTTCCGACTTTGCACGGGCGGCTAGGTCGAAAATCGTCTGGCTGGGAGCGGAATCGGCGAATGGCATTGAACTTAGAACGGACCGATCGCCGTCGTACTCACTCGGTCGGCTGGCAGAATTTTGTTCGCGAGCGCCATCACGTCTTCGGCGGTCACCGCGTCTAGCTTCGCGAGCGTCTCTTCCATAGGAATTTCGCGTTCGTGCACGAGTTCGTTTCGCGACATACGCATCATGCGCGCGCTCATCCCCTCCAGCGCAAGGACCATGTTTCCGCGCATCAGGTTCTTCGCGCGCATCAACTCTTCTTCGGGAATCGGCTCCTTCATCAGCTTATCAAATTCCGCCCGCACGACCTCTTGAACCGCCTCCCAAGTTTGCCGGCTGGTGCCGCCATAAACGGTGAACGCTCCCGCCGAGCTGTAAGAAAGGGAATAGCTGCCGATGGCATAGGCTAGGCCGCGCCGCTCGCGAACTTCTTGAAAGAGTCGGCTGCTCATGCCGCTGCCCGAAACCGCATCGAGCACCGCACCAACATAGAGGTCATCGTCATAGGAGCTCCAGCCGTCGCCGCCAATGCAGAAATGAACCTGCTCGACCTCTTTCGCGACCTCTCGCTTTGCTGTGTTGCTTTCGGGTTTGGTGGCGCGACCAGTCGGCTCGGCGGCTGGTTCGAATTGTTCCAACAGCGGTGTCGCGATGCGCAAGATATCGTCGATTTCAACTCGTCCGGCGATGGCGAGGACAATGTTGTCGGCCCGGTAGCGCCGATGCATGTAGGCGGCAAAGTGCTCGTGCCGAAAGCTCGCGACGGAATCATGGGTTCCGATGATGGGTTTGCCCAAGGGGTGCTCGCCCCAGCGTGAACCCAAATGCAGTTCGTGCACGTGGTCGCCCGGCTCGTCTTCGCCGCGCCGAATCTCTTCCTGAATGACCCCACATTCGCGGGCGATCTCCTCAGGATCGAGCACGGAATTCAGCACCATGTCAGTCAAAACGTCGATGCCATTGGGTACATCGGAATCGAGAACTCGGCAGTAGTAGCACGTATGCTCCTTATCCGTAAACGCGTTCAAAACGCCGCCGCGGCCCTCAATCGACTCGGCGATGTCCTTTGCGGTTCGGGTTTTGGTGCCTTTGAAAAGCATGTGCTCGATGAAGTGCGTGATCCCCGCCTCGGCGTCGGTTTCGTGGCGGCTTCCGGTTCGGCACCAAAGGCCAATCGCCGCCGAGTTGACGTTGGTGTTTGGTTCGACGAGGATGCGCGCGCCGTTCGGCAAAGTGTGTTTGGTGATGGTGCTCATAGGATATGCAAGTTCATGGGGTCGAGGGCCTTGATGTGGCAATGCAGAGTGTCGCCGGGTTGAAGCTGTCGCTCGGGTCCAACATAGAACGGCGGCAACACGATGAGGTCGCCCGCTTGAACGTAATTGAACCGCGTGCAGCGGACAATTGCGGCGCGCGGATCGAGTGGCAAGGGGCTGGTTCCCGCGGCGTGGGGGACGCCATTCACAGAAATCGCCCAATCCAGTGGGTCGGCGTCAACCGAGAAAAGCGTGGGGCTCTCCTCGGTGGTTTGGATGAACGGCCCGCAAGCTGACGGCAAGTCATCAAGGCCCGGCGCGGCGAACTCGATGAAAGTCGTAAAGCCCAGAATGAACTCGCTCGCCTCTTCGTCGGTGATCAGCGTGCCGCGGTCCTTGATGATCACGGCTAGGCGCAATTTGCTGGTGACAAAGCTGGCGCCGGTCGGCAAATCAAGGTTGCCGAGTGGACCGAGCAGGGAAGCAGTATTGACATACCGGTAGGATTCCGCCGAATCAAAAACGCGGATGGTAGGCGGGACTCCCACGGGCGGTAGAAGTCGCAATTTGTTCAGGTCATGAATGCCGAGTGCGCGCTCACCATCCGTTTCGTAATATTTTCCTTCGTGAAAAAGTCCTGCTCTCGCCACGCCCGGAGATTCGGTAAGCTCAAATCGACAGAGTTTCATTCGCTCAGCAAAGGTACCACGCGCCGCGTTCGGACGTCTGAGCGATGCTGGCTTTGTCAGCAAGGCGTTTGACACCGAACCCGCGATAGGGTAGGATAGCCAGACTGCAGTAGAGAGACGGAGACGCTGAATGGCCTTAAAGGTTTTAGTTTGTGATGACGAGCGACATATCGTACGCCTGATCCAGGTTCACATGGAAAAGGCGGGTTACCAGGTTGTCACTGCCTATGATGGCAAAGACGGTTTGGAGAAGATTAGGGCAGAGAAGCCCGACCTCGTCGTTTTAGACGTCATGATGCCGTACATGGACGGCTTTGAGGTTCTCAAAAACCTGCGCCGCGAGCCGGACACCGAGAATCTCCCGGTGATCATGTTGACCGCTAAGGCGCAGGATAAGGACGTTTTTGAAGGCTATCACTACGGCGCTGACATGTACTTGACCAAGCCGTTTAACCCCATCGAGCTGATGACGTTTGTCAAGCGCATCGCGGCGGGTGGTTCCAGTTCCGATTCGGGCCCCAAGCGATACGATCTCTAGACCAGATTTTTTGCTCAAGAAAGCCCCATGCCGTGAAAGCATGGGGCTTTTTTCGTGCCCGGCCACCCTGGCATAATTCTTGCACCATCAACCTGAGCGGCCCCGCGTGCCCCGGTATTTAGAGAATATTTTTGACGAATTTTCGCCGAATGTAGCCTCTGGCACGATTTCTGTGTTACTATATATTCAGATTGTGAATACGTATTCACAAATCGCTGCAAAGTAGCAGGAGCACGGATCGATGCGGGTCACACAGCAAGACATTGCAAGGTTAGCAAAGGTATCCCAATCCACCGTTTCACGCGTAGTCGCTGGTGATCAGCGGGTCGAAGAAGAAATTCGAGAACGCGTCATGACGGTGATGCGAAACCATAACTACCGGCCAGACGTCCGCGCCCGCTCCTTGCGAACTCAATCCACGCACTTGATTGGCCTGGTCATGAAGCGCGAAGCGCGCGACTTGCAGGGCGATCCCTTCTTCTCAATGTTTGTTTCAGAGATTCTTGGGTTCCTCTCCTCAACCCCTTATCATCTCTGTGTGGACATTGCGGCCTCCGCGTTGCGCCAGGAGTTTATTTATGACGAGCTCTTGCGCACGCGGAGGGTCGATGGCCTGATCTTGGTAGAATCCGAGCCGCGCGACGAACGCGTCGAACGCCTGCAAAAGGATGCGTTCCCGTTCGTCTTCATCGGCAACCCAGGCAGCGACGTCGACTTACACTCGGTGGATAACGACAATATCCTCGCTGGTGAAGTCGCCACGCGGCACTTGGTGGAGCAGGGCTACAAGCGGATCGGTTTTCTCGCTGGCCCGGCCAGCTTGACGGTAAGCAAAGATCGTATTCGCGGCTACGCCAACATCATGGAAGAGTTTGGCCAAAAACCGCGCACCTGGTATTCCGATTTTGGTCACGATGCAGCTCGGCGTGTTGCGCTAAAGGCACTCGGCGACCTTGACCGACCTGACGCGCTCGTTGTGCTCGACGACTTTATGGCAATGGGCGTCATTGAGGCCGCGCGTGAACTCAGCCTGCCCCTCGGCTCTCACCTCGGCCTCGTCAGTTTCAATGATTCGAACCTGTGCCAGCTGGTTCCTGGCGGCCTTTCCAGCGTGAGCTTGAACATTTCCAAGATGGTCCAATTCGCCTGCGAAAAGTTGCTGAGCTCCATCGAAGGTACCAACGGCTTTGACGAAAAGCGCTCTATCGTCTCGTGCGAACTGCGGGCGCGAGCCTCGTCGATCCGCACTCCGGAGGTCTCTTTGGTATGAACTTGGTGCTCGCCGCACTTGCATTCCAAAGCAATTTACAAACCCAAACCCACACGTTTGAGCTCACCCTCCCTCGCGCCGTCAAGTCGGTCCACGTCGCCGGCACCTTTAACAACTGGAATGGCCGCGCGCTGCCGATGACCAGCGATGCCGGCGGCAAGCACTGGAAAGTTACGACCAGCATTCCGGTGGGCCGCCACATGTACAAATTTGTCATCAACGACACCGCATGGGTCGTTGACCCGAATGCGGCGAGTCAGGTTCCGGATGGCCTGGGAAACACCAACAGTCTGCTACTTGTTTTGCCGAGCGGCTTTGAATCGGCGGCCGCAACCGGTGACGGACGCATCACGGAATCCGCCATCGCCCACACTGGCAAAATCCCAGACGTCAATTTTGACCAAGGCAAACTGCAATTTAGGTTGCAAACGCGCACCGGCGACATCCAGGAATGCTGGTTGCAAATTCAAAAAAGCGGTGCCAAGCCGACCAAGATCGCGATGACGCTGGCGGCCCAAGACGAACTTTACGCGACCTACACGGCCGAATGCAGGTACACGAAGGCGAGTGGCCTGAAGTACTGGTTTTCGGTTAAAGACGGCAACAAGAAGCGCGAGCTGGGACGCAACGGTTTGCACCCCAAAGGCGCCGATTGTTTCGAAATTAGAGCCTCGGAAAGCCCACTTTTTGCCGTGCCGCAATGGGTCGAAGACACCGTCTTCTATCAAATTTTTCCCGACCGATTCGAAAATGGCGACAAGTCGAACGACCCAGAGGGAACGATCGCTTGGGATGGCGATCCCGCTCATTACAATTGGTTCGGCGGCGACGCGGCGGGAATTGTCAAGCGCATGGGGCACCTGAAATCGCTGGGAGTGAACGGCGTCTACATCAACCCGGTGATGACCGCAAACAGCAACCACCGCTACGATCCCTGCGACTACTTTAAGGTCGATCCGAGTTTTGCCACCAACGACGAATTTGTGGACATGGTCGCAAAGCTGGATCGCTCCGGAATTCGGGTGGTTCTTGATCAAATCTATGACCATTGCGGGACCAAGTTTGTTCCTTTCGTGGACGTGCTCAAAAACCAAGAAAAGAGCAAGTTCAAAGACTATTTCTTTATCAAATCCTATCCGGTTGAAGTGCGCCAAAAGCCACAATATGAAGGCTGGTTCGGCACGGAATGGATGCCCAAACTGAACCTGAAGCAGCCGGATTTGAAGAAGTATTTGCTCGATTCCACTACTTTTTGGATGAAGCAAGCGCGCCTTAGCGGCTGGCGGCTCGACGTCGCGGACGAAGTGCCCGAATGGTTCTGGCGCGAGTTCCGGCAACATGTGAAGGCCATTAATCCAAAGGCGTGGATCGTGGGCGAGGTTTGGGGCGACGCGCGTCGCTGGCTCAGCGGAGACCAATGGGACGCGTCGATGAACTATCCTTTCCGCGCGCACTGCCTGGCTTTTATCGCGAAGGGAACCGCGAAACCATCGCACTTTTTGAATGGATTGATGCAAGTTTGGAATCTTTATGTTCCACAAGTCAGCCGGAACCAGCTGAACATGCTCAGCAGCCACGACACGGCGCGATTTTTGACCGAGGCGGGCGGCGATCGTCGGTTGCAGAAGCTCGCCGTCGCTGTGCAAATGACTTGGCCCGGCGCGCCGAGCATCTATTACGGCGAGGAATTGGGCATGGAAGGGAAGCACGATCCCGACAATCGCCGAGGCATGCGCTGGGATCTCGCGACCGACAGCAACGACATGCTGGCTTGGTACAAAAAACTGATTCAGCTTCGCCGCAATTCGCCAATAATCATGAAAGGAAAGCCGCGTCCAGTAATGGCTTTCGACAACGAGGGCGTTGCGCGGTTGACTATCAGGGCCAAACCGTGATGACGCTGATCAATCGATCCGAAAAAACGCATCGCCTTAACTTTTCAACGGGTTCCAATTGCGCCGCTTGGCGAGATATGCTCTCGGGCGAACTGACTTCGCAATCCGGTGGCACCGTTAACCTTTCGATCCCCCCAATGAGCGCACGCATCTTGCGCTCGTCTGCAGGCCGAACATCTGGCACCGCGGCGGGGTCAAAACATTACGCTTTTAGAAAACGCAATCATTCACAGGAGAATCAACTATGAACGCTCATAGAAAGCGGGGCTTTACTCTTATCGAGCTCCTCGTCGTCATCGCGATCATCGCCATTTTGGCGGCGATCCTCTTCCCAGTTTTCGCTCAGGCCAAAGTTGCCGCTAAAAAGGCGTCAGCAATTAGCGATGTGAAGCAACAAGTTTTGTCGGTCCTCATGTATGCAGATTCCTCGGACGATATTGTTGCGCCACGTGTGCGCGTCGGTTTTGGTCCTGGAAAAGGCGGCGATCCAACAGACGGAATGTC
This sequence comes from uncultured Chthonomonas sp., assembly GCA_964422285.1. GTDB lineage: Bacteria > Armatimonadota > Fimbriimonadia > Fimbriimonadales > Fimbriimonadaceae > UBA2391. The sequence continues at coordinate 36,724 of CAYRAX010000003.1, forward strand.
GTGGGATTTGCTCTGCCAGCCATACACGAAGAGCATGCAAATCTACATTTCGTCGCAAGATCCGCGCGTTCGATACGATTCGCCGTTTGGAAAGATTCGACGAAGCTACGCAGTGGCTGGAAACGCTCTGAAAGGATTCCAAGGCAACACGGCGAATAGCTCGTGGGGAGCCACTTTTGGCGTTGGCAGCGGCGATATGGCAGCAATTCGAAGTGGCGCGAAAACGTTTAATGTGAGCCAAGGCCTCACTTGGTTCCCAGAGCCAGCCGCAACCGTAATGATCGGGGAGCGACGGCAATTGACTGGCACCTCGGGTGTTAAGTCGTTTGTTGACGCTAGTTACGGACTATTTTCATGGATTGATAACACGCGCATGATCCCGCAGCCAGCCGAGTGTAAGAAACTCAAATCAGAGTGGGGTTCAATTGAGAACACGTATACAGGTGGGGCGGTTTGGGGATTCATCGACGGCCACTCCGCTTACAAGCGTGCGAATGGTACGAACCAGTCCGATACAAACTGTAAGGGCACGAAATTCGATGGCTATCCTCGTGGCGCAGGCGCGTGGGACCGAAACGGCTTGCCTGAATGGACCAGTGAAAGCGTTTGCTTGGATGCCTATCCAGTGATGGAGACGTCTGTTGGCAAGGGTGACTGCTGGGTACCGGGAGAACCACAAAATTGAAACAAGAAATTCCTAAGCCGATTCTCGCAGCGATTGCTGTGGTGGGGCTTATTATCGTTGCCGCTCTTGCCATGAAGCTCATGAGTGCTGGTGAAGTGCAAGTTGATCCAAAGCTAGATCAGGCAGCTGCTGAATCAGCGGCGCAACGAATGAACAACTACTCGAGCGATGCCCCGGCAGCGCCCGGAAGTGAACGCGCCGCCCGCGG
>CAYRAX010000004.1:0-34824 GCA_964422285.1 uncultured Chthonomonas sp.
GGCGCAAGCGGCTGGGCGGCGGCATGCGGCAATCCGGCATTCTCGCGGCGGCCGGACTATATGGACTCGACCACATCGCTCCGTTGCTTGCCGAAGATCATCGCCGCGCGAAGCAGGTTGCCGCCGACCTCGCGAGCATTCCTGGCGTACGAACCGAGCCAGAGAAAACGGTGACCAATATCGTGCTCGTCCACACCGAACGGCCCGCTTCTGAGTGGGTTTCCGCGCTGGAAAATGCCGGTTTGCGGTGCCTAGCGGCTGATTCACATCGCGTGAGACTGGTGTTTCACCACTTGGTTGACGACGATGCCGCCGCCCAGGTCGCTGCTGCGTTCAAAAGAGCTTCCGAATCACTTTTGAGTGGCGCCAATTAGGCGCTTTGCTGACCTAACGGCTCTGGTCATTCCATCATAAGCGACTTGGGCCAGCTTGGGCAAATTCTCAACATCCTCGCGGTTGTATTCAATGAGCGTCTTCAGCGCGGACGGCGATCCCGCTTGGTGCGCGCGCCATAGTCGGATAGCGTCCATGCCGCCCAAGCCATCAACTTCGGCAACTCGACTGATGCCCAATTGCTTTTCGATCTTTTTCAGTCCGCCTCGATACCCCAAATCTTTCAGAGTGAAGCAAAGATCCAAGTGAATTTGATCGAACTCGAGGCCCTTGAAGCGCTTGGCCAGCATCGGCAAGTCGAAAACGCTGCCGAAAAACGAGACGATCATCGAAAAATGGGTGATGAAATCGCGAAAGGTATCGAGGTTGTCGTCCTTGATGAGGCAGTGGAATTTTTGCCCATCATAGACGCCGACCATGGTTACCGAGTCGCCGTGGTTGCCGCCATCCGTTTCGATGTCCAAATAGGCGCATGCATCTTGAAAATGTGGCCACGCGCGCCACGATTCTGAGCGGCCCAACTTTGTCGCGAAATATTGATGGTGCTTGTTGTGCAGTGCTTCTTGCGATTCGTTCACCATGCGAATCACGGTTTCCAGCGCCGCGTTGCCATATTGGAACTCGCGCGGATTTTGAAGCAGGGTATCCCAATCCGCGCAACCGTCACTCCAAAGTCGCCGCTCCGTGTCGCGCCCAATTCCAGGAATGTGGCAAAAGGTCTGGTCGAGCACTATTCTTTTCTTTCTTTGGGTTTGGGCGCAAGGTCGGTGATGCGCGGCAAGGCGATGTTGGTCGCGGAGCCGGCGAACCAATAGTTCTTGTCGTTGGGATCATCAAACCAATAAAAGCCCGTGTTCAAATCTTTATCGAACTCGCCGGATACGCGCGCCACGCCCTTGCCGAACCACATGAATTTGGTCAGATCGCGGCCAAACCACTGCACCGCGCGCCATTTGCCGCTGATCGTGATCGTGCCCACCCCATGGTAGACGACGCGATCCTTGCGTTCAAGCTCTTTCCGCAAATTTCCAGCAACCGCGACAGATGAGCCAGCGCTGACGTTGACCATGACCGTCCCCGTGAATGAGAAGCTCACTCTGCCTTCACCATTGATGAGCTTGAATGAACCCAACTTGGTGGTCATGTTGAGCGTCGAATAGCCGGTCGTGTTTTGGATTCCGGATCGAAATTCGGGCGGCGCAGGCTGGGCGAAGCTGCTCGCCGCGAGCGCGACCAATCCGCTGATCACAATGAAAATTCGGGAAAAGTTTGTCATCGGTGCTTTCAAATCGAAATTGTATCTCATCTATGCTTCTGACTACGAGCCGAGCGCGCGTTGCCGACGACTTTGGGCTGAATCGCGTAAAATAAATATAGATTGATTAGCAAATCGGCAATTGTTTCAGTGGTCGTTGTGGGTCTTGCCTGCACCGGGTTATTCGCAAGTTTTGTCAACTCGGCGTCGCCCTACATGTCGATTGATGAGGCCAAAAATGCGGGCGGTACCAAAGTGCACCTGGTGGGCGAGATTGTGCCGAATTCGATCCAAACCCTTCCGCGTGAGCGCTCGGTGATTTTTCAGCTAGTGGACGCAAAAGGCGCGCGCGTCACCGTGAGGTACCGCGGCAATGCGCCAGCTGCCCTCGCCACGGCGACCCGGGTGGACGCGATTGGAACGATGCAGGGCGCGGAGTTTCACAGCGAAAAACTGCTGCTGAAGTGCCCATCCAAGTACGAATCCAAATCCACTGACCGCCCGCGCTAATCCACCGTGGAAAATCACGCCAACATCAAATTGATTGAGCCAGCCCAATGGGCCACCATTCTGGGAACTGCCGCGCAATGGGGGCTCTTTTTGGCGGTCGCTTGTTTTGCCATGAGCGGTTTGCTGAGCATCAGCGGCTGGCGCGAAAAGTGGGCGGGCCGGACCTTCACTTTGGGTTCGCTCCTGATCGGCTTTGCATTTGTCGCGTTGACCGTCCTCATGGTCACGCACCAGTTCCAATATCGCTATGTCTTTAAGCACAGCGATACCCATACGCCGCTCGCTTATGTGTTCGCCGGGGTTTGGGCTGGTCAAGAGGGAAGCTTCATGCTGTGGGCCACCGCGACGGCGATTTTCGGTCTCCTCAGTCGTGCTCGCACGGATCATTACCGGCGATGGTTTACCGCCACCTATTCGCTGTTTTTGGCGTCGCTCGCGGCAATCCTCTGCTACGAATCGCCTTTCACAAGGGAGTTGATCGAGGGCAAATTCGCGCCGCCAGAAGGCATGGGTCTCGTGCCTTCGCTCTTCAACTACTGGATTGTCATCCACCCGCCCACGATCTTTTTGGGGTTTGGATCGCTCGCGGTGTTGACCTGTTTTGCGTTCGCGGCGATGCTACATCGAGATATCGATCGATGGTCTGTCTTGGTGCGTCCTTGGGCAATTGTGAGCGCAACGCTACTGGGCATTGGCTTGGTCATGGGCGGATTTTGGGCCTACGAAACTCTTGGCTGGGGCGGATTCTGGGCGTGGGATCCGGTTGAAAACACGAGCTTCGTGCCGTGGGTTTGGACGCTGGCGCTGGTGCACGGGCTGTTCATCCAGTCGGCAAAGCGCGGGTGGCTGCACGCCAACATCTTCATCGCCGGAACCGCCCTCATCACGTTCGTTTTTGGAACATTTCTCACGCGATCCGGTTTCTTGAAGGACCAAAGTGTTCACTCTTTCGCAGAGATGAACCGGCAGGCGCTTTGGGTTCTCATCGGCATTTTGGGCGTGCTTGTGGTTTCGTTTTTTGGCGTTTTTGCCTGGAGCCTCAAGAAAAATGCGCTGCCGAGCGAGCAAAAGGCAGAGGGCAAAGGATGGAGCCGCGAACAGTTCTACGTGCTCGGCATCTCGCTGTTGATTGCGCTGGGCGTAAGTGCCGGTATCGGGATGAGCATTCCCCTTTATCAGGCGATTCGCGGCCAAGCGCCAAAAGTTGTCGAGGAAGCGACTTATCACCGGATCCTGGTTTGGATGGCGGTTCCATTGTTGCTCGCGGCAGGGGTTGCGCCTTTTCTTGGTTGGCAAAAAGTTGGGCTTCGAGAAATAGGGAAGCGGATTTCCAATTCGCTCGCTTTCTCCATCGGGTCGGTAGGCTTGCTGATGTTGTGGCTGGGACGCGGCGTTCCCGAACTTTGGAAGCCCGAAGCGCACGAGCGCATTCCGTTTCCGTTTGGTATATCTGTACCGCTGGTCCCTTGGATCCTGTTCTTGGTTTGGTTGACGTTTTTTGCGGTCGCTGCCAGTGCGGGACGAGCGATTGCTTTGGCGCGGCGCACACGGTTGGGGGTTGGCGGTCTCGTCAGTCATGTCGGGGTCTTTTTCGCTCTTTCCGGCCTCATCATTTCGCGCGGATTTGAGCGCAAAGAAGAGGCCGTGGTGCAGGCGGGTCGGCCCGGTTTTGCGCTGGGATACGTCATCAATTTGGGCTCGACCAAGAACCGTGACTTTGCAAAACGAGATAACACGGTGCCGCTGGAGTTCAAAAGCCTAACAGGCGAAAAGTTTGAATCAAGCCCCGTGCTTTACTACACTTTTGACCCCAACAAGCCCGAGCCGACGCCCGTCGTTCGACCCGCCATTCACCGACGATTTTCGCACGATATTTACGTGGCGATCTATCCGATGAGCTTTGAAGCTGGCGACCCGAAGCCGCTGAAACCGGGCGAATCGATGGAGATCGACGGCACGACTTACAAGTTGCTGAAAATTCGTCGCGAGGGCGAAGCCGGCATGTTGGGGACCGCCTTTTTCGCGGAGATGGAAGTCACCGAAACTGATGGCACAAAGGCGCGGATTTCGCCAGGAATTCGCATCGCCTCGGGCAAGTTGGACCACATCATGGCGGACACGAAAGCGACCTCGGTTTCGCTGGATCGCATGGACGCTGCGACCGGCGCGGCGAGCATCCAGGTCTATTACAAAGCGCCGCTCTATCCGCTCGATATTTTTTACAAACCGATGACCATTTTAGTTTGGATCGGCGCGGTGGTCATGACACTCGGCGGATTTATGGCGGCGCTATCTAGGCGGGTTCGAAAGGCGACAAAAATCCAACCCGAAGTGCCGACAACCGCACTTGAAATCGATGCAATGGTTGCTGAGCCGGCTGACGTGTGACGCGGACACGCGGGCGCAAAGCAACCTATGACCAAAAAAAAACGCGACGTGAGTAGACTTTCATCCTATGCCCCTGCAAGAAAGCGACGTTTTAGCAGCCTTGAGCGTGGTTCAGGATCCAGACCTGCATCGCGACATTGTCAGCCTTGGGTTCGTTCGCGATGTTCAAATTAACGGATCGTCGGTCGGGTTCACCATTGAGCTGACCACGCCCGCATGTCCGGTGAAGGACCTTTTGGAAGAGCAGGCGCGCGGGGCCGTACTTGCGCTACCAGGAGTGATAGACGTGCAAATTACGATGAGCGCAAAGGTGCGAAACCGGGCTGCCGAGCGCGAAGACCTGATCCCGCAGGTTCGCCAAGTGATTGCGATCGCGAGCGGCAAAGGCGGCGTTGGAAAGAGCACCGTTTCAGTGAACCTGGCGATTGCGCTCGCCCAAACGGGCGCCCGAGTCGGATTGCTCGATGCCGACGTCTACGGCCCGTCCATTCCGCTGATGCTGGGTTGTCAGGGCGTTTTTCCACTCACTGAGAATCAGAAGATTGTGCCAATTGAGCGGTTTGGCATTTCGATGATGTCGCTTGGATTCTTGCTGCAAGAGGGGCAGGCGGTTCTCTGGCGCGGGCCAATGGTTGCCCAGACGATACGGCAGCTGCTGGCCGACGTGAATTGGGGCGAATTGGACTATTTGTTGGTTGATCTGCCCCCCGGCACCGGCGATGCGCCCATGTCGCTGGCCCAGCTTGCACCGCTGACTGGGGTGGTCATCGTTACGACACCGCAAAGTGTTGCCGCCAATATTGCGGGCAAGAGCGCGGAGCTTTTTCGTCGGCTGAACGCACCAATTATCGGCGTCGTAGAAAACATGGCACGATTCGTTTGTCCATCGTGCGGCGAGGAATCGCCTGTTTTTTCGGGCATGCCCGGCGAGGAACTTGCTCGAAAACTCGAATCGCCATTTTTGGGCTCTGTTCCGCTTGATCCATTGGTCGGCGAGAGCGCAGAGCGAGGCGAGCCCAGCATTCTTGCTTATCCCGACCGGCCGCAAGCAACTGCTTTTCACGAAATTGCTGGTGCGATGGCGGCGCAAGCGAGCATTTTGGCTCATGACCGCATGCCAAGCGGCGGCGAAGATGTGTTCTCGCCGGTCGGATCGTGAGATTTCTGCATTTTTTTGGAAATTGGCTAATCTTTGCCGATCCGAATAGGGCAGAATATGCGTCAAACAACCGGTGACTGAGTTTCAGTGCGCCGCGTTTCCTGTTGGAGTTATACTGACTAGTTCAGAGGTGGATTTGTGATCGATATGCGAAAGCTTTTGATGGTGGGCGTCGCGATGGTAGCGGCAAGCGTTGGGTTTGCTCAAGACCAAGAAGCGACAGTGGGCAAAATTGGGGGCGGCCTGCAAGCCGTGGTTTCCAAAATGTCCAATGGCGGCGCGAAGTTTTTGGAAAACCGCGGCCAATGGGATCCCCGGGCGCTTTATCGCCTGCAAAAACAAGGATTGACCTATTGGGTTACTGCAAATGGCGCGGTCATGGACTTCCACACGATCACCAGCGCTAGCGGTTCCGATGTCCAGTACCGAGTTGGTCAGGTTGTGACGATGGAACTCGTTGGCGCAACGCCGAACCGAATTGAGCGCGAACCCGCCAAGCCAGGCAAGTTCCGCACTGATTTCGTAGGATTTGCAGGCAAGCGCAATGCTAAAGGCGTCGTTTCGTTCGCGGAGACCACCATCCGCAACATCGCGCCCGGCATGAACATGCGGCACTACATGGACGAAGGCCAGCCTCGATATGACGTCGTCATTCGCCCATCGGCGGTCGCCAAGTCCGTGGATTTGGTTTTCAAAGGAGCTGAACGAGTTTGGGTTGACAAAGAGGGTTCGATTCAAATTTCCACACTCGCCGGCCAAGTGAGCCAACGCGGATTGCAGGTTTATCAGATGATCGACGGCCAGAAGAAAGTTCTGCCTTCGAAATTTGTGGACAAGGGCAACGGCCGCATCGGCGTGAACTTCGCCAAAGCCCAAGCTGGTAAAGATATCATCGTCGACCCAATCGTTTACGGAACGTATGTCGGGGGCGATAGCGGTGATGATTCAGTTAACGCCGTAGTTGCCGACAATAATCAAAACGTTTACGCGTCTGGCTTCACGGTTTCTGACGATTTTCCTATTAACATTGGACCCTATGGCGTCAATTTGAAAGAAACACAAGACGCCTACATTCTTGGTCTGACTGGCGACGCTTACGATGTAACATATTCTGCTTATGTTGGCGGTGTTGGTTCGGACGCCGCGAGTTCGCTCCAAATGGACCAATACGGAAACGTTTGGCTCGCCGGCGTGACCACTTCTGCAACTTTCCCGCGCGGGATGAAGCAAGTTCTGCAAGCGACCTCTTACGTACAATTTGGACCTTACGATCGCGGCGTTCCTTCGGGTAAGCCGGTATACGGTAACTTCACACTAAGGTATCGCGGCTCATCGACCGGCCTGCTGCCATTCAACGCGACGGCTAATGCGGTGCAAACTGCACTTAATGCATTGCCGAATGCGCCGGTTGGTGGTTTCTCGGTTGTTGGTCCAGATCTGCCAGATGGGTTTCTTACGATTCGGGCAACTGATCCAGAAACATTTCCACTAGGCATTAATCAGCCTACTGTCAACTACCAAGTGTCCATCGATGTTAGTGGTGACCAAACGATTTTTTGGCCGGACTCAAATCCGCCGGGCGATCAACTGGGCTTCAAGCCTAAGTCCGGGCACTTTTTGCTGCAGTACGTGCGGCAAGACGGTACAGTTTCCCAGCCAGCTTTGGTGCAGGCTCTGTGTGATGCTGAACTTGTTAAAACAGCTCTGACGACTGCTCCGATCAGCTTGCCAGCTGGTGACGTTACAACGAGCGGCGGCGGACTTCCCGATACTCCTGTCGTCGTAAGTTTCGCAAACAACTCTGCAACAAATCGCCCTATGATAATTTCGAGCCCGTTCAACATCAATGTGAACGGAACGACGTTTGTTACGGGCTTAAACGGCGGCGCCTACGAGCTACTCAACGCTCCGAGCCATCCATTCTTCATGCGCTTCGAGCCGAGTGCCGCTAACAAACTCGACCCATTTACGAATGAACTCGTTTATTCGGTTGGCGGCGAAGACGGCCCGGCAGCGACGATGACTGGATTCGCAGTCAAGCCTGTGCCAAGCCCGACGGGAACGGTGGAAATCGCCTTAGGTGGCAACACAACTACCGAAATTGACGAGCTCGCTGCTCTGCTACCCGCTAGCGGTAACACTGGCTACCTGCTTCGATTTTCTTATAACAACGCGTCGCGAACTTTGACTCAAAGTTTGGATGCTAGCAAGTATGTTGGCGGATCCTTGCGTACAGAAATCGCTGACGTAGCGATGGACGCGACGGGATCTACCTACTGCGTCGGTACCGTTTACAGCACGTCCAACGTGCTTACGAACTCAAATTCGACTACGTTTAAGACGTCATCTGGCGTGTTTCCAAACGGCAATTTGATTCGAAAGAACGACGCTTTCATCCGAAAGTACGATCAAAACGGTAACGTCGCATTTTGCGCGGTCCTTGGTGGTAGCGGCGATGACTTCGGTCGTGCGGTCGCCGTGGATAGATTCGGAAGCGCTCACATCGCGTGCTCGGCGTTTTCTTTCAACTTCCCACGAACCACTGGTGCGTTCGGACAAATCTTTAGCGCAAGTGAGGCTCTCACTGCCACCAAGCTAAGCCCAACGGCGAACGCATTGGTGTACAGTACGAACCTCGGCACTTCCGGCCCAGTGCGCCCGTCAAAGATTGCGGTCGACACTCGCGGCAATCTGTATCTCGCGGGAACAGTCGGTTACACAGTGCCACTCATAGGCAACACAATTCCCGGCAAGATCCTGACGACGCCGGTTGCGCCAGTGATTCCTGATCAGGAGGCCGCAACGGATGCAACCTACGCGTGGGGCGACCAAGCGATCGGTACTTCTACGTCCGAAGGGTTCTTAACGGTTCTCAATGCAACTGCCTCCGGCTTGCTTTACAGCACCTACTTGGGTGAAACCTGTAACGACGGAGTGGCATCAGTATTCGTTGATTCGAGCAACAACTGCTTCGTCGGCGGATACACGACTGCATTTTCGTACTTTGTTCCGATTCAAGCGAATGGCACGACGGTCGCCGGTGCGCCACCGCTCGCTGGACCGTTTGCTCTGCCAAACGCGTTCATCACGCCGCTGGCTTACAAGGCTGTGCCGGACATCGCCTTCGACGGCTTCTTGATCAAGCTGCGCGTTGCGTTGCCAATCTTGAAGAACTTCTTTGTCTCGCCGCAAGATATCGCAGGCGGCCTCGGAGCGACGTCGACCGGTGTTGTTGACCTGCAGAATGCAGCACCTGCCGGTGGAACGCAAGTTACGGTTCGCGTGCTTCACCCGAACGTTGCTCGCCTCTCGCCGACTGGCGCAACTACAATTCGAATCACTATTCCGGCTGGCCAAACTCGGGGCACTTTCCCGATCTACAGCCGACCGGTGACCCAGGTTTCTTACTGCGACCTGCGCGCCGAGCTGGATGGCGACTTCCTCGCCGCTCGTCTAAACGTTCGCCCATGGATGAACGACATGACGCTCGACACCGACGAAATTCCTGGCGGAAACAGCTTGAGCGGCACAGTCCTGCTCACGTCGCCAGCGCCAACGGGCGGTTTGCAAGCGGTTCTTACTACCGATTCGCCAAGTAAGATCAGCTTCCCGAGTAGCGTTATCACCATTCCGGAAGGCCAGCAATCTGCTCAATTCACGGTGAATACCGAAGGCGTGAACTCGTCAACAAACACAACCATTACGGCAACGGTGCAAGGCGTAGGCGTCAGCCGAACCCTGAAATTGTTGCCGCCGACGGTTCGTGCGATTACTTTCAATCCGGCTGTCGTCAACGGTGGAGAATCTTCAACGTGCACGATCGACATTGACGGTAAGGCGGGTGCTTCCACGGTAATTTCGCTTAGTCAAAGCGGTTTGCCATTGACGATTCCACCGAATGTAACGGTGCCGAATGGTCAACGAAGCATCACCTTTGCGGTAGGAACTTCGGGCAACAATGGCGCGACCGGTCTAGGCCGAATCATCGCCACGCTCAACGGCTCCTCGGTGACTGGCGACCTTACGATTGAAGGAAACGACATCGTCAGCGTCGTGCTTTCGTCGAACTCGGTGGTTGGCGGCTCGGTGGTTACTGGTACGGTAAACCTGTCCAGGCCAGCGTCGCAAACTGGCTTCACGATCACGATGACCAACTCGAACCCCGTGGTTGGTACGTTGACGCCAACGATTATCGTGGTGCAACCGGGCGCGACTTCGGCCGCGTTCACGATTCAGACCCTTGGCATTGCGACCACTCAATCGACCCTCATTTCGGCAACGAAATCGGGATACACGACGAGATCGCAAACGCTGCAGGTTAGGGCGCTGAACCTCGACCTCACATTTAACCCATCGACCACTCCGGGCGGATCAACAACCATCGGTAAGGTGACCTTGCTGAACGGCGAAGTTGCTCCGGCGGGCGGCGTTATCGTCAACCTGCAAAGCAGCAATGCTGGCGTTCTGAGCGTTCCCGCGAGCGTTGTTATTCCGGAAGGAGCGAGCAATGTCCAGTTCCTAGGAACCGCATCGATCATCGCCAGCGACGCAACGGTTAACGTAACGGCCACAGTCGTCGGCGGCGCAACCAAGACGGCTACAGTGAACGTCATCGGTGCAAACCTGAAGACATTCACGGTCACGCCGAGCACGCTTAGCGGTGGAACGCCCATCACCGGAACCATCACTCTGGCGGCTCCGGCTCCGACGGGTGGCGCATCGGTAACGGTGAGCTCCAGCAACCCGACGCTGGTGACCCCGCCGACGCCAGTCATCGTGCCTGCTGGTCAATCCACGGCCACGTTCACGATCCAAACCGCCACCGTTTCTTCGAACCAGACGATCGTCCTTACGGCGACTCGGGCTGGAATTACGAAGACGGCCAACGTGAACCTTACGGTATCGCAAATCGGTGTCAGCTCGGTGGTGTTCGTACCGGCATCGGTTCTCGGTGGCGCGAACAGCACGTGCACGGTCACGCTCGACTTGCCTGCGCCGGCGGGTGGCCTTGTGGTCAACCTTAGCGCGGATAAGCCGTCGTTCCTGACCAACTTGCCGAGCTCAATCACGGTCGCCGCGGGAAGCCGCACGGCTTCGTTCTCGCTAGGAACCACCCAGGTCACTCGAGAAGTTGCCGTAACGGTCACCGCGACGGTGCCTTCGAGCGGAAAATCGTTCAGCGGTGTGCTCTTCATCCAGACCAACGTGGGCTGGTAGGCGCAACAGGAGAACAAAAATAGAATCGGGTGCATCATCTTGATAAAGGTGATGCACCCGAAGTCTTAAACCAAATTCAATAAACTGGCGTAATAACAACTAGGAAATCAAATGTCGCTCGCGAAAACCATCACAATAGTCAGCTTGGGAATCGTCTTTGTCGCTACCGCCGCCGTGTTATTGGACCGGCTGGCCGACCGCGCGGAAACAGATGAAGATGCGCTGCACGAGGCGATCGAAGACCGCTTGATCAGCCTAGAAGCGCAGGCGGCGATGCAAACGAACGGCGTCTTGGCTGGCTGAGCCAACTATTTCCAGAGCGCGTCATCCCACATCGACGTCGTGCTTTTTGCCATTGCAGATATGCGGCGAAAAGCCTCATCAATGGCCGCGTTCGTCAGGTTTGAGGCGGGAATCACTTGGTTGATTTCAAATCGCTTTCCATCCAGATCGAACGAAAAGTGGGCCGCGCCAAACTCGCGATTCTGCACCAGCATACGCACCAAATGGTCTTTGCTCACCTTTGCCGGGTCGCGCAATTGCTTTAGCTGAAGCGTCACCAATATCGTGGCTTCGTCGGTACTCGGTCGAAGCACCATTTGCAGGCGATAGCGATCGACGTCAAATGGCTGCCTAAGCGCCCACTGGTTGCGGGACGTGAGGAACGGCGTCAGCGCGACTCTGCGCACCGCGACCGTCGCTACCATCTTTTTGAAAAGTGCGCTTTGTGCGGGTTGCTTTTGAGTGAAGCTCGGCGGCTTTGTTGGCTGCGCCATCACGTGGGCGGCGAGCAACAGCGGGGCACAAAGGGCGAAAACTTTCATGGCGTTACTATCGTGCTACGGCGACAGCGTGACTTTGTTCGTCACCGCGCCTTCGCCGGTTAGGTCATAAACTAGCGGGATGCCGGTCTCGAGATTGAGCTCCAATACTTCGGCGGTGGTCAGGTTATCCAGCACCATCACGATCGAGCGGTTGGAGTTGCCGTGCGCGACGACGAGCACATTCTTGCCCTGGCGAACATCGCCCATGATGCATCGCTCGAAGAACGGAACGGTGCGCTCCGCCGTGTTCTTGAGTGCCTCGCCGCCTGGAGGCGGGACGTCGTAGCTTCGGCGCCAAATCTTGACTTGTTCCTCACCAAATTTCGCCCGCATATCGTCTTTGTTCAGGCCCTGAAGGTCGCCATAATGCCGCTCATTAAGAGCCTGATCACGAATCACCGGGAGCTGGACCCCCATTGTTTCCATGATGATTTGCAGGGTGCGTTGCGCGCGGGTGAGTGCGCTAGTGTATGCGACATCGAATGTCAGCCCGGCGGCGCTCATGAGCTCGCCAGCGCGTTTGGCCTCGCCTTCACCTTGCGCGGTCAGCGGCACGTCCACCCACCCCGTGAATCGGTTTTCCAGGTTCCAAAGTGATTGTCCGTGACGAATGATCGCGAGCTTTGCCATGGTTATGTTGTACCCTTGAGTTCGCCCGACAAGCTTCGCCACAGCCACTCAACTGGTCCCATAGAGAATCGCCGCGACCAGGCGTTTGCGAGCGCCAACACCAACAGGAAGATGCCGGCCGCGATCCACATTTCGGCCCACGCTGCAGTGCGGTCGAAGAGCGCGCCGCCCCAGGAATAGAAAATCGCCGTTCCAATCAGGCTTTGCAAAAGGTAGCAGGATAGCGCCATTCGACCCGCACGCGCGAATATTGCGCCAAGTTTGCCGAGCGACGACGACCAGATCTCCAGCGCCAGCGCGCAAATGCCAATCGCGGTAATTGGCCCGGCGACCAATTCAACCAAGACGCGACCCCAAAAATGAACGCCGCTCCCCGCACCGATCAGGCACACCAAGTTGAGCGGTATGCCAACCATGAAGGCTATCTGCATCACTTTTTGGCGCGTGGCACGCGCGGTCGAGTCGTCAGCGAAAAGTTTTGCGCGCGCCATCAGGATTCCTGCGATCAGCATCGGCAACTCAAAAAATGTGAACAACGCGGTGCCAATCATGCTCGAAAGGCCCGATCCCGCGCGAAATCTCACTTGATCGATGTAGGTGCCGGTTTGGTAAGCCTGAATCTCTTTTGCCCACGAAGTAGGGTTAAAACCCATGATTTTCGCCGTCTCGCTTTCAGGTTGGCTGGCGATCCACACCGCACCAATCGTCACCAGCACGCCCACGATCAGGCAAAACGACCCAAAAATCCACAGCATCGTTCGCAACGACCGATCTTGCATCTTGAGCACGGGGATGAGTACCAATCCAGCAACCGCATACAGGAGCAAGATGTCGCCAAACCAGAGCAGAAAATAGTGAGCGAGTGCGATCGCCAGTAGCCAAAAGTACCGTCGAACTTGGCCGCACAACCACCGACCCAAGCGCACGTGGCGATCATATTGCAACGCCATGCCCATGCCGAAAAGTAGCATCAAAACCGAGCGCCACTTGCCGGTGACGAAAAATGTTGTCATCGATTCGGCCAGCGCATCCAGCGGCTTTAAGGAAGGGTGGAGAGAGGCCGCCAAATGCGCGTCATAGCTGTGCGCAAACGCCGCCGCGTTGGCGAAAATGATGGACAGCACGGCGATCCCGCGCAGAGCGTCCAGCGACTGGATGCGCGTGCTGGGCGTCGCGGTCGATGTCAAGGTTTGAGCCCAATCGCACGCCAAATATCCGCCAAATGTCGCGCGTGGGTCATGTGCGCATCCGGTCCAACGCCGCCGTATTGCCAAATGTGCAAAAAGCCCTGTTCAGCAGTTTTGAGTAGCGGAAAATCTGGGTCGTTCGCGGCGGGATCTTTGGGATCAGCGGCCCTCCAGGTCACACCCAACGTTGACGCCAAAGCGTCGGCGCATTCGCTGCTCGAAGCATATTCTGGCGTCGGCACCATCGACACGGCGAGCGCAAATTTCACCTTCTTCTTGATCGCCTTCTGGCAGATGGGGACCCAAACGTCGGTGTGTTCTTGCAGCTCTGTCCTCGGTTCCTGTGTCGCCAGACTCGCGTACATCGAATCGCACAGCACGACGGTGGCAATCTTGTCAAATGTTGCCGGATCCTGTAGCAACTCGCGAATCGCGCCGTAGCCCGCGCTGAAACTGCTCAGGTGAAGTTTAGTGACCTTTAAGGAGGGCAGCTTGCTTTCGCGAGCGATGTTGGATTCGATTGCATTCAGCCACTCGGCGATGCGGTCCTTGGGTTTGAACAAATTTCCGTACACCGTGGAGCCTTGACCGACTGCAAAGTTGACGACAGGTTGGGTGAATTTTGCACGGTCGAATTCGTTGATTGTGTGCCAATCGGGGCCGTGGAAATGGAGAAATACCGCTTGGTTTTTCTGTGGTTTCCATGCGGTGGGCAGCATCAGAATCGCAGTCGCACCGCCAACGGTGATCTCAATGCGCTTGGCCGGGTTCGGCGTTGCCGGCGGGGCGATTTGCACTTTGTTCATGACCGGCGCGACGGCAACGGCGGCTACCAATAAACTCATCATGCTGTGAGCATAGCACGATCAAATCTTGCCGGCGATGTTTCGTGGGTTGTCTCCCCCTAAATCCCCCTCAGCTTCGTGAGGGGGACTTGGTGTGCCATTGTCATCGGCCGCAGGCCGATGACAATGATTGGCGTTGGTGCTCGGTGCGTGGTTTTGATGTTAGAAGACGAAGCGTGTACGGTCCGAATTCGGATTGTCTCCCCCTAAATCCCCCTCAGCTTCGTGAGGGGGACTTTGCCGCGCTCAGAGTAACGAATTTGGCTGGCAAATTTTTTGGCATGACGTAAGAGAGTCCCCCTCAGCAACGTGAGGGGGACTTGTTCGCACCTGGGCCTCAACCTGTGACGTAAACCCAGCACGATCCGCAGCGTAGTTCAAGCCGGTACACTACGGCATCAAATGGCGAATTACCTGACCAGTGTCGGCATGGAGGTCCACGCAGAACTCTTGACCCGTTCCAAGATGTTCTGCCGATGCGCGGTGGCGTTTGGCGGCGAACCAAACACGCGCGTCTGCCCGGTGTGCTTGGGTCTGCCCGGCAGCCTGCCTGTCCCTAACCAATTGGCCATCGAATTCGTCCTCAAAACCTCGCTTGCGCTGAACTGCAAGATCGCGATGGACTCGATTTTTCATCGCAAAAACTACTTCTACCCCGACCTGCCGAAGGGTTATCAAGTTAGCCAATATGGTGAATTCAACCCTCTGGGATTCCATGGTTGGCTCGAAGTGCCAAGCGGCTCGGGAACAAAGAGGATTCGTATTCGACGCGTACACCTCGAAGAAGACACCGGCAAGTTGATGCACCTTCCATCCGGTGGAAGCGGGGTCGACTACAATCGTGCGGGCGTGCCGCTCATGGAGATCGTCACGGATTTCCCGCCCGACATCCACGATGGCGACGAAGCCAAGGATTATCTGACCCAGCTACGCAGTATCTTGCTGTACCTGGGCGTTTGCGATGGTCGGCTCGAAGAAGGCAGCATGCGGTGCGAGCCCAACATCAGCGTCAGGGCCGATACAACCGAGACATTGGGCGTTAAGACCGAGCTGAAAAATCTCAACAGTTTCCGCAGTGTGCAGTTGGGAATCCAATTTGAATCGCGGCGCCAGGTGGCGGTGCTCGAACACGGCGGCACCGTCTTGCAGGAAACACGAGGGTGGAACGAAGGGAATGAGTCCAGTTTTGCGATGCGCTTGAAGGAGCAGGAAAACGATTATCGCTACTTCCCGTGTCCCGACTTGGTGCCGATGCAGTTCACGGAGGAGTACATTGAGCAACTGCGAGCCTCGTTGCCGGAATTGCCGCTCGCGAAACTGCAACGCTACAAAGATTCGCTGGGGCTAAACGATTACGACGCCAAGCTGATGGTCGCCGACAAGAGCTGGGCCGATTGGTTCGAACAGGCGATTGATTTGGGCGGCGATTCCAAGGCAGTGGTCAACTGGATGAACTCCGATTTCGCGAAGATGCTGAACGAGACGGGCCAGGTCGTGCACGTGGGGGATGAGCACCACGCCCAAACAAAGGTCACTCCCGCGCATTTGGTCGAACTCACAAAGCTCATCAGCGATGGCACGATCAGCGGAAAAATGGCCAAAGATATCTTCAAGGAGACGTTCGACACCGGCGAATTTCCGTCCAGACTCGTGGAACGCAAGGGCTCGACGCAAGTTAGTGATGGCGACAAAATTGCAGAATGGTGCCGCGCGGCGATTGCCGAAAATCCTGAACCAGCCGCGAACTACAAAGCCGGAAAAGTCAACGTCATCGGGTTCCTAGTGGGTCAGGTAATGAAAAAATCCGGCGGTACCGCGAATCCGGCGATGGTCAACCAAATCATGAAGCAGGTGCTGGAAGAAAGTTGATGCTTACCGCGCTTATCGCCGCAACCGCGATTTTGAGGCCGAGCGGACTCTCGCCCGCCGCTCAACGCGTGATCGATATCGTGGACACGAGAATCGCCACGACCGCTGACGAATGGTTCAAGTTGGGAATGTGGAACGACGCCACGCAGCTGCTAAGGATAAGAGCCATTCAATATCCGTCGGACTACGAGGCGGTGACGGACTATGGATTTTTGTTGGAAAGCATGGAAGCGGATGCTGACGCGCTCAAGGTCTATCGGCAATACGTGACCGACGCGCCAGCCGATCCCAGCAATCGCCTGCCAGAAGCAGCGTATTGGTACAAAAAACGGCAATATATTTACGTGATCCGCTTGATCGCCAACCAACTGCCGCGCAAGCCCGACCACACAGCCTACATGATGCTCGCCTTTTCTTATGAAAAGTTGGGCGACTTTGCGAAAGCCATTGCGGCGATGGAGCAGCTTCAAATTGACTATCCGAGCGATTCCGTGGCGGCACATGCTCTCAAGCGAATGCGCAAAAAACTAGAAGCGGCAAAATGAACTTGCTCACCGTTCGCGTAACGCCCCGGGCATCAAAAAACGCGATACAAGTCGCCGACGACGGAAGCGTCAAGGTGTATGTTTCTGCGCCGCCAGCCGATGGGGAAGCGAACGATGCAGTCATCAAGATTCTCGCCAAAGCCCTGGGCGCAGCACCGAGCACGTTCAAAGTCGCTAAAGGGCATAAATCGCGCGAAAAGGCGATCGACCTCGGTTCGCTCGACCAAAATGAAGCGATAACCCGTCTAAAAAACGCGGAGCAGTCAAGGAGCTAGCAACTTCGCCGACAATTTACGTTGAACAAGCCAAGGAACAAGCATGGAAAGAACCCAAATGATTCCAACCGACCCCAATAAGACGATCATGGGGCAGGCACCGACCATCCAAGCGACGATGACCATCAAACCCGTGCAATGCCCGGTTTGCAAGTCTCTCAATCCAATTGGCGTCATGTTTTGCGTGGAATGCGGCTTGATTTTGGATCGGGCGATGGATGGCGACGCATTTGGTGCGCCTGCGATCCAGTTGATGAAATTGATCGACCAATCGGGACGAGAGCACATCCTTCGGCCCGGCGAAAACACCATCGGCCGCGCGGGGGATATTGCGATTGAGGATGGACGGGTGAGTCGCCAGCATGCCAGCATTTCGGTGCTGAATGGAGTTTATTCGCTCAAGGATTTGCAGAGTACCAACGGGACGAAACTGAACGACGCTAGCCTGCAACCAAACGAAGAAAAGGTCATCAATCAAGGCGACCGGGTCAGTTTTGGCGGCGTGGAAATGACCCTTCAAGGCGACGCAGAAGCGGCCAAAACTGGCGCATTTGTTTCGACCAAAACCGCGGCAATTGCCGCCGCGCCGACCAACCAGGCTGAACCGCCCGCGGCCACCCTGTATTGGAATAACCAAAAGTTTCCCCTCAAGCTGGGCACTAACACGCTGGGGCGAAAATCGGACAACGACGTTTGCATCGCCGAACCCTATATTTCTGGCCGCCACGCGGAAATCGAAGTCAGCGAATCGACGATTTCGATCAAGGACCTGCAAAGCACAAACGGCACGAGCGTGAACGGCAACAAACTTCAGCCCGACCAAAAAATCGACCTCACCGAATCAGATTCCATCAAACTCGGCGAAGTCGATATTCGGATCGAGCGCTAACCAAGTTTGCCGGTTGTAAAGGCCTCTAGCGTCGTCGGCTCAAATTCGAATCGCGGGATATTGCCAGGGCCAAAGTTGAGTTCGATTAGCGGCCGAATCACTTGTTCGGTCATCACGACGTCGGCCAGTTCGCGGCGAATCGCCTGGACCTGCAAAAGCAGCACCTGCAGATGGACTTTGCCCAAAGCGAGCGATCCGACCCGGCGCCCTTCATCCGTCGTCAGCGTCTGACCCAGAATCGACCGCGCGACCTCGCGGTTATGAAACTCAAGCGCATCAAGAAATCCGCTGACTTGCTCTCGGTGACCGCCGAGGGTCGAGATGTCGATCTCGTTGGGGAAGACGATGGCGGTATTGTTTTGGAGTTCCTTTAGCGCGCGCAAGATGCCTGATTGCTCCTCGGCTGGCAGCCCGCGCTGATATTTGGCCATAACGGTCGGCGAGGCGAAGCGCTCCAAATGCAATTTCCAAGCCTTCAGCAGCGTTTGCTTTGCCAGGTAGTGCGGATACGCGGCATCGAGGTCGCTCTGCCCTTTCGGTCGGTCAAAGCTGGAGCGATTGAAGTACAGAATAAACTTGCCGCGCGGCAAAATCCGATCCATTTCGCCTGGAATGCGTAGCGTAAGCCCGCTGATACCGCCAAACTCGTCAGATTGAATTCCAAAGTACGAAGGGTCTTTTTCGCGCAAGCATTCGATGGTGATGTGCTTGCCATCCGGCCGATAAACCACTTCTTGAACCGACCAACCGCGCGAAAATGCTCCCATCGCTTGGCTCAAAATCGTCGGCGGAGAACCGGCCATGCGCTCGAACGCTTGCAAGACAAAGTCGACATTTCGTTTGGCCGCATCCGATTCGTTGGCCGCGACCACTCGCCAATTTGGCGCCAGCACCGCCAGCCGCTTGATCGTGAGAGCGGTCTGGACCATGGAGTCTTTTTCCATCGCCGCATAGGTGGCGTAGGGAAGAGTGGTTGGTGGCGTGCCGGGCAACTCTAGCGCGCGTCGCTCAAATTGGGTCATCTGCTGCGCCAGCTGCTTTTGGACCTTGGTTTTGGATCGGTTAAAAATATTGAACATGGTCTCCTCCGTATTGGGTTGTCGTAAACTTTCGCTCAGAGCCGAGCTGGATGACGGGTCGATATTCGGTTGGCAGTTGGTGGGTGGCCAGGGCGAGCGCGGTTACCAAGTCGTCGTGATAGCCGCTGGCGGCACCGAGCCGTACGTTGCCCACGTTTGTGAGCGTCGCTTCGTAGTGCGATAGCTCCTTGATCAGAAACGGGTGCGGCGTCATCGAGACGCTGTGCCGCTCGATCATGAGTGCGAGGCCCTGAATGAGTTCCGACTTGGAAGCTTGGGTGAAGACGAATCCGTTCACCAAGCGCCCACCGAGCCGGTCTCGCAGCATCTCGTTCACCGGATCTCCTACCCCGGTCGCATCGCAAAGCAGCGGTGCGGCGGGATATTTCTCGGCAATTTCGGCCACGCGTTCGACCTGCTGATTCCATGAGAGCGCGGTCCAGCCAGCACACTCCAGCAAGTTGCATTGGTTTCGGTGACCCTGCACAACCGCGACCGCCGTGTAGTCGGTGTATCTCGCCCAATCGACGCCAATGCAGATGGGGCCGGAGCGCTCGGGCAAAGCGGAACAGGTGCATGCGTCGATCGCTTCGCTCGCAAAAACGCGCCCCACCGAATCGGCGAATCTTGCCTCGTATTCCACTGCAAACGCGCGTTCGGAAAGCAGCTCGCGTTGAACTTGCAAGAACTCCGGGCGGACCAGTGGATTTTCTGAAGTCGGCGCGCTACGAGACCAAACGCCGTTTGCGCCCTCCTCGCCCATCCGAAAAAAGCGATAGAAGTGGTTATGGCCATTTGGCGTGCTGATGAGCGTCAGCGAACCAGAGGTCGTGGCGAGCATCGGCATCGCGACTTCGGTCACCAATTCTTCTGGCACAAAGGCTGCCTCATCCACAATGACGTGCGTTGCCTCATTGCCGCGCAAAAAACGCCCCACGTGACCCGAACGAGCCTGCACCACGTGTCCGCCGAATTCCAGCTTGGGAAAGGGCGATTTCCGAATTTTGAAGTCGGTGATCTCCAGTCCGTGAAGCAATTGGATGACGCGGTCAAACAAAATTGCCGCTTGGTCTTGGGTCGGCGCAAGCAAC
Source organism: uncultured Chthonomonas sp. (assembly GCA_964422285.1). GTDB lineage: Bacteria > Armatimonadota > Fimbriimonadia > Fimbriimonadales > Fimbriimonadaceae > UBA2391. The sequence continues at coordinate 20,157 of CAYRAX010000004.1, forward strand.
AGGTGGCGGCTTGGGCGATCTTGCAGGAGCGCATTGAGTGTCATCACCGCGCATGCGTCCGTCTTGCCCCAGCGACGCCCGCACGCCAGAACCTTGATGGCGCTTTTGGAACGCAAAAAGGCGTCTTGCCCGGCATGCGGAACCCAGATGGGCGCCAAGCGTTCGAGAGTTGATTTCACGAACGGATTGGCTGGCTAACTTACTAAGGTCAACCTAACTTTTGCGAGATCGCGTGATACAGGCAGACGGTGCGGATGAATTCAGCGTGGCTCCAGGTTAGCGGGCTAACCGATAGCGGTGCGCCAGTATGCGGGTGATATTGCTCTGCGAGGATGCCCGAATTGGTCGCGCGATCGCATACCCATTGCAGCCATCCGGTGGGTTCGGCCAAATCGTCCTTCGTCTTTGCGCGCAACAACAGGACCTGCGCCAGCCACATCGTGCAAATGATCCACGGGTTTCCAGGTTGATCTTCGACCTGGCGGCAATAGTAATCCGCCTCGTACCGCGCGACGCCGGTAATGCCAGATCGCATCAGCAACTTATCGCGAACCGCTTTCAATGTTGCCCAGGCGCGCGTCGAATAAGGGTCGTCCACTCCAAACCAGACCGAATTCAGCGTCGCCGAATCCACGGTCATGTCTGGCGCCGCACCCAAACACCGAATCCAGCGGCCCGTTGCGCCGTCCGTCATGTGCGCATCGCAGGCGGCTCGCATTCGATTTGCGGCGTCGCGCCAACGGTTGCCGGCATCTGCCTCGCCGCGCGCGTCGGCAAATCGGCTGGCCTCTTCCAGTGCGGCGATGACCGTGATTGCGGTGTAGGCGTGAACCCCGCGTCGCTCCTCCCACAAATCATAGGATGGCTTTGGCAACCCGCGTTCATCCACGAAAGCGGCCATAAAATCGCATGCCCACACGACGAGCCGTTGATACAGCTCGAAATCGCAGCGGCTTGGATTCTCACGGTGGTGGCGGCAAAATGCGAGAGCCGTGAGCGCGGTCTCGTCCTCTTGCATGGGTACTTCGGGCTTGCCATCGATAATGCGCGGGTGCCAAGTTGCGCCGACGGTGCCATCGGGGCAATACTTTTGGAGATAAAACGGCTGCTTTTCGCTGACCAAGTCATAGCAAAACTCGAAGTATCGCTCGGCAAATTCGCGATATCCCGCGTCGTCCATCGCCATGGCAACCAAAGCTCCATCGCGGGGCCAAACATAACTATAGTTGGCCCGATTTGTCACCATGATCGAGCTATCATTGGCCGCCAAAATCGCGCCATTGGATCCGCATTGCGAAGCGACCACCGATAAGGACGTTGCGTACAGAGACTTGATTGACTCGGAGAGTTCGGAAATTACCGGTCGCGCTGCGTGCCATGCGCCCCAATGCTGCTGCGTTTCATCCAGCAGAGTGGCGACGCCTCGATCGCGAATCTGCGCGGAATCGACAAGCACGCCATCCAAATCCTCGCCCATCGCGATCCAGTAGCCAAAGGATAGTTTTTCGCCTGGCCCAAGGTCAAGCCGGACTGAAAACACGCTGTCTACGGAGCCTTGGTCGATCGCGCGGTTGCTTAGGTGACCGTCCTCTGCATCGCGCCAGCAACCGTCGCCGCGACCATCGCCACGCACGCCTGTCGCGTATTCAAACAGGGTGTCAACGCCGAACAGGACATAGGAGCTGCGCTTAAAATGCACCAGCGCGTGCTCGTGCGGAATGACCATCGCGGTATCGCCCATATCGGATTCTTCAAGCCTCAGATCGTGGGCAAAATACACGCGAACATCCGCCAGTCCGGCCCGCGTGTGGTGAACTTCGATTTCGCGCAAATGCCACGGCTGATCGTGATGCGTTGCTTCGCGGATGCACAATTCCAGTCCCATCGCTTCGTGAGTCAATAGCGACTCGGCTACCAAGCCTCCGGCGATGTACTCGAAGTCTTTCTGCCACGACGCATCGGCGCACCAGGTGAAATGACCGTTGCAATAGACACCCATTCGTATCGGAGCACCTGCCAAATGGTTCCATTGCCCGGGCAGCGGGTAGCACAAATCGCGGATGTCGTAATGCTCATCGATTTGGACGAGCAACGATCCATTGGCAAAAACGAGCGGGCGCGGCATGCGGCAATGAGTTTGCCCTAAATTGCGGTCGCTTGGCTGTTGGTGGGTTGGCTTGAGGGCGCGGTCATCGTGTCTTGAGCAACGCCATGCGCTCGCTGCCGGCGACAACGGTGCCCAATTGCATCGGAAAATGGCTTGTGCCCGTGTCAACCACCACGAAGTCCACGTGATTTACCTTCAAATACGCCTCGACTTGCGCCGTGGAAAGATTCTCGCTCCAAAAAACCTGACCGCCGAGCGCGCGCTTTTTGGCGTATTCCGGTGTCTCGCTCCAGTGCCCGAAAACCGTGTATGCACCGGTCAAGCCGCTGATGATGGGGTTCAGGTCAGGGCTGCGTGGTTCGGCAAACTGGTCGGGCGCGTCGGTCGGCGACCAACTTCCGGGCGCGGCAATCGCCACCGTGCGATTCGAAGATTGCCGCGAAAGATAGTTAAGAATGTCTGCCTCATCTTGTCGGTAGTAGAGCTTGTGCACGGCGGTATTCGAGACGTTGTTGCGGATGTAATAAAGGTCGCGCATCACCCACATCAGGGTGCTTAGCGAGCACAGCAATCCGCAAGGAAGCGCCACGATGCGACGCAAGTGAGCGGGGCTGGATTGGACGAGCGCGTAAAGCCCAGCACCTGCGAGAATTCCCATCGGTACTGCGATTCCCATCGACAATTTGCGCTGGAATGCCGCCGGAAAATAGGGCGCAATCAAGCCCACGGCGGCCCAGCAACCCACCAAGTTGACCGCCGGGTTTGGAGTTCGCAGTTGCCAGACAAAGAACGCCACGCACGCGAAAACAGCCGACCAAGTAGCCAAGCCCATCCATGCTGTATCGGCTGTGTGCTGGCTGGCCGCGATGCAGAGCGCAACGACAAATCCACCCCAAGCACCGAGCAACATACCGCGCCGACCGCGTGCCAAACCAGCCACAGTCGCAATTGCCAATGGCAGCAAGCCAGCAACGATCAACCGGAAATTGGGTGAAAATGTGGGCGTTGCTGCGCGGGCCTGAAACACTGGGTCAGTTTGCAGCACGTGAACGAACCAAAGTGCGGCGGGCAACACGCCTAAAAACATCGTCGCGACGCGCACCACCCAGCCCCAATCGTCACGCTTGATCGTGGCTATCATCGCCACCAAAACCATCGCGACCAGGAGGACATCGTAGCTGTGAATGTTCATGAGCAGCCCGATGGAGAGCGCTCCCATCGGTACGGCGCGCCAACCTGAGCGAGCATCGAGCACCAAATTGAAGAACAGCAAAATCAGGAAATAGCTGACCATAAACAAGCTGTTGGTCAGCATCGATGGCGCAAAGAATGCCTCGGGTTGCCACACGTCAATCGGCAAGCGGCTGAACAACAAGTTGCTCAAAAGATCTGGTGCGGGGCGGGTGATGGCAAGGCCAAATTGATGCCAAACCAGAAAGCCGATTCCGCCTCCGAGCGTGGCCAAAATCAGACAATACTTTTGCCGTTGCGGTTCTGAAACTGAGCGCTCGATCAGCTTGCTCAGTTGCTGGACAGACAGAGCCGTAAACAGCGCGCGCGCCAAAAGTGGCGCGACCACCAGCCCAACCGCCTTTGCGAGCCAGCCGAGCACCAAAAAGTACAAGTGAATCGTGATTCCCGGCTGGGTGGCGTTGGTGAATCGATTATCAAAAAGCCATTGGCCGCGCATCGCTTGCTGCATCCAGGCGGCGTAGACCATGTGGTCATCGACGTTGTACTGAACGCCAAGATACACGGCGGTGCCGGGCGGGCGCAACGCATAACCCAACACCGGCGGCAAAAGCGAGATCACCGCCAGCAAGATCGCGTAGCGCAGGGCGAATTTGTTCGACAAGTGATTATTTCGGGATCGGCAGACCCATTTGCGTGTAGATGTCTTCGATCAACTTTTTGTTGTTCAGGGCTTCCTTGTTTTTTGGGTCGAGCTTAAGCGCTTCACGGTACAGCGCCAACGCGCCACGATACTTCTGCTTTGGTGCCAAAACTGGCGACATCATCGTTTTGGTGCCAAATGCGACCGTTGCATCGACGTACGATTTCTTCGTTTTGGGGCTCGGCTTAGCCTGGAAGGCGGCTTTGGCAGCTTTGTAGACTTTCTCGGACGCGGCCAATTGGGCTTTTTGTTTTGCGCTTTCCGCAGCGGTTTGCTTGGATGAATTGGACTGGGCAAAGCTGGTGCACATCGCCAAGACCAATGTGATGATTACGAGAACGTGCTTCATGGTGCATAAGGATACTCGCGCGCGGCTCTGATCGTCACCGCGTACGCGAACGTGCCCGCGACTCAATTTCGTCGAGCCTTTGAAATGCAGTGCGGGCGAGTTCGGCGACCTTTCTAAGCGGAAGCCGGTTGAGCGAAGCCTCTTGCAGTGCATGAAAAGCGAGTATTGCCTCTTGCGGCAAGCGTGAATCACGGTCCTTCAGGCTGGCGCTGGGCGAAAGGTTGATCGCTCGGCGTCCGCGCAGGTCGATGTGGCGATAGATCAATTGCAACGCCAGATCGCCGCGTTTGGCCCGGTACATTGTGTCGCCGAAAGCGCCGAGCAATGACCGCGCAGATCGCACCTCGATGTCGTCTTCGGTCGCGGGACCAAAGCGCTTGCTCAACATGTAGCCCCCCACGACGATGACCAAAATCAGTTGCCAATACGCGGCGACCGCGCCACGACCGATTGATTCGTAAATTGATGGCCGGGCGCCGCCAGTGAGCTGAGATTCGTTAAAAATGATGGTTGAATTCGGCTGGGCAAGGTTCTTGATCAGCGTCAGCATGAACATTGCATTATCAAATTCGCCGATGAATTGGTTAGTTGCTGGCGTGCCGTCCACGAGTTCGGCGTAAAGCGTCCCGGTTGAACGCGTCGTGGTTACGACGGCACCGTTCTTGCTGGTGAACAACGACCGGTCGCCACCGTCCGATTCGAATTTTTCGCCAATTTGGACCTTCAATTTTGGCGAATACGGCTGAAATGGCTGATAAATTTCCTCGGCAAGAACTGGTGTCTTCGAATTGACTAGCGCGTTGAAATCGGGTGGTATTGAAATCAGCAGCTCGGTCCGCGCTAAGTTCTTGGCTGATTTTTCAAACTGGTCCTCGTTGACCTGTCGTGACCAAATTTGAAACGCATACTTTACTTCGGGCGTGATGACGATGTCGTCCTTGGCGGCAGAGAAGTTTTCATTGCGAGTCACCTGAACCTTGTAGCCTCGCTCGCGCAAGAGCTCGGCGAAAAGTCGCAAACCGCTGGGCCGTGATTCCGTCGCGCTGGGCACGAGTTCATGCGCCTCTTCGTCGACGATTTTGCTAAAAGTCAAAAACGCGAGCAAGCCGATAACAAGCCACACGACGGTGGCGATGCGGCGCTTTATGCGGTCGAGGTGCTGGCTAGTTTGCAAGCGCGGCTGTAGACCTCCTTGAAAAATTGCACGTCGGCAAGCCCGTTTACTTTGAACCCATACCAAATATCATCGAACCGGCGCGTCGGCTCCAAAAATTCGAAATCCCCGGGCCGATTTTTGCTGCCTTGAATGCGGTGATAGTGCTCCCAATTGGTTTGCCCCCGAATGAATCGGGCTACACCGGCTTCGTCGATTCGCACCAATGACGCGACATAAAGGCTTCGAACCGCTTCACGGTACTTGCCCTGCGCCTCCAATCCGGCGGCGTTTTGCAACCATTCATCGGCGGTGCGCTCAGGTTCTTCATCATCGAGGATCGCGGCACGCGAGCGCTTTCGTGCCGTGAATCGAATATGGCGTGCGGCGAAATACGCGGCGACGACAACAAAGATGAACAGCAAACCCCAGGCGAGTTGAGATACCCAGGAAAAGTCGATGGTGCCGACTTTCTGTGATTCCTGCGCATCCTGGTCGCGTTGCCTGTTAAGAAGCCGACTCAAGACGTCACCAATCCGTTCAAACGCGCGCGCAAGCCAACTTCGGCGCTGTTCTGGCAATTGCTTTTCGATACCGAATTCTTTTCGAAGTGCCTGGACATCGGCATTTGCGGGCTTTTCTCGTGCGGTGATTTGGGGATATTCCGCGCGAAACCGTACGTAATCTCGTAGCGCATCGAGTTGCTCGCCGTCGGGCTCGTGCTTCTTTGCTAGGCTGTCACGAACGGTATCGCAAAGATAGGCCAACGCATGGTCAGTGCGCCACAAGGATTCATACTTGTTGATCGCGGCCAACTTGGCTGCATCCGTTCTTGCGTTGCTCAGCGCGCGGTTGAATTCGCCGAAGGTTGCCCCGACGGCGACCAGCGCGAAAGCCAAGCTAAACCAAAAAGTCAGCAGTATTCGCGCTATAGCGGGCTTCCTTTGCGAGCAATTCAATGTCTAGGCCTTCGATTCTCATGCGCCGATCAAAGTAAACAACGGCGCAGGCGACGCTCCACAGGGTGATGGCGCACCAAAGAGCGAGAAACCACGGCAACATGTTCAGAAACGCTTTGATGATCACCGCGGCGGAGCCATAGCCAAGAATTTTGCCCGACTCTTCGGCGATCGAAAACATGCCGACAAAGGAGCTAAATCCGACGCCGGTGATGATCGCAATCAAAAAGAAAATCGCCCAGACTTGCCCGAATAATTCGCGGCCCGATCCATGCACGGTGACCTTGTTTATTACGAATTTGGAAAGCAAGAGCTTGTTGCGGGCAAAGGTCTCGCGGACGTTTAGGTTTTCGCAAACCGAAATCATCGGCACAAGCGCTTGGTTGTTCAAGCTCCCCGGCACCCACACGATACTCGCCACGAGCAGAATCATCGCGAGCACAGAAGCAACTTCGCCGGAAGATTGGTTTTCGATTGACGCGCCGGTTACCAGCAACAGCGCTCCGATGATGGGTATCGATGAACTCATGCACATGATCGCGAGCACCGAGCCCAGAAGCACTTTCAAGCGCTCAAGCGTTCGCGCTTGAGCCCGAACCGGCGAGATGGTTTGGCCCAAAAGGTGTTGGGTGGTGATGAGTCCCACCACGCTCTGCACGTAGCCCATCGCGAGCAGTACCAATGGCACGCCAACAATCGGTCCCGCCAATATTCTTACAAAGATGTCGGTACCTTGCTCTTGCCAACCCGCACCGGCTCGAACATTGGTAAACGAAAGTTGCGGCAAAACCAAAATCTGCATCGCCACGAGTCCGAAATACGCCAGCAACATGGGCAGCGCGGTGGCGCGGCAGATCTGCGGCCCCAATTGGCGATAGATCGCAGACACGAGATCGAGCTGTTCGCTAAGGGCGAGCGGCTTCTGCATCTGGCGTCGGCCAAGGTGCTGCATTCGGCGCTCGATCCGGCTCAGTTGCGATTCTTTCATCTCATTTCGACATCAATTGCGGCGGAACACGAACCCGCGCGACCATCAAAGCGTTAGACTATTCGGAATTATGAGCATACTCTCAATCGCAATCGCCGCCGCCTGTGGTCAAAACCAACCCAAGATTATCGACTACATCCCCCGCAATTTTAGATCGGCCGAATTTGTGGCTCGAAAGGTCACCGGAAATCAGACCGAGCTCGCGAAAATCAACGACGATTTTGGTATGTCGTATCGATTTGTTCAAACAAAAGTGACGCTGAAAGAGCCATTCAAGTTGCGACTAGAGGGCAAGGTCGAAGACACTTCGATGCTGTTCGTAACGAATGGCACGCGCAAAATGTTTAAGGCGCCGCGATCCAAGCTCAGCATCAAGGAAGACACAAGTCGCTCGCCAGGAAAGCGCCAAACGGTCATGGACTTCGGCCTGCTGACCGCGTCGCTCTTCGAAGACCTTTTCGATGCAAAATTCGTGCGCAAAGACCGTGAGGGAATGCTTGTGTTCGACCTCACCTACAAGCCGAATTTCAAGGACTTCACCCGCCATCGCATCTGGATTCAACCGGATTCAAAGTCGCTGGTGAAACGCGAATGGTATAGCCAGATGGATAAGCGGCTGATGGCCACGTTCTTCTATTCGGGATTCAAAACCATTGACGGCGTTTCGTTCCCCACAAATTACCAAGTGAAAAACGCCGACAACGTCGTGGCTGGCGCAATTCGCTACGAATCGGTGAAAGTCAACCAACCGGTGGACGACAGCCTTTTCGCGATCAACTAACGACGAACCTTAGAGGCGCGCAGTGATTGGAATGAACTCGATGCGCGCCTTTGTGGTGGCATCAGTACTATCCACTTGCCCTGTTACGAGCGCAATGTAGAGCGTGTTCGGCTGGAATGTGTAGGTCTGTTGCGCAAAAACTTCGACCGCGTCGGAATCGGATGCGCGAGCTTGGAATGTTCGCGTTCCTGAGTCCACGTCCATGACGCTTGCAGATTCCGCGAATGCACCGTACTGCAGTTGCTGGCGGGAATATTGCGCGGCCGCCGTCGTCAGCGGATTGTTGGGGTCCACGTCGCGGAAAGTGATGTTGCGCGGGTCAACTCCAGCGGGTTGCACCAAGGCGTTGAAAATGAACAATCGTGCCTTGCCGATGACAATCCGGCGATTGAACGAGAAAAACTTCAATTGCAAGCGCTTGGTATCGTCCGAGCCGGGATTCAGCAACCCGTAGGCGATCGTCATGTTGTCGGTGTCGCGGTCAAAAACCGTGTTGTCGCGCTCGATTTCTTCGCCCGAAGTAGCGTCGGTGACCGAAAGGTCGGTGCCGCCATCCTCTTCCAAGATGTTTTGAATGCTCATGAAGTCGGGGCTGGTCTGCAGGTACTTCAGGTTCGCGTGATTTTGGACGTCGTTGACGTAAAAAGCGAGTTCATTGCTGTCCGAAACGGCGTTGACGAACAGCATCGTGGGCTCGGCTAGGCGCTGGGTTAGGTCTGATCCTCCACCGCCGCAACCAAACAAAACAGTCATTCCGACTGCGGCAACGATTCCAATCCAAAATCTCTTCATACACTTCCTTGCGATAGGTCAGACGATCCAGTACCGATTAGCGATTCTACCGAAACGGCTGGGCGGCTTGTTATTCCAAAAACATCATAACAAACAGGACACCCGAGCAATCCAGTTCCTGAAAACTCTGCTCGCGTCCATCCGCAAAACGGGCACTTGTCGTTGCGTTTGGCTCGCTGGGGCATGGCTCCGATGACCTGCTTCACCGATTCGATCGAGTGATTAGGCATGAACCAAGTCGAAGGCGACGCCGTTTGCGGTTTCTGCGTGGAACAAATCCGTGAGTTTGAGTGTGATCGGCCCTGGCTTGCCGTTGCCAATCTGCTGCCCATCCAGCGTCACCATGCCGATCACTTCGGCGGCGGTTCCGGTCAGAAATGCTTCATCGCAAGTGTACACATCGAATGGCGTCAACGTCTCTTCACGCACTTCGTAGCCGCTGTTGCGTGCAAGGTCGATTACGGTCTGTCGCGTGATTCCTGCCAGGATTCCGCTGCTGATGTGCGGCGTTCGAATCACGCCCTTTTCGATGAGAAAAATGTTGTCGCCCGTGCATTCAGCCAGCTCGCCTTGGTGGTTGAGCATCAATCCTTCGCCCGCTCCTCGCTGGTTGGCCTCGTACTTTGCCAGGATGTTGCTGGCGTAGCGGCCGATGCACTTCACTCGCGGGTCGAGCGAGTCAGCAGGAATCACGCGGTAGCTTGTTGTGACGACATCCAGCCCACGGCCGTACATGTCTGGTGAATAGAGCGCCAAACTCGAAATCATCACCATCACGTTGGGCTCTTGGTTGATGTTTTTCGGATCCAATCCGAGGCCCGTGCCGCGCGTGACATTCAAGCGAATGTAGCCGTCCGCAATGTCAGCTTTTCGACAGGTGTCCAGGATGATTTCCTTGAGCTGTGCCGGCGAGATGCTCATTTTGAACCGCAAATAGGCGATTCCGTGGTAGAGCCGCTCCAAGTGCTCGTCGAGCCGGAAAACGCGGCGATTGTAGATTCGAATTCCTTCGAAGAGGCCGTCGCCATAAAGGTGAGCGTGGTCACCAACGCTCGTCACTGCGGTTTCTAGGGGCGAAATTTCACCGTTGAGCCAAACAAGCTTAGGCATGCTTGACATTGTACCGTACTGCATTTGCCCCATTTGAATGACGAAGTAGTACAAAAAACCTATGAGCGGAGCGGTATTCGAGCCATAATAACGAATTGGGAACATTGGTTTTGCAAATCAACTCCAAAAAGTAGAGACTGCTCGTTCCGCCATGACTCGCATGCGAAAAGTATTGTTGACCCTAGGATCATTGCTCGCCGTGACTACGATCGGCGTTTCCATCGTCGCGGCAAATTATGAGCCGGTTTACGCACCAGGCACGATGCTCGGCAACATCAAGTTGGACGGCCTGACGCCGGTCGAAGCGACTGACAAGGTAAAGAAGTGGTGGGGCGCCGCCCAAATGGACTTGTACACCTTGAAGTCCGACAAAGTGACGCGCCAATTGCCACCGATGACCCTCGGCGAATGGGGATTGGTGATCGATATTCCCGCTTCACTGGCACCGATTCCGACCGAGTCGTTCGGCGAAATGGCCCAGCGATCTAGCGGCATCGGTTCGGGTCAACCTCACAAATTTGGATTTGTCTGGACGTTCGATGACCAGAAGATTAAGAAGGTCGCCGAATTCGTCTTGGCGAACCGCCCTCCATTTGCAAAGGCCAAAGTTTTCTTTGAAAACGGGGCCATCAAGCGGCAAAAAGAATCGGCATCCATCGCGCTGGATCAAGAAAAGCTGGTACCGGCACTCGTGGCACTGGTTGATGCATCACAATCGACAGGCTCATTGCCGCTGACCGAGGCTCCGAAGCAACTCCCCGACGAAGAACTTGCGAAAATCAAGGAAGTTGTCGCTTCGTTCACCACACATTTTCCATCTTATCAAAGCGACCGCAATACGAATATCCGGATCGCGAGCGGCAAAATCGAAGGGACCATCATCCTGCCGGGTCAAACATTCAGCTTTAACGACGTTGTCGGCCGGCGCACTCCCAAGGAAGGCTATCGCGAAGCACCCGTGCTCGTGAATGGTCGCCATGAGTCGGGCATCGGCGGCGGATGTTGCCAGGTCAGCACGACTTTGTACAACGCGGCATTGCTGGCAAATCTGGGCATCGTCGAGCGCAACAACCACTCGATCCCTTCGGTGTACGTCACGCCCGGTCGAGATGCGATGGTCGCCTACGGCTCATCCGACCTCAAGTTCAAAAACACTGGCACGAGCCCGATTGCAATTGGACGGAAATACGTTTCTGGATCGATCACGTTCTACGTGCTCGGCACCAAAAATCCCAACGAAAAGGTCGAGATCGTTACAAGCGGTGTGCGCTATCTGGGCGGCGGAAGCGTGTCTTACATTTCCGATCCAAGCCTGACTGTCGGCCGGACGAGAGTTGTTGAGCGCGGTAGCTCGCGACGCACGGCCAGCGCATGGCGATTGATTTATCAGAACGGCAAATTGGTCAAAAAGGAATCGCTTGGCACGAGCTATTACCCAGGCGGCGCAACCGTCATCGCCCGTGGAACGCGGTCCAAGCCGAAGGCAAAAGCTGCTCCGAGCGCAATGCCGGCACCAGCCGCGCCAGCCCCACCCACCGATTCGATTCCGCCCGACACGAGTCAATAATTACGCTGTTCGCAAAGAAAAGTGGAACTCTTGTCTTCAATTTGCGCTACAATATAGATTGGAACGCAACGAATCAAAAGTATAAGGGAGGGTCTCGAGTGTGTAGGTCAGTCCGAGTATGAACCGATCGGCGTGAAGACTAACCTATGAGCACGAAAACCCTATTTGTTGGAAATCTTCCCTATACAACCAGTGAAGCTGACCTTATGTTGCACTTTGGCGATTTTCAGCCCCACGCGGCACGAATCATCGCCACAAAAGGCATCGCCTTTTTAGAAATCGCTGAGGAGCGCGCCGCCGAAGCAATTCAAGCCCTGAACGGTTCCACCGTTGGTGGCCGACCGATCGTTGTCAACGAAGCTCGCCCGCGTGAAGAGCGCAGCGGCGGCGGTGGCTACGGTGGTGGTGGCGGCGGCGGTGGTGGCTATGGTGGCGGCGGTCGCAGTGGCGGCGGCGGTGGCTATGGCGGTGGCGGTCGCAGCGGAGGCGGCGGCGGCTTTGGTGGCGGCGGTGGTCGCAAGGGCGGCGGCGGCGGTGGAGACCGACGTGGCGGCGGCGATCGACGCCGATTCTGATTCAAATTCAGAACAAAAATTCAAATTCCTGGCGAGTGCAAATTCGCCAGGAATTTTTGTTTATGGCATGGCGTGCCCTTGCGCAGCGACCAACAACGTGTACCAATCGCCGCGTGTGAGTTCTAGCTGCGTTGCGTGTATGCACTCCCAAATTCGGGCTGGATCGGTCGCGCCAATAACCGGCATCACGCCCGCGGGATGCCGCATGATCCAAGCGAGCGCGACTTGGCCGACGGTTGCCTCGTGTTTGGTCGCAATTTTCGCCAAAGCGTGCGAAAGTTCGTCTTTGGGATCGGTACTGAATATCCGTCCACCCGCTAGAGGACCCCACGCCATCGGAACCACCTTTATTTGCTGGCATTGGTCCAAAGTTCCGTCGAATAGCGGCTCGCGGTGAACCAGGCTCAATTCAAATTGGTGAGTAACAATTTTTTCGCCCAGTGCCGATTGCAAGAGCGCCAATGTGCTGGGCAAAAAGTTACTCACTCCAATCCAGCGAATTTTGCCTGCCTCGACAAGCGAAAGAAGGGCATCCACCACTTCCACGGGGTCCATCAGCAAATCGGGTCGGTGCAATTGGTACAGATCGATGCAATCCACACCCAGGCGTTCGAGCGACCCATCGCAGGACGCAATGATATGCGCGCGGCTGAAGTCATAGCGACCTGGCAATCCCGGCTCAGGTTCGCCAGCAAAGCGGATTCCGCACTTTGTGGCGATGACCATCTCCTCGCGAATTCCGGGGTTCTCGCGTAAAGCCTGACCAAAAATTCGTTCGCATTCGCCCTGGCCGTAGATGTCGGCATGGTCGAACACCCGGAAGCCCGCTTCGAACGCGGTCATGACGTCGGAAATGCCCGCGCGGCGCATCTCATCCGTGACCTGGCACGCCTGCCAAACGCCCGAAATTCGCATGCAACCATACGCGATTGGCGCGGTGAGCAAAGCGGAAAGTTCTTGCATAGATTGCAGTAAACCCAACGCAAAGGTAGCGGCGGGCGGGGCTTTGCGCCTAAAATGGCGCATGGCTCAAGCGATGGACGCAGGCGCAAACACGGACGTGCGCGGCATTTGGAAAGTGATTGGTGCCTCGTCGGCGGGCACGCTGATCGAATGGTACGATTTTTACATCTTCGGTTCGCTGGCAACGGTGCTAGCGACACAGTTCTATCCAAAGGACAATGATGTTGCCGCGTTGCTTTCGATCCTCGCGACCTTCGCGGTCGGCTTTGTGGTGCGGCCGTTCGGAGCGATCGTCTTCGGTCAAATGGGCGATCGGCTCGGAAGAAAGTACACGTTCTTGTTGACCCTGATGCTCATGGGCATGAGCACTTTCGCGATTGGGTTGTTGCCGACGTTCGCTCAGATGGGCTGGGCGGCGCCGATTATCCTGCTGGTTTTGCGTGCGATCCAAGGTCTTGCGTTGGGCGGTGAATATGGCGGCGCAGCGACCTACGTGGCTGAGCATGCGCCACCAAATCGGCGCGGATACTACACGAGCTTCATTCAAACTACGGCGACGCTCGGTCTGTTTGTCTCGCTGCTGGTCATCCTGGCGTGCCGTTCGTTGCTGGGTGAGGCCGATTTTGCTGTCTGGGGCTGGAGACTCCCGTTCTTGTTGAGCGTCGTGCTCGTTTTGATCAGCTATATGGTTCGTCGAAAAATGAATGAATCGCCAGAGTTTGCCGAACTCAAGGCGCAAGGCAAAACGAGCACAAACCCCCTGCGCGAGAGTTTCGTGAACCCGGAGAATCGTAAATGGGTACTCATCGCGCTGTTCGGCGCAACTGCGGGGCAAGGTGTGGTTTGGTACACCGGACAATTCTATGCGCTGTATTTTCTGCAAACGGTCATGAATGTTGAAGCCAAGGCGGCCAACATTATCATCGCCTGCGCGCTCCTCGTCGGCACGCCATTCTTCATATTTTTTGGCGCGCTCAGCGACCGCATTGGGCGCAAGCGACTGATGATGGCCGCTTGCTTGCTTGCCGCGGGATTGTACATTCCAATTTACGCGACTATGCAAAAGCAAGTCGATTTGTCTGGTCGGCAAGCCACTGTCGCCGCTCCGGAAATCAAGATCACTTCCAGCACTGATCCGGTAACAAAAGCGGTGACCCAAACCACGGTTTCAACGATCCGCTACGAAGACGGCACCGTTGTGAACAACAAAACGCCGCTGAAAAAGGATGGAACGCCCGACAAAACAAAGACCGAAATCCACCCAAACATGACGACGAGCTTCATTTTGTCGCTACTAGTCCTGCTTCAAGTTTTGTTGGTGACGATGGTGTATGGCCCCATCGCCGCGTTTTTGGTGGAGCTGTTTCCAACCCACATTCGCTATACATCAATGTCGCTGCCCTACCACATCGGCAACGGCGTTTTTGGCG
>CAYRAX010000005.1:0-11145 GCA_964422285.1 uncultured Chthonomonas sp.
TTGTGAGCACCACTCGCGGTTCGTGCGAGGCTCAGCATGATGACGATGCGCGTGACCGCGGTCGTCAAGATCCTGATCGCCGGCGCGACGCTGAGAATCGTGAGCAGCGCGAGAATCTGCAGCGACGAGCTGAGTTGATCGCCGGACTGATTTTCGAGGCCAATTTTGACCGAAGGAATCGGCAGCTGCCCACCGGCGGCGGGTGCATTTTGAGCCACGGCAATCACGCCAAAGCACAGCAGCAACAGCACCGCGAAAAAGCGGACCAGATAGGGGCAGCGCGTCACCTTCATTACGAAATGTTGCTCGCGGTGCCGCTTACGAGCCGCTTTAGGCGGTCCAGCGCGACAGCCGCTTGATCCGGCGTCATCGTCGGTGCAGATGTAGGCTTGGCATCAAGAATCGCGTCCGCGTCTTCTCGCAAAACAACCGCCGCGCGAGCTATTGGCTTCGCCGACTTGGCGTCCACATGCTCAAAAAAAGCTCGTTCACTTGGTTCACTCGCGTGCTCCAAGCTCATCACCTTCTGCACGCCCTGAGTCGAAACGCTCAGCAGCGCAGACTGCTCACCCACTGAAACAATGTAAAGTGTGCCGCCGGCAAAAGAGGCCGACTCTTCGATCTTGATTCGCGATCCAAGCGAAGGGTTCAGCTTTTTGTTGATCATCGGTAGCATGCGCGGCAACAAAAGCTTCAGCGCGAAAGCGATAACCCCGACCACCACCGCAAGCTGCGCCAGCGGCATAATCGAACTCGACGTACTAAAGCTCGCCGGATTCCCGAGCGTAATGTCGGGCTTCGTGCCGAGGTCTTGCGCCGAAGCACAAACCACCAGAAGACCAACCCCAAACAAGGTGAAAATTTTCTTCATTAAGCCGCCTCGTTCAATCGATTCAGCCGCTCAGCAGGACTCAAAATCTCCGTCACACGAACCCCAAAGTTGTCTTCGATAACAACGACTTCGCCGCGAGCAACAAGCCGACCATTAACCAAAACGTCCACCGGCTCACCAGCCGCCTTGTCGATCTCAACAATCGAACCCGAACCCAAGTCCACGACGTCCTTAACCATCATCCGAACCCGACCCAGCTCAACGCTAATCTCAAGCGGAATGTCCATCAAGAGTTGCAAACTCGATGCATCTTCCGAAAGACCGTTCCCACCAGACGCCGCACCAGCCGTAGCAACCGCCTGCTCGCCAATCGCCGGAGTCTCAGCCGGAGCGTCAAGGTTCATAATCGCCATCGCGCTCGGCTCGTCCATAAGCCAAATCACCGAACCATTAACCTTCGTCGAACTCAAAGCAGCGTTCGTCCGAATAATCGTCGCACCCTTCTCAAAGTTCGTCGGAAAACTAAAAACCTGAAAACGTGTCGTAACCCCAGTCGTAACGCAAGCCTCATCGCGAAGGTTTCCGACTGCAAGGCACATGCCCTGAACAATCGCCTCAACAATCACCCGAACGTCGCTAACCGATCCGTCGTCAACCTCGCCGACCTCCGATTCGTCAACCTTCGTCGCCAAAGCAACCATCGAAGCAAAGGTCTCCTGAGAAATCAAAAGAACGTGCTCCGCGTCCGGCATATAATCAAAGGCGAACGTGATAACCAGCTTCGGCGACGCCATTTCTGCGAACAAGTCGTTCGTAGTCGTCGCAATCGTTAGCGGAGAACCAAAGGTCAAGGCTTCCGATGCCGCCTCACTAGAAGTAATCGAAACCGTCTGCCAAATCTGATTCTGCAAATTCGTCAGCTGATTAATCTGATCAACGTTTAACTTGGACATAATTTCTCACTCGGGTTCAATAAAATCGACAACGTGAAACATCAACCGGCTACCCTCAAGCGCGGGCTTCACCTGAAACTTCGGTGTCTTCGCGATCTCCATAACCAGCGGGTCTTCGTGACGCTGCTCTAACCGCAATACGTCGTTCACGTTCAGCTGTAAAAAGTCGCGAACGTTGATCCGCGCCCGACCCAGCTTGATCGAGCAATCAACCTTCGCCGCGCTAATCTGTGCCGCCAAAACCCGACGCGCACCCCCACGGTCTTTCTTGTTGTTGTTAACAAACCATTTCTGAGCACTAAGCCGGGCCGTCACCGGCTTCAAAACCAAATAAGGAATGCAAATGCTCATCGCACCACGCGAATTCCCAATCTTCACTTCGAAAAGGATGGTAACCACAATGTCCGAAGGAGGAGCAATCTGCACAAACTGGCTGCTCGTCTCCATCGCCTCAATGCCTGGGTTGATAACGCTAATGCCCTCCCATGCCGCCTTCAGCGAACTAAACATGCGCTCGATCATCTGACGAACCAAAGGCTTCTCGATGTCAGTCAGAACCGTGCGACCAATCCCACGACCAGGACCACCCAATAGCCGATCCACCATCGTAAAGATGAGTTGAAACTCCATCTCCACGACGGCTTGACCGGCTAGCGGAGGCATGGACATAACGGTAAAAACGGAGTTGTTGATGCTTCGCAAGTACTCTTCGTATGGCACTTGCTCCAGCGAAATCATGTCGATGCTCACGGGGCTCCGAAGCATCGCCGAAAGACCGGTTCCGGCCAAACGGGCAAACGTTTCGTGCAGCATCTGCAGGGTGCGCAATTGGTCTTTGCTGAACTTGTCAGGGCGTCGGAAATCGTAAACTTCGTAGGCGACTGCGTTCTTGCTGGCGACCTTGCTTGAACCAACAAAGGTGTCAAATTGATCCAGCGACCCCAAACTTTGGATGCCCGGGCCGGTCTTTCCGCCAACCTGCACCTGGGCTGGGGCACCGCCTTCCGTGCCGTCGCTGGATAGCGACCGCAATAACGATTCAATTTCGTTTTGGGAAAGTACGTCTGCCACGATTTTTTGTCCCCAAGGGGGGCCTTCAGTTTTGGTATTGGCAATTTGGGGTCAATCTCAAGGTTCCAGTTCGCAAATCTCTCAGATTCCTATATACGTGCGGGGGACTTAAGAGCCCTTAGCGTGAAAATTCGCTGCAAACTTGTTCGGTGTGCGAATCAATTCCCCCCTCACGAAGATGAGGGGGACCAGGCGGGAGCCGTCCGGCGGGCCCAACTTTGCAGTGAATTTTCTGGGTCAACCGCTAAGAATTGCCAAGACGGCGCGCCCGCACTCCTCATCGGAAGGTCTCCCCCTAAATCCCCCTCATCTACGTGAGGGGGACTTTTCCGCGCTCAGCACACGATAATTCGCTGCAAATTTGTTCGGTGTGCGAATCAACTCCCCCCTCACGAATATGAGGGGGACTTTCGCATTTCCGTGCAGGGGAATTCCAAAATTCTGCCGCTGTAAACCCACATGATGGATTCGGGTACATCTTGAACATGGAACTGGTTGACGCGGCGTTTAGGTTCGCCGCCCGCAAGCATCTCGGTCAGGTTCGCGATGGCGAAGCCGCGCTGCCGTATATCTTTCACCCCGCCGATGTCGTGATGAAGTTGCGGCGGATCGGTGGCATCACGAATGAAGTTCAGCTCGCGGCTGCTGCCTTGCACGACGTCATTGAGGAATGCGGCGTCAAAAAGGGTGAGTTGCGAAAACGATTTGGCGAGGAAGTAACCGCCTTGGTTTTGGAGTTGACACGAACCGAGCCGTCAGCCGCCGAAATCGCCGAGCTCGACAAGGACCAAATCTGGCAGCTTCGAAGCATCATGCTCCTCCACGATATTCAAACCAAAATGAGCCCCGCCGCTTGGGAGGTCAAGCTCGCCGACCGACTCAGCAATATCGAAGAAGCCAAATTAACCCGAACCGGAAACAAACTCACCCGGTACATCAATCAAACCGAACAAATCCTTGCCATCATCCCCGAATCAGTAAATCCCAACCTCTGGAACGCAATAAAACAACAACTCTAAAAACAACTACTGCTTGCCAGCCGGTAACCGCTCAGATGCCGCCTTAGCAAACGGAAGCGGTGTCTTCGCAGGCCATTTTGCCCCCTTGGCCTCCGCATCCTTCATCCGCTTGACCATCTTCTCCCGCCGCTTCTTGTCGTCCGGGTGACTATTAAAAATCTCCGGCGGCTTGTTGCCCTTGCTCATCTTGTCGAGAGTATCAAACAAATCCACCGCCCCCTGCGGGTTGTATCCAGCCGCAACCATCGAGTTATAGCCACCCTTGTCCGCCCGGTCCTCGCTACCCCGACTGTATTTCGGACCCAACAAAAGGTCGTCCGCAAGGTTAGCAATGGTCAAAACCGTCCTCGGAACGCCGATGATATCACCAATCACCAAACCAACCTTCCGCCGCTGCGCCGCCGCATAATCGCTCGCCCAGTGCTCCTCCCGAACGTGCGTCATTTCGTGCCCCAAAACCGCCGCCATCTCGTCTTGCGAACCCATCTTTTCCAGCAACGCAGTGTAGAAAAACACCGCCCCACCCGGCAACGCAAAAGCATTCACTTCCTTGCTTTCGATCACGTCAAACGACCACTTGTATGGCTTCGCCTTCAATTCCTTAGCATCAATCTGAGCCGTAAACTTGCCCGCCATCGTCCGCAAAAACACAACCCGCAAATCGGTATCCGGCAAGACCTTCTCTTTCTTGCGAATCTCCTTCGCCGCATCTTGCCCCAACTGAACCTGCTGTGCAAACGACGGCTTAAAAGGGTCCGCCATGGCCTGGGTCGCAAAAGCGACGACGATTGCAAACAGAGCGATTCGTACCATGATTATTCAGTTTGACGCAATTTCGCCGCCGACTGTTTCGTCGGGACAATATCACAAATTCTGGTACAAACACGCACTGTTATGGCAACTTAACGCATATAATGTACAACAACCGCCATGATTCCGCTACGTTGTAAAAATCCACCCGAGAGCACACCTTGGGTCACCTATGGCCTCATCTTGACCAATGTGGTCGTCTTTGCCGCTACCCAAACCAACCTGCACATCAAACAAAAAGTGGCAGTTGACTGGGGCGCAAGCAACCTCAATTTGAACCCACTTACAATGCTGA
This sequence comes from uncultured Chthonomonas sp., assembly GCA_964422285.1. Taxonomy (GTDB): domain Bacteria; phylum Armatimonadota; class Fimbriimonadia; order Fimbriimonadales; family Fimbriimonadaceae; genus UBA2391. Next base: position 4,981 of record CAYRAX010000005.1, read on the forward strand.
CCAGCATGTTTTTGCATGGCGATATCATGCACTTACTCGGCAACATGCTATTCCTTTGGATCTTTGGTTGCGCGGTTGAAGGCCGCCTCCGTTCGGCGCGGTTCTCGCTACTCTATTTGCTTGCCGGATTCGCGGGAGCCCTGTTGCACCTGGGCTTGTTGAACGCCAAATTTACGACAGTACCGCTGATCGGCGCGAGCGGCGCAATCATGGGCACCGTCGCCGCGGCGATGTACATGTTTCCGTATGCACCAGTGACCTTCTTCCTGATTTCCTTCTACCGTTTAAGCCAAGGCGAATTTACGGTGGAATGGCCCCTCTGGGCAGTCGGAGCCTACTTCTTGGTTTGGGACATCCTTGGAGCAACGCTCAGCCTCAGCGGGGCACCCGGCGGCACCGCAAACTTGGCCCACATTGGCGGCGCAATGATCGGCCTTGCGCTACCGATGATCTACCGTTGCCAACGAGATAGCGAATTTGTCAGCGAAGCCAAAAGTACCCTCAGCGAACTAAAAGACTACAGCAGCCTGTGGCGTCAACAACTGGAAGATCTGGCCAAAACCCAGCCAGACAATCCGAAGCTCGCGCTGGCACTGGTGCACCGCGCCTACACCGAAAATCAACGCGTAAAACCAGAGCACATCGAGCTTTTCAAGCGCAATTTCCGCGGGATATTAATGGACATGGAAAGCCGCGAACTACCCAACGTTGCGGTGGCCCTGGCGAGCCAAAACCCCGAATCACTTGCACCTAGCCAATTCCTGATGCTCGTCACGCACTTGTTGGACCTGCGCAATGCAAATGCCGCTCGTTCGGTGCTGGAATCTATGCGCAAGATGCCGAACTTGTCGGATAGCGACAAAGAGGCGGTTTTGCTGCAACTGGCGAAGATCTACGACCACAATTTGCACTCGTACACAGTTGCGTATACGCTTTATTACGAGTTCTATCAAACCTACCCGATGAGTCCTTCGCTGCCTGCCGTTTCGGCGCGGATGCATGAGATTTATCCGGCGGTTCAAAAGGCAGCCGAAGCCGCGCAAGGCTCCGCGAGTCTGCAATGAGCTATTCGCCTACTGTATCAAACGACGCATTTAGAAGTTCGTAATCGTCAGAGTTGACGATACCATCTCCGTTAAGGTCCGCTGCGTCAACCCAGTTCGGATCACCCTCCATGGAATCATATGCGTCATTTAGGATAAGGTAGTCATCCGTACCTACATAGTTGTCGTTATTGATGTCGCCATTTAGACATTCAACCTCTACAATCTTTGTACCAGTTGAAAAATCGACATCACGGACAAGTCTTGAAAGCCCACCACTCAGTTTCACTCGCACATCGAGTACTCGCCGTTCAATGTTAGCGTTCCCAGAATAATCACCCCACGTACCAGTGACGTTATTCGCTTGCGCGACCACATCGCCTGTGGATGGGTCAATGAACTCAAAGCTGGCGGCGTGACGATTCATCGGCCCGAAATCTCCTGAAATATTAGCAAGCACACGCAAGGTAATTCCTTTTGAACTCAACGGGTTGCGAAAGGCGAATTTGATATTAACTAGCCCGACTCCCAACAAGCATTCATAGCCCGGGGATACCTTGAAAATACCTGCATTGCCAGTACTCGCACCAATCCTACTACTTAGCTTCAGAAGAATGTGACCCAGTGTAGCGCCATCCTCGAATCTTCCGAAAGTTGGCTCATTCGAGCCTAAGAAATACTCATTGGGGGTTAGGGCGCAACACGTACCGCTGGCAGGCAAATTCCTTATGATCGCGCCGCTCTCTGTATCAATTATCGCGGGGTTGTCAGCTCCAGCAATTGCACGAGTTAGGTCGCCTGACAATGCACCACCCTTTCCAGCACCCCGTGTCCAGACGGCCGCTTGAAGATTCAGATCGTATCTAACGAGCCCCGACTGAGTAAAGTGGTATAGCGTATCTGCGCCGCTCCCGAAAGCAATAGTTGTTGAGTAAGGTTCATTTACGACATAAAACTCACTAATCTTTTGTAACGTTTGAGCGTCCCAAATGCGCAACATTGAATTTTGATAAAGAGTCGCAAAGCGGTGCCCGGGCACATCATAAGCTAAACTATAACAGTATCCGACGCCCGCGTCTAGAACTGCTAACGGTTCGGAATTAGTGTTTTGAAACACCCTGACTTTGCCATCGCTACAGCCGATGAGATATTGTTGATTACCGGGCTGTGTAGCAAGCAAGCACTGTCTGTACGAAGTGTCACCAAGAACGGAATATGCCCAATTGCTTACGAAGACGTCCTCAACTTTTAGTTGTTGAGGGCTCGCATTGGTATATGGTGGTAGCGATGCCGTTAGTCTATTTCCACCACATTCAAATTCTAGCGCACTTGTTTCTTCGCCCAACACTGAATCAGTGATGTTAGAAAATTTTGTTGCAATGTTTGGACGAGCCAAGGACATCACGTACGACGTTGTAGCAACGCCGGTTGGACTTTGCTTGATGATTAACAAGTCGTGATCACTATTTATGTACGCAACAATTACATTTTTTCCATCAGAAGTAATCGTTGAACTCAGCGAAAAATCCGCTGTACGCCATGTCGTAACTTTTCCTAAGGCGTGGGCCACGACAAATGTATCACCTGTGGTTGAAAACGCAATTGAATTTGCGGCTCCGTATGAAGTTTTAATTGAATTTTCAACGTTCAATGTGCCGACTGGTATCTTCATAATCCAGCCGTTGGAAGACAGAACAAACAGGTATTGCGCGTCTCTGGATAGTTTCGCATCGCAAAAATTGGCAGAAAATAGCGACACGGATCCCAACTTATTGTTGTTCTTTACATCCCAGAGTTCAAGAACGCCACCTGGCCGAGCGACATAGAGCTTGTCTCCAACCTTATCCGGAACATATAAATTTCCGAACGCGTTACCAGTAGCTACTCCGTAGATCAGTTTCTTTCGCTCGACATCGTAAACGGCAATTTCATTGTTGCCAGTGGCAAACACTCGCTTGCCATCTGCAGTCAAGAAGCACTGCTGGTGATTTTGGCCAAGCGTGGCCACCGGCGTGGAAGTTAGGTTGTCGTATACGATTACCTTACCATCTTTAGCAATTGCCAGCCGGGCACCAACCGCATCGAATACGGACCCACTTGCTAAAAACCATAAGTCATGATGCTGGGTTCCAACTACACTAATTCGGCCTCCACTGCCTATAGCGGAAGCAATCGCTTGACCATTCATCATTATTTTTGAGCTTGCATCGACATTCACGATGCTGTTCCTAGCTGGCTCTAATGTGAAATCTTGAGCTGCAATTCTGGCGGTTGTTACGGCGACCATAACCATCGAAACCAGCAACACGTACAGCCATTGCATGCTAAAAAAGGAACTCGCGTGACTTTTCCTACGCGGGTGATTTTGCATATTCTTCGGACCATGACTAGTTAACGACAAGCCGCAAACTACACTGTGGATTGCAGATTTGAGCCACTTCATACAGTCAGTGTACTGCAAAGAGTTGGCAAAAGCAAGGAATTATGTTTCAGCTTCACAGAGTTTGCATAACGTACTAGGCATTGACGTAGCGTCCTGGGACCAAGGAACCAAACCTGACCTGCCGACGATCTATAATATTGAAGTTAACATTTGGGGGCGAACGGGTTCGACAGAGCTGGTTCGACTCATGTTTGCGAGCCGAGGCGCCGCTGGCCTCGTAAAAAGCGGCAAAAAAACAACTGCCAATAACAGTTACGCATACGCTGCCTAATTTACGCAGCGCGTCTTCTGAGCCCGAGCCGGTAGGGCTTAAGTAAGGCGTCGCAAAATCCGGATCGCTGAGGAAGCTTCTGTTCGTAGCAACCAAGGCTAAATAAACCGAACTGGATGAGGCGCTAGGTTGCCCTTGACTAGGCCCTCATCGAGAAAAATTTAAGGGAGACGCTCGTGGTAATCGTGAGGCCGACAGTTTTGGAAGCGAGTTCAATTCTCGCCGCCTCCACCAAAATTTCCTTTTAGCGGCGGTTTAGAATTGAACCTAAATCCACCGTATTTTTACCGTATTTTTGTTGCGCCGCGAAGCAATTCCCAGGTTATTCTTGTTCCTGGCATAAGAGTCGCATACACTGCTTGTACTCGAGCGGCGCCGATGCCATTGACGGCTACCCTGCGCCGATTTTTAGCCTAGGAATCCATCATGAAACAGCACACTCACTCTGCCCGTGCTATGGCTGGTGCATTGGTTCTCGTTGGGCTTGCGTCGGGAATTACCGCGCATGCCCAGGTACCGCATCCTGCCGCACAGCAAATGCTCACCACCGACATTGTGCCGTTACCCGTGGTCAACGAATCCATCAACTTGGGGCACATGAACCCCAACACGAAGATCATTGTCACACTGGGCATTACGCCTGCCGACCCACAAGGGCTCGAAAATTTCGCCCACGAGGTCTGTAACCCCGCAAGCCCACTCTACGGCAAATTCTTGACGCCGCAAGAGATTGGCCAGCGATTCGGCATCAGCGACGCACAATACATGTCCATCGTTGCCTACCTTCAAAGCGAAGGATTTACTATTCGAGACATGGCTGCCCAACGATTTGGCATCATCGCTGAATCGACGGTGGGCCAAGCCGAGCACGCGTTCGGAACCGAAATCGACATGTTCCAAGCTTTGAACGCCAATGTGGCCGGAAATCCGAGCTACTACGCGTTCACGAGCCCCATCAAGGCTCCCGCATCGGTCGCTCCGTACTTGGTGGCTGTCGAAGGCATGGAAAGCTTCACCAAGCCGAAGCACATGTCAACTCTGACTCCCACCCTGGTTCGTCCGCTTTATGGTTCGAGCACGATGTACACGGCGGGCTATACCGGCCTTGGTCGCACGATTGCCATTTCCAACTGGGATGGCGTGAACCCGACTTTGAACGGTCCGGTTTACTATTCGACTTACTTTCTTCCAACTCCAGCAGGCGGCGTCGGGACCAACATCACTCGCGACACCACGGCCGGTAATTCGGGCACGAGCGGCGTTGGCGAAGGCGATTTGGACTTCCAGCTTCCGCTGGGAATGGCCCCACTAGCGACCATGATTATCTACGATGGTGGCGCCGGCAACCTGCTGGGTGTGCTTCAAAAAGAGGCCAACGACAACCTCGCTGACGTTATCAGCGAAAGCTACGGTTGGAACATTTCAGGTGGAACGCTTACCAGCGCCCACACTTGGCACACGACGATGACCGCCCAAGGCATCACGTACATGTGCGCCAGCGGCGACTCGGGCACCACGCTCGCACCTTATTACTATCCGAACATGGAGCCGGAAGTCATGTCCGTTGGCGGAACAATTGCGGCCGTCAATGGATCAGGAGTTCGCACTTCGGAGCAAACTTGGCAGCTTAACGCTGGCGGCGCTGGTTGGGGCGGCGGCGGCGGATGGGCCAACATCACTACGTTTACGCCAAACAATACTCGACCAACTTGGCAGGTCGGAACGGGCGTTTCGACAACGATCAATCACCGATTGGTGCCCGATATGTTGGGTCACGCATGCGGCAGCACGGCTGGCGCAAATGCACACCGATTCGCCTACGGCGGTGCCATTACTGGCGCAATCGGGACAAGCCTTTCTGCGCCAATCAACGCCGGCGGCTTCGCCGTGGTCATGCAAAAGCTGATCGCGCTTGGCGGCTTGCCACCAAATGGTGCGGGCAAACGACGACTTGGTCGATTGCAGGACGTCATTTACGCTCAAAACGGTCGCACCGACGTTTGGTTCGATATCACCACGGGCGGCACAATCGGTACATTGCCAGACGCCACGAGCGCAGTTCCCACTGCCAAATGGGACTACGCTAGCGGCTGGGGTGCAATCAACTACGGTGCATTCGTCGACAGCATGAACCCGAGTCTCTCGTCGCTTTCGCCAGGATCGGCGAATGCTGGTTCCAGCGCGTTCACACTCACTGTGAACGGCACAAACTTCTACAACGGCTCCGTCATCAAATGGAACGGTGCGGCACGAACCACGACATACGTCAGCGGTTCACAATTGACCGCGTCGATCTCGGCAGCGGACGTCGCGACTGCTGGCGTTGCGACTGTGACGGTCACCAACCCGGTTGGAGTGACTTCAGCAGGCTTGGCCATTTTAATCGGCTTGAGTGGTTGTAGCGGAAT
>CAYRAX010000005.1:11155-19909 GCA_964422285.1 uncultured Chthonomonas sp.
GTTGGCGTCCATTAACCCAAGTAGCAAGGTCACCTTGTCGCCCGGCTTCACGCTCTCGGTGACTGGATCGAACTTCATCAGCACTTCAGTTGTGCAATGGAACGGTTCGAACCTGACCACCACGTTCGTGGACTCATCGCACTTGACCGCGAGCGTGCCCGCAGGCAATTTGACCACGGCGGGCTCATTCCCGATCACGGTGTTCACGCCTGCTCCAGGCGGAGGCACTTCCTCACCGCTGAACTTCAACGTTTCGAAGACGACAGTATCAGGCACGGTCACCCTAGGCGACTACCCCGATGCAACTGGCGTCGACGTTGTGATGGAGATTCGAGCGGTTGGTTCGACGACCCCGATCGTTACCAAAACGGTCACGCTCTCCAATGCAGGCGGCAGCTATTCCACCCAAGTGGACATCGCTCCCGGAACCTACGACGTCGCGTTCAAGCCCAGCCACTGGCTGCGGTCCATCGCCCACAGCACGGTCTTTGCTTCGGCAAGCGTATCGGCTTCGGTTTCGGTGGTGAACGGCGACGTGGACGGCAACAACCAGATCAACACGGATGATTACCTTGCGTTCTCAGACGCGTTTGATACGGTGGTTGGCGACCCGAACTACTCGGCGGATGCCGACCTGAACGGCGACGGACAGGTCACGACCGACGACTACCTGATCTTCTCCGAGCATTTCGACACGATTGGCGAAGACTAATCCGGGCAGAAGCCCTCGGCACACTTGGTGTTGCCGAGGGCTTTTTTGTGACTGCTTATTGAGCGCAGTAGCTCTGCCATACCGAGCGATAAGCCGCTTCCAGTCGGCGCGTATAGCCCACTTCATCCCTCAGCGGTGAGGCCTCCATTCGATCTCTCAGTGTCTTTCGAAGCTCGACGAGACGTGGAATATCGCTGGCGAATTTCGCGCCAATTTGAACGTACTCTTCGACCGAGTTGGCCACGAATTCTGGCAATCCGACGTTGTTCATGATGCTCACGCCCATGCGGCCTGGATGCCGAACGCCAGCCAAGGTCAGCGTCGGGCAGCCCATCCAGAGGTTGTGACAGGTGGTAGTTCCGCCATTGAATGGGAACGGGTCGAGCACGATATCGACTTCGGAAAACTCGGCCATGAAGGTGTTAAAGGGCGAGTGCCCCTTCAAAATCAAGCGATCGGGATTGACGCCGAAGCTCTCGAACCGGCTGCGAATTTTCTCGCAGGCAGTTTTGCTTCCCGTGCCAGAAGATTGTAGAATCAAGCGGGAATTAGGCACCGCGGCCAGCAACTTTGCCCAAACTTCTTGCACCATCGGCGAGACTTTGGAGAACGTGTTCACCGAAGCGAAGGTGACATAGCCATTTCTGGCGGCGGGCGAATCGCTCACCGGCGGCGCCTCTTGGGGCGGCCGATAACACCAAAACGATGGATCGAGCCGCAGCAACGTTTCTGTGTTGTATTGCTCATTGCCCACCGGATCGCAAAACGAATCGGTCAGCCGGTAATCGACCGTGGGCAATCCAGTCGTGCACGGATACCCAATGCCGGATATCACCACCGGAGCCGCCTTTTCAATCAACTGGGTCAAGCTGTTGCCAGCGGTGTGGCCCGCCAATTCAACCAAGATGTCGATCTCATCAGCCCGAATGAGGTCGACCAACTCGCGACCGCCCATTCCCACCACTTCGCGCCATCCGTCCATATAGACCTTGGCCGTGAGCGTCTTGTGGTCGGGCCTCATCAGGGCGGAGTAGGCGATGATCTCGTGTTCTGATTTGTCGTGGTTGGCAAGGAAAGGCTCCGCAAAAAAGTAGACCGAATGCATCCGAAAGTCGGGCGAAATGTAGCCGATTTTCAGTCGCTTGTCAGGATCCTTTTTGTTCGCAAATTCGTGCGGTCTGACCTCCGAATTCTCGCCGACCAGCACGCCCCAATCGCGGTGCATGTTGGTTACTTCTTCGGGGGAAAAATCGGGCACGTAGTTCGCCGCAAGCAACGAGCTACTAAACGCGGTAGGGTCGAGGCTGATCTCAAGTGATTTTCTGATGTACTCGATGCCTTCTTCGACGTCGCCGCGCTCGATGAGCTTATAACCCAGCGAGCACGAAGCCGCCGGGTTGCCCGGCTCAAGTTCAAAAGCCTTCAAGCCATTTTCGATCGCCTCGTCCAATTGGTTCAAGTTTTGGTAGTTCGAGCTCAGGCTGAAATAGGCGGCCGCGCAATCGGGATCGAGGGCTATCGCCTTTCTCGTCATCTCAGTTGAGCGCTCAATCCGGCCCATGTCTCGAAGGGCGGTCGATAGGTTAACGAGGATTTGCGCGGAGTCCGGCTGGTATTCAAGTGCCTTATCGTACGCCGCGATGGCTTCTTCGGGGCGACCGGATTCGCGCAACACCACGGCCAAATTGTTGATCGCGTCCACGTAGTCGGGCTTGATCTTTAGCGCCATTTGTAGCATCTCAGCCGACTCTTCCAACTGACCGCGTCGCAGGTAGATCGTTCCCAGGTTGTTATAGGCGTCGGCAAACGCCGGTGACACTTCGATGCAACGCCGAAGTAGCTTGATGCTACGGTCAAAGTCGCCCTCCAGCGAGCAGATGATAGCCAAATTGCTGAGCAACTCCGGCAAATCATCCCGTTCAGCGACCGCCTCTTCGTAGCACTCTTTGGCCTTGTCCATTTGGCCGAGGCCGCGGTAGGCGTTCCCCAGGTTGTTGAGCGGGATCGCGGGGTCATCGGCGAGTTCATAGGCCTCGTTGGCGGCTTCGACCGCCTCCGGAAAGCGTTGCAACTCCACGAGGATCTGCGAAAGATTGTTCCAAGCCTCGTAGTAGTCCGGGCTTATCCGCACCGCTTCTTTTAGCTCATTGACAGCGTCTTCTTTGCGGCCAACTTTGTACAGGCAGTCAGAAAAATTGTATCGAAAAATCGGTTCTGTGGGCCGCGCGGCCACCGCACGCTCAATGAGCTCAACCGCCATCTCAGGCTTTTTGCCTTGATTGGCGAGAACGCCCAGCAAATGAATCGCATCAACATTGCCCGGGTCGCGCTGCAGAATCATTACGTAGAGTTCTTGCGCGCGCTGGAAGTGCCCCGATTGGTGCTCATCGATCGCGATTTTCAGGGCTTGTTCGACGGATATTTCGCTCATAAATGAGTGACCAGTTTATCAGGTATCAGCCAAAGACAATGGGCCGATTCATGGAAATGAATCGGCCCAAACATGGCACTCGAGAATTTGGGTCTCAGTGCAAATTACTTGCGGCTTCGCTTTCGGGTGGCTGCGATTGCGGCGCCAGCGGCCAGAATCAATACTGACTCGGGCTCAGGAACTGCAGTTGCATTAATCTTGATCGAGTCGATTCGAGTGGATCCAGCGGTGCCGAATGCTGCGGTAGCCGTCGGGTTGTACTGCTGAGTTCCGGCGATCAAAACGCGAAGGAAGACCGAAGCCTTGTTGTTGAGCGCAGCGATCGAACTCAAGTTGAAGTTGAGTTGGCTCTCAGTGCGAACTGCGGACGATGCCCAAGATAAGGTCGCACCGGCGCTGTTGTAGCCGATGTTGTAGCTAGCGACATCCACATAGCTACCTGCGCCGACCTTGTATTGCAGCTTCCAGTTTCGAGGACCGGTGTTGCTGGATACTTGATCGTAGCTGATGAGCAGGTCTTTCAGATTGATTGTCGAGACATTGAATTCCCAATAGGTATCGTTCGCGCTGAGGCCAATGCCGCTCGCTGAAGTGCGCGTGCCATTACCGGTTGGGCGCGTCCAGGTGACGTTGGTTTGGGTGTTGGTGCGGATACCAAACATGGTTCCGGCGCCAACTTCGGCGAGATAGTTGCCAAACGAGGTGCCGGTGAACGAGCTACCAGCTCCCCAGAAGGCATCTGCATAGGTTCCGTCAAAATTCCATTCAGCGACGAGAACGGCGTTAGCTGCAGTAATGCTGCAATATGAGAACGCGGTCAAAGCGGCCGCGGTAATAAATGTTCTTCGATTTGCCATGTTAAAGCTCTCCTTTCGGGCTCACCTGGGACTTTTAGATACACTTGCCCCAAGGTGCGCATGTACTATTGTCAAATTCGGGCAGAAATGTGACGCCACTTCTCAAGTTTCAGCAATAAAAAAAGGATGCGGGGAGCTAGCATATTTGCCAGCTCACCGCATTGACAACTTACGAAAGACAAGGGGCGAATTATCGTTTGACGAACTGGAAGCCGCCGAAGTACCGTTCAGCGCGCCTGCGTGGATTCCTTTTGGCTCGGACGGTGCTGAACGTGCTCCGAACCTAAGGAATTTCTTTGTACTTACACTACAGAGCTTGGCAATCCCACGCTGGACACGATTCATATGCCGTGTGCAGGCCGTCGTGTCCAAATAAGAGTGCAGCCCACACGGGTTCAAAGCCCTTTGTCACGATGCAAATTCTGCTACAGTGAATTGATCGCACAAATACCCAATTGTGGTCTTGGCACTCGTAGATATCACAATTTTGCCAATAATGGCGCTTTTGTTGCCAATAGGTAACGTTAACTGTCGCGTTGGCCGCGACATCCACTCCAAAAATTTCTTTTATCTTTCCTGTGATGGATCCGCTCACAGTCATACTACCGGCATTAACCTGCACATCCCCATCGGACTTTGCCCTGATTTCACCACACACTTTCGTTTCACCATCGTTTTGACACGGACCAAGTGGTTTCTTCTTCGGGTAGAGCGGCTTGCATTTTTTACCACCATTGGGTGCTACTTGCAGTCCTTGTATGACGATCGCAACTGGCTGATCATCTGGATCGAACAGGTATCCCGAAACACTCGTACTGTACTCGACGTGTGGCAAAGTGTACGCGGTGCCAGCATCAATAGTTACCACGCCGTCATCTTCCACTTCGTCCACCACTTCGATGCCACTACCGTCGACGGCCAGCCTCACTCCTCCAACGAAGGGCAATGATACAGTTTGAACACTTTCGAATAAGCCAGTGCTGTTGCCCGATTCGTCCAATTCCTCATTAACTATCGTTCCTTGTTGCGTTGGAGGGCTTGGCACAAGTTCTACTGCAGGCGCACTTGGGCTTGCGTTTGGGCTGGTACTTGGGCCAAGTTTGACCAAAAATGTGCTCGTTGAACCATTGCTCGCTGAAAATAGAAGGTAATCCGCGCCTTCCGCAAAGGTGTTTGCGGGCGCCGTGTAAGTACCGTCTGGAGTCATCAAGCCAAATTCGGCGGACCACGTTCCTGCCACTGCGGCGTGTGTTGTTGGGTCAATCGCAACGAGGTGCACTTCTTGGGCCAGTGGCAATTCGAACACACCTGTGCAAGGATCCTCGACTGGCAGTCCAGCAATATTGGGAACTGCCTTTGCCGAACAAGATGAACAGGACGGCTTGCTCGCAAAAACAATTGGTGCCGTCAGCGGCACGACATCAGACTCTGCGGCGTTCGCTTTACGGCTCCCCGGCTGAACGAGACCGATGCCCACAACTGTAGTGAGCGCAAAACCGATGACGATCGGCGACCTAAAAACATTCATACAAAAACCCCTCAACCCGACTTTTGGTCGGGCACCACTGAATAATACACTATAATTCTGGCAAAAGTCTTCCTTGTCATTACAGTTATTGAACTTTTTATTAGCGCGGCCCCGCTCTTCCAATGAAGAAGAGCGGGGCCGACCTGTACACTTTGGAAGCCGAATCGATTATCGCTTAACGAATTGGAAGCCGCGTCGGGCTTTCTTGCGACCGTACTTCTTGCTTTCTTTGACTCGCGGGTCGCGGGTCAGATAGCCAGCGGCGCGCAGTGGCTTGCGAAGGTTTTCGTCCATCTCCACAAGCGCGCGAGCAATGCCAAGTCGAACTGCGCCTGCTTGACCGGTGATGCCGCCGCCTTTTGCGGTCGCCACGACGTCGTATTGGCCTTCCATCTTGAGCCTGGCGAACGGGCTATTGACAAGAATTTCGAGAACTGGCCGGCCCAGGTATTCCTTGTGGTCGCGGCCATTAATTTTGATGTTGCCGGAGCCGGATTTCAGCCATACGCGTGCAATCGCGCTCTTCCTTCGCCCCGTTCCGTAATTTCGATCCTTTACCATCTTTTGCGTACTGTCTCCTATCACTTCGTCAGCTTGATCAGCTCTGGCTTTTGTGCGGCGTGTGGGTGATCTTCGCCCGCATAAACTTTAAGTTTGCTAAAGATCTGCTTGCCCAGCTTTGTCTTCGGCGTCATGCCCCAAATCACCTTTTCCACGAGTTGCACGGGGTCATCGGCGAGCAGCTTGCCTCGGCTCACGTTCCGAAGACCGCCCGGCCATCCCGTGTGCCAGTGAATCAGTTCGTTCTCTTTCCGACCGGTCAAGACAACTCGATCGGCATTGATCACGATCACAAAATCGCCGCAATCTTGGTTGTAGGTGAACGTTGGCTTGTGCTTGCCGCGAAGGATCTTCGCAACTTGACCAGCCAATCGGCCCACGGGCACTCCCGTGGCGTCCACTACAAACCATTTGCGTTCGATTTCGCTAGGTTTTGCGCTGTAAGTTCTATTCATCGATATCTTCCTGTGTACTTTCCAAAACTGTTTTTGGTTCGTCGCCGAACCATGGTCTACCGCCGTACCGGATTTGCATCAGCGTCAGCCCTTTTGCGGGCAACACCACCGGCCATTGCAGTTCATTTCGATGCTGTGCATTTAGGAGCCCCGTGAATTCGTCCGGCGTTCGTGCGCCGCGTCCGACTTCGAGCAAACCGCCGCTGATCCTTCGCATCATTCCGCGGATAAACGCTTGCGCGCAAACATCGACGTGAATTTCGCTTTTGCGTCGCGTAACGGCGATTTTCAGCAATTGGCGCACCGTGTTCGATTCCGGCGCCATTTCTTCGCTGAATCCCCGAAAATCGTGCGATCCGACCAAGTTTTGCGCCACATTGTTCATCAAATCGACGTCAACTTGGTCCCAATACCAGTGGCAAAATCGCGCGCGTTGGGGGTCGCGTTCTCCGATCAACACCCGGTATCGATACCAGCGATCTACCGCCGAGAATCGGCTATGAAATCGCTTGCTTCGAGCTTGGCACTTGCGAACGACTAAGTCATCCGGAAGCACACGGTTGAGTGCATAGGCCCATCGGTCGATCGGAACCTTATTGTCAATGTCGAAATGGCAACATTGTCCAATCGCATGGGCTCCGCCATCGGTTCGGCTAGCTCCTATGATCTCGCAATCCTCGCCCGAGACCTGGCGCACAGCATATTTCAAGGTGCTTTGGACAGTTCGCTGTCCTTTTTGTGCGGCCCAGCCGCGAAAGTCGGTGCCCTCGTACGAGACGGTGAGCTGAATACGTTGAATTTTAGTCGACAAATTCGAGAACTGCGGTCACCGCAGCGTCGCCCCGTCGGACGCCCGTCTTGGTAAGCCGCGTATAGCCGCCTTGTCGGTCCTTGAACCTTGGTGCCACGTGGTCAAAAAGATGCTTGACCAGGTCTTCACCATTGATCAAGCTTCTTTGTTTCAAAATTTCGAGCTTTTCGAGGTCCGTTTTGCCCGCGAGTAGCTTCATCGGCTTCTTCGAACTTGCCGAGTGGCCGACCAGAATCTTGCGCGCTTGGCGTCGCGAGGCGAGCGAATCGTTCTTTGCGGTCGTAATGAGCTTCTCGACGATGCGTTGCAACTCTTTCGAACGGCCGAACGTGGTGTGAACGTAACCGTGGCGCACCATTTGGCGCACCAGGTTGGTGAGCAGTGCACGGCGCTGGTCGCTGGGGAGCCCGAGTTTCCTTTTATCGATTTTATGGTTCATAGCTATTTGCCTTCCAAATCAGGGGTGCGCCCCAAGAATCAGTCGAAATCCTCCTCATCGTCGTCGAGCAGGTCGATTGCGCGGTATCCACCCTTAGGTGGTTTGAGCGCGAGGCCATGCTCTTCCAGCTTGTCGCGAACTTCGGTCAACGATTTCTTGCCGAATCCGCGGATGCCGGTGAGGTCGGATTCGGTCACGGTTGCCAGATGGCGGAGCGTGACCAATCCAGCGCGTCGCAGACAATTGAACGTGCGCTGGCTGAAATCCATTTCTTCAATCTTAATTTCCGGAACGTTGGACAGGTCATCTTCCATGCCGCCTTCGTCGTCGAGCGAGAAGTCGAACCCGGACCGACCAAGATCGAAGAACATTCGGAAATACTTATCGAGAATCTGTGCGGCTTGGGTTACCGCGTCGTTGGGCGGAACTGCGCCGTTCGTCGCAACTTCCAGAACCATTCGCTCATAGTCCGTGCGCATGCCGACGCGCGTGGCTTCAACAATATAGTTGACCTTGCGAACTGGCGTATATTGCGATCCAGTGGGAATGATTCCGATCGTGCCGCGATACTTTTCTTGCTTTTCGGGCAAAACGTAGCCGCTTCCCCAGCCAACGAACAGCTCCATGTTGAGCGAAGCGCCCTTTTCGCTGATCGCGCAAATGTAGACTTCGGGGTTAATGATCGATGCGCCTTCGGGGCAGACGATGTCGGCACCGGTGACCGTTCCAGGACCCTTGACGTCAATCTTCAGCACCACCTCTTCGGGCGGCATTTCGTCGAAATCAACCTTAATTGCCACGTTTTTCAGGTTCAAAAGCAACTCGGTGGTGTCCTCTTTGCAACCCGGAATGGGGGCAAACTCGTGGAACACCTTGTCGATTCGAACGGCGGTAATCGCGGCGCCCTGAATAGAGCTCAGCAACACGCGTCGCAGCGCATTGCCAATGGTTTGCCCATAA
>CAYRAX010000005.1:19919-33815 GCA_964422285.1 uncultured Chthonomonas sp.
ACCGCGCTCCAGCGGCTCAAGGACAAATTTCCCGTATTCGGGTGCAAGTTCTAGGGTTTGAATATGCGGCATAAAATCTCTTTGCTATACGAAGCTATCCATGCACGATATGTACATGGATAGCGCTAAATCTTAGACACGTCGCTTTTTGGGTGGTCGGCAGCCGTTGTGCGGCACCGGCGTTACGTCGCGAATCGAGGTCACATCCAAACCAGCGGCTTGGAGCGCTCGGATTGCGGTTTCGCGGCCCGAACCAGGACCGCTCACGAACACTTCCACCTTACGCATGCCGTATTCTTGAGCCTTTTTGGCGGCGCTTTCGCTGGCCAATTGGGCTGCAAACGGCGTGCCTTTTCGCGATCCCTTGAAGTTGGCGTTGCCCGCGCTGCTCCAGCAAAGCGCATTGCCTTGCGGATCGGTAATCGTCACGATCGTATTGTTGAACGTGCTTTGAATGTGCGCGTGGCCAGCCGGAACCTGGCGTTTTTCTTTTTGCTTTCCTTTGGTAGTTTGCTTTCTCGCCATGGGTTAATCCTTACTTCCTCGCCTTCTTCTTGCCGGCAACTGTCTTCGGCTTACCCTTGCGGGTTCGGGCGTTGCTGCGAGTTCGCTGACCGCGCGTCGGCAGTCCGCGTCGATGGCGCAATCCGCGATAGCAACCGATTTCCATCAGACGTCGAATGTTGCTATAAACCTCGCGGCGCAGGTCGCCTTCGACCTGATATTCGCCATCAATAATTTCGCGCAGGCGACCGACTTCACTCTCATTGAGTTCGCGCACTTTTTTGCGCGGGTCGATTCCTGCCTTGGAAATCACTTCACCTGCTGTCTTGTAGCCCAAACCGTAAATCAACGGCAGAGCGTATGAAATTGCTTTATCTCGTGGTAAATCTACACCGGCAATACGAGCCACTTCTTACATTTCCTCCGTACGGTCAACCCTGCCTTTGCTTGTGCTTCGGGTTAATACAGATCACGCGCACCACTCCGGAACGCTTAATGATCTTGCATTTGTCGCAAATCTTTTTTACACTGGCCCTAACTTTCATGGCTGTTTGTTCGTCTCAAAAGACAATAGATTGCGCTCTCCGAAGTGCTCGGTGACAAAGCGTATCGATACGACAGCGCGACTTCGAATGATACCAGGCAATTCGGTCGCGATGCTAGGGGGTTGCCTCAACTCTCCCTACTTTTTTGCTTCTTCATGTCCTGAAATTGGCAATTCTCGACGATATTCATTGGTGCTATCGGGTGCATCGAGTTCGGATGCCTGATGGGGACCTGGAGGAGAACCATGTTTTTGAATCGTTTTAAGCTTGTTTTGAGCTTTTCAGCTGTCTTTGCTAGCGTAGCTAGCTCCGCCAATCTCGTTCAAAATGGCAATTTTGAGGCTTCAGGAAGCTGGACCATCACGGGCAGCGCGGGCGTGCTGACCAATGCTCTTATGTCGACGCTCTCGGGGGTGCAGGGTCAAACCACTCCATTTGGCGACAAAGTAATGGCGTTCAACGTCGCGAATTCGTTCCCGAATGGCGTTGCAACCCAAACGGTCGCGGGTGCCGCTGCAACCGCGTACAGCATCAATTTTTACATCGGCGCGGCCGCCCCTGGACCGACGACGAACCAGAAACTGCGATTGCGCATCATTGACGTTCCGAGTTCAAATGTTCTTCTGGACTCGATGATCACGCCCGCCTACGGCACCAAAGTCGGCGCGGAGCTCATCGACATCGTGCGGCGCGATTTCATCTCCCAGAGCGCATCGTTCAAGATCGAATTTTCGGACCAATCCGCGTTCGAAGGTACGCAAGACTTGCTGATTGACAACGTTTCGATTGAACCTAGGCAAGAGCTTGCGCCCATCGCTGGAAACCTCAACCTCGGCAGCATCGCGGCATCAAGGGTCGCGGGCAATCGCGCCACGCTGATGCTTCGCTCTGCGGGCAACGTCGTCGAACTCCAGCGAATTACCTTGGGCGCGGGCGGCGTTTTCTTTGGCGGAACCCAATTGCGCGGCTCGTTCGAAGTCGCGTTCAAGGCACCGACGTGGCTTTCGAAGTCGGCTGGCATCAAGTCGATCGGCGATCTGGGGCTCTTTGGCATCAACGCGAACCTGCAAAACGGCGATTGTGATGACAACAACGTGACCAACACCGACGACTATCTCATTCTCAGCGACGCGTTCGATACTTCGCTCGGGGACTCACTTTACGATGCGCGCGCGGACCTCAACCAAGATGGCATCGTCAATACCGATGACTATTTGATCCTCAACGACAACTTTGATCTCGTTGGCGATTGATCGAATCGAACAGGGGGCGTGGACCGGATTTCCCCTTCTCCTCCCGGTCCCGCCCTTACCGAATCTCGCACACGGAATCTGGAATCGGTGCTACCGCATCGGTTCCAAATTTGTGCAGCACGAAGTCCATTCCGAACGCGCGTCGTAGCGCTTCGCCGGCGGCTTCGTCGTTCGGTCTGAGCCGGGTCGTTGCGCCATTTGCACTCAAAATCAAGATTTCCGGGCAGTGCTGAAAAGCCCAGACGAGATCGTGCGCGACGACGAGCACCGCTTTTCCATTCGCTGCTAGGTCGCGCATGCGCCGCCCAACCAACGCCGCGTGGGCCGGGTCTTGATGGGCGGTTGGCTCGTCAAGGAGACACACAGCGGGATTTTGGGCGAGTAACCGCGCAAACGACGCACGCTGGCGCTCACCCGCGCTGAGTTCAAAAAATGGTCTTTCGGCAAGGTGGCTCAAATCAGCGACCTCTATCGCCGACTGCACGAAATCCAAATCTTCGATGCTTGGCCGCCATTTTGCATGCCATGGCAACCGCCCCAACAGCACGGTTTCGTGCACCGAAAACGGAAATTCGCACGCGTCCCCGACGCCCATGTAGCCCACCGTCTGCGCGCGCGTTCGATCATCCATCTGGCTCGGTGCGATCCCAGCGAGGTGCAAATCGCCGCTCAAAGGCCGCAAGGCACCCGAAATTGTCTTCAGCAGCGTTGACTTGCCGCAGCCATTCGGGCCAACGATGCCCACCATCTGGCCGGGCTCCACGGTGAAGCTGAGATCGCGAAGCACCGCGCGCTCGCCGTAACCAATGGTGAGGCCACGCGCGTCAACCGATGGAGGCATCGATGAGGCCCTCCGAATAGGCCCGGTACATGCTCGCAAAGGGGCCGCTCGCCGCCATCAGATCAGCGAAGCTACCGAATTCGACGACCTCGCCGCGCCGAAGCATCAGAACTTTGGTACACCGCGCCGCCGTAGAAAGCCGGTGGGCGATGGTCACCGTTGTGCGGCCGGTCATGATCTCGTTGAGCGCTTCCTGCACGGCCTTTTCGCTGACCGCATCCAGGTTGCTGGTCGCTTCATCCAAAAGCAGCAGCCCTGGCTTGCGGACAAAGGCCCGCGCGATGCTGATTCGTTGCGCTTCGCCGCCGCTCAGCCGGACGCCGCGCTCACCCAACGTGGTTTCGAGTCCGTTTGGCATATCGAAAACAAACTGTGCGTGGGCGGCTCGACAAGCTTCTTCGACTTCTTGGCGAGTGGCATCGGGTTTGCCGAATAGGATGTTGTCGTTGATCGTGCCTGAGAAAAGCAACGTTTGCTGGCCCACGACGCCTATTTGTCGCCGCAGCCACTCGGTCTTGAGCTTTCTGAGGTCCACCCCGTCAAGCAAAATCGACCCCTCGGAGGGATCATGAAACCGCAACAGCAGGTCGGCGATGGTGGACTTCCCTGCTCCGCTAGGGCCTACCAACGCGAGTGATGTCCCCGGCTCAATAACGAACGAAACGTCTTTGAGGGCTGGCGTGCCGTCGGGGTAATTGAATGAAATGCTTTGGAATTCGATTCGGCCCGAAAAACTCGCGGGCTCAATTGCGTCGGGGGAGTCGGCAAGCGGCTGCTCGACATCCAAAATCTCAGCATAGATGCGATCGGCAGCCGACGAGACCTGCGCCGAAGTTTGTTTGAGCGCACCGAGGTTGCGGAAACCCTGATTGATATAGTCGAGGCTAAACAAGAATGCGGCGAGGCTACCCACGCGAATTTCGCCCCGGGAGACCAACCAAGCGCAAACCATCACCACAACTGCGACGCCAACCGCGCCGATCAATTCGACCAGTGGCTTCAAGCTAGCCAGCCGCCGAACTGCGACCATTTGACTATTGAATCCGCGCTCGACCAGAGCCGTAAACCGGGAAACGATGGTGTCTTCGGCACCAAAAGCCTGAATCACTCGTGTGCCCGTGAGCGCCTCCAGTTGCAGCGCGTTCAAGTTGCTGAGGTCTTCTTGCACCTGGGCTTGGGCCGCTTTCATCTTTCGCGCGTTGCGCTGGATCACCTTGGCCAAAACCGGCACGATGAGGATCGCCGCGCACGCAAGCTTCCAGTTCAAAATGAAAATCGTGACTGTGCCTACGGCTACTTTGATCGGGCCATCGATAGCATCACGAACACCCGTAACCGCCGTTTGAAACAAGCTGACATCGTTCGTCAAAACGCTCTGGATGCTTCCCTGCCGCTTGTTGTTGAAGTAGGAAATCGGCAGGTGCTGGAGCTTACGAAAGGCGCGGATTCGCAAATTCGCCGAGAGTCGGTTCGCGGCCTCGCTCATGAACTGCGTTTGACCGCGGGTGAAGACATATTTGCAGACGAATATGCCGATCACCAGCAAGCTAAGGCTATAGAGCTTTTGGCTATCCGAAGATTCGACCGCATCGACGACCAGCTTGATGAACCAAACCATCACTCCAGATAGCGCGGCGACGACGGTTGAGCAGACGAGGCCCTTGATAATGGTGGAGCGTTGGGTCGCCAGCTCGCGCGTGATGCGAGCGTCAAATTTTAGGCCCAACCAGTTCATCTCGGTTGATATTGTACGGCAAGTCAGCAGAAACCGTTTCTCATTGGCGCAAAAGTCGGGTTAACTCTTGCATATGTTCGCGCTACTCCTAGGTGGATATGGCCACCTGATTTCACAATCTGATCCCCACTTGCTGACCATTGGCCGACCAGGAACCATGAGGGTTCAAGCCGAAAACGCCTACGACACGGCCAGCGGAAAGATGATCGACTACAAAAGGATCGCGGTGATGGCAGAGAAAACACGCTGGGTGCTGGTCGGCGAATCGCACGACAACCCTTGGCACCACCAAGCCCAGGCGAAAGTGATCGAGGCTTTGGTGGCCCGCGGTCGCGATGTTATTGTTGGATTCGAAATGTTCACTCGGCCGGTCCAGCCCAAACTCGCCGACTTCAGCATGGGATGGCAAACCGACGAGCAATTTATCAAAGAAAGCGAGTGGAAGACGCAGTGGGGCTTTGATTACCTTCTCTACAAGCCGATTTTTGACACAATTCGCCAGCATCGGCTTCCTATGGTTGGCCTGAACGTGCCGCGCGATTGGGTGCGGCGAGTCGGCAAAGACGGATATTCGGCACTAACTTCTGAGGAGCGCGCCCAATTGCCTGGCGATCTTGACCTCAACAACATGGACCATCGCAATATCTTCACGGCGCTTATGGGCGGCCACCCGATGACCGGCGCGCGCGGCGAGAATATCTACTCAGCACAGGTTCTTTGGGATACCGGCATGGCCGACACCGCGATCAAGGCGATGGATCAACGCAAGTTTGATAAGCGCCCGGTCATGGTCATTTTGGCTGGTATCGGTCACGTCATGTATGGGCAGGGGATCATGTATCGCATCAACAAGCGGACTAGCGAGAATGGACTTACGGTTGCCTGCGTTGAGGGTGATACCAACACCGAAGTTTCGCGTGGAATCGGCGACGTGGTGATCGCGACCAAAAGCCCTGAGCGCAAATAGACAAGAGGCCACTTTTCAAGTCGAATAGTGGCCCCTTGAGGTTAAACGTGCTGGAAATTAGTCTTTGCCAGCGGTAGTTTTTTGAGTTGAGCCACCAGTTTTTGACTTTTTGGACTTGCTGGTGCTCGCCTTTTCGGTGGTCTTAGGTGTTTTGTCCGTAGTCTTTGCCGACTTCTCGGTTGACTTAGTTGACTTCGGAGACTTCGTCTTGGCGGTCGATTCGGTCTTGGATTTCGACTTGGACTTTTCCTTGGTTGTAGCCGTTGACTCGGTTTTTGCCTTGGTCTTTGACTTTTCCTTGGTCGTGGCGGTTGTGGCTGGTGCCTCGGTCTTTTCCTTCGTCTTCGTCGATTTGGCATCGGAGGCCGCTACCTTGGCGGTGGGTTTGCGGCGCGACTTGGTGGCCGATTCAGTAGTTGATGCTGGCGCAGCAACCTTTTCGGGCTTCTCGGCGGTGGATTTGGTCTTCGTAGGCTTGACGGTTGTCGAAGTCTTGCTCGTTGTTTTCGACTTGGACGACTTGGTTGGGGCTACCTTCTCGCCCTTAGCCTTTGCCGCCTGAACCTTTGCGCGTGCCTGTGCTTCGGTCATCGAGCCGTACTTGGTTTTCCAGTCGGCATCACTCATAAATCGACCATTTTCAGGGTCGCGCTTGGGCATCTTGCGCTCGGCTTGCTTTTTGGAAGAGCTTGATTTCGATCCTTCTGACTTCTTGGTCGAATCTTGAGCGATCGCCCCTCCCGCGAGGATGCTCGTCAGCATCAACAGTGCAATAATTTTTTTGAACATTTCGTGGATACTCCTCACCAACGGCAGAATGGGCTGGTGTGTGCGACCAACGCCAAGTTCTGCACAAAGATTTTAACGCATTCTGTCGTAAAAACGATCCCAAAGGTTTTGCACAAGGCGATTTGGCACGCCAAGCCGACATTATCACGGGGAATAATGTGGTTATGCCAGTAACTCCCGAAGCACGCCAGAAATTTGAAAAATCACTTACTGCCGCCGCCGAAATTCGCATGAAGGCGATGTTCGGAGGGTTCGGAATCTATCTGGACGAGGCATTGTTCGGCCTCATCGATGACGACCGGATCTATTTCAAAGTGGACCAATCGAACTTGCCTGACTACGATGCGGCTGGCGCAGGACCCTGGGTGATGCACGACGGCAAACCGAACCTCAAGTATCGCGAGGTGCCGGGGGCCGTTTTGAATAACCCCGCCGAACTTCGTGCATGGATCGAACTAGCGGCAGCAGTCGCCCGAGCGAACGCAAAGCCGAAGAAGAAGGGGAGTTAGGGGGAGACTTTCCGATAAGGAACGCGGACACTTCGTCCGCCAACCACCAATCGCTTCGCGGCCAAGTCCCCCTCACGAAGCTGAGGGGGATTTGGTACGTACACCGAACAAATTTGCGGCGAATTATGGCGTGCCGCGCGCCAAAAAGTCCCCCTCACGAAGATGAGGGGGATTTAGGGGGAGACTTCCCAAAAAATGAGGCGCGGACACTTCGTCCGCATCTCGGTGCGAGGACACTCCGTCCTCGCAATTCTCGCTCAAATTTTCGTACTCGGCATTGCCATCGACCAAGGTCGATGAACAATGGCACAGCCAACGGCGATGAAAGTCCCCTGCACGAACATAAAGGGGACCTGGAGGGAGAATTCACAAAAAAAGGCCGCGAGCTGGTGAATGCTCGCGGCGATGAGTGGTGTGGAATTCAGCAATTTACGGCACGTAAGGGTAGACGCCATCCATAGCTGGCACTTCTTTTCGTTGATCAGAGATTTGAAGGCCAACCGACGTGCTGGCATCGATACTCTGGAATCCAGAGCTCGCCGCATTCGCGCCGGGCAGCAATCGATAGTCGTTGGCGGCCGGGTTCATGAAACCTGGGTTTTCGCCGACATAGTTGCTGCTAAAGTTGACCATTCGTGAACCACGCGGAGTCGATGCGGTAAGCACGTCTTGCCACGTGACGGTTTGGTTCGCCGATTGGGTGAACACGTTGTTGGTGAACACGTTGTACTTTGGATACAGCGGTTCGTCGTCGAGGAATCCGGCGAGTCCAGGATATGCGTTGAACGGCGCCGTATTCGGGTGAATGCGTTGGAACTGAGCGTTCCAGAGGTTGTAGTACTTTTGGGGTTCGTTCAGGCCGCGTGCATCAGCATAAAGGTCCACGCGATTTGCTTCGAACACGTTGTTGGTGATCGTGTTGTTGCGTCCGCCACCGAGGACCATGCCGCCCGAACATCGTCGCATGACGTTGCCGTACACAGTCTGGCCGCTGCACATGTCGTCGAGATAGATGCCGAACGCCTGATATCGTGGCTTGCCTTCGTTATCCGGCACGCGGGCAACGACGTCTTGAACGATGTTGTAGCGGATGACGTTGCCGCGAGCGGTCTGGTCGTATCCCAAATAGATCGCGCCAGCGTCGTTTGTATCGCGCACCACGTTGCCGATCTCGTTCTTTTCGACGAGGTGGTTGTTGCCCCAAACGTTGATCGCTTGCATGGGCATGTTTTCAATTCGGTTGTTGGCAACGTATTGCCCAACGCCGTCGACTTCGATGCCGGGCCGATAGGTCTTCACCTTTTCGGCACATGCAGAAATCCAGTTGTTTGTCGCAAAATTCTCGCCAGGCGTCAAAGAAGGTCGATCGCCGCCGTGAAGCTTGATCGCCGTTTCACCCACGCCGCTAAAGTTGGATGAATCAACACCGGATTTGCGGCTATTTTCAAACACGACGCCATCGACGCCGAGGTTATAGAAGTTGCAGCCGGACAAGATGACGTTGTTGCTGGAGTTGACGATTGCGCCAAACTTTCTTGCGTATTGGAAGGTCAAACCCGAGAAGCGCAAGTGGCTGGCACCTTCAACTCGCAACAGCGAATCATCCAAAGTCGAAACGACGACGCGTCGAGCGATAGCTCCGCCAGGAGGCAGGAAGAACACGGACTTAGTGCGTACGTCGTACGCCCATTCGCCGGGAGTGTCCAGCTCTTCCAAAACGTTCATGAACTTGAAGCGACCGTTCTTGGTGATGCCCTGGTAAGCAGGGTTGGCAAGCGTCGCTATCTTGGAATTCTTGTCATACGAAACTTTGTCGTATCCGTCGGCCCAGGTATCAAAGAAGAACCCGTAGGCCCAGATGTCCTTGGTCCAATCCCAGTTCTTTGGTCGCTCGTCGCCAACTTTGAACGATTGTACGGCTGGCGCTTGGTCAGCAGGCATGTTCAGGTACGTGTTGTCGTTCGGATATTGCGACAATGGCATTCTGTGGTCGTCGCAGAAAAGCTCGGGCATGGTCGAGGTTGGTCGAAGCATTGCGCCGCGTCGGATCAGACCGAGCCTATTGATTCCAGCAGAGGAGAGGCTGGCTTGGAGCACTTTGTCGCGCACGGCTTCTGGCAGACGAGCCTTGATGGATGCAGCAGGCTTGCGCCACACGGTGATGAGTTTGCCGCCGTCGAGAATGACGGTGCCCGGCGTCTGCGCTCGGTAGACGAGCGGATATTCTGCAGTGCCCTCGTCCATCGGGTTCAGCCGGAATCCATTTCGCAAGAAGTAGCGGCCGGGCAAAATGACAACCTCTGCTCCGTCAGCCGGGAAATTGTTGTACTGCTTAAGTTTGCGCAGCGCGTTTCGTGCGCCTTCGAGCGATCGCTTTGGTCCGTTCAGTGTTTTGGGCACTCGCTTTTGTGCCAAGCCATCCCAGTTGTCGTTTCCGCTAATCGATACATACAGCGTTACTTTTGCCTGTGAACTCGATGCAAGCATCGCCATGGCCAGAAGTGCCGATGCAGTATTTTTTGTCCAATTCCTTTTGCTCATGCGTATTTCCACCTACCAGACCGTCTGGTTCCGTAGGCGGCACGCTAGAGTGTACGATTTTTTGCGGGTACAAGTCGCCCGACGGCGATTTCTGGCAAGCGCACTGGCGGTGGAAATACGTGTTCGTGGTTAGACGTCGAATTTTTTCAATCGAGTCAATTGCAAGAACAACTGCCACAAATAGCGGGGGTTGTGCACGAAGTTTCGTCGCCACATGCGCTTCGGCTCGCGCACTAGCCGCCAAAGCCACTCCAGCCCCAATTTGCGGATGACCTTGGGCGCGCGCTTCTTCATGCCCGAAATGAAGTCAAATGCGGCACCGACCCCTAGTAAAACTGCTTCCGATCGCTGGTAATGGCTGTCGATCCACCATTCCTGCTTTGGGTTCCCCAGCCCGATGAACATGATGTCCGTTTGAGACGCATTCATCTCTGCCATCAGAGCTTCGTCTTCTTCGACCGAAAGCTCGCGAAATGGCGGTGAGTAGGTGTATGCCACGCGCAAGCCCGGTAATTCTTTGGCCAGCAATGCTCTTAGCTGGTTCAAACACTCGTCCGAAGACCCATAAAATCCAACGCTAAGGCCATTCTTTTCGGCAAGGCGGCAGGTCTCCCAAACCAGGTCAGTGCCTGTGGTTCGGTGTTGGTGGCGGTCGCCGAGAATCTTTAGTGCGATGATGATGGAAACGCCGTCCGCGACCGTCATGTCGGCGCGGTTCAATATCTCCAGCATTTTTGGGTGGTCGAAGCCCTCCATGATAGTGTGGGCGCTGGCCACGCAAACGTACTTTTTCGCCTTTGATCGGGCAAGGTCAATCACCCGTTGAGCACAATCTTCCTTGCTCAACCGCGTAATTTTTGCGCCGATGACGTTAACGTACGGAACGCTGGTCTCTTTGACTAGGTCAGGCATATTGGTGGTGGTGGATAGCATGGCCCCGGCGTTCATAATCATCATCGTTGCGCCAGACCGCAGGCTCGCCTTCAACCCACCCGTAAGAGCATTTTGACTCCGAAAGCAACCGAATTGCTTTTAATGCAGATGAGTGACACTGGCCTGAGTCGGCACCAATGAACGTTGCAAACCCCGTGCCAACCCGGATCAAACCGCCGATTGGCAACCCAAATGCGGGGGTGATTTCCGTCAATAGTGCCAGTCGACGTCGAGCGCTTCTTTGGCGTGGCGCTCGATGAATTCGCGCCGTGGCTCGACTTTGTCGCCCATCAACCGGCTGAACATCATCTCGACTTCCATCGCCAATTCTGGCTCCAATCGAACCTGCACGAGCGACCGATTGCTGGGGTCCATCGTGGTTTCGCCCAGTTCGTCCGCATTCATTTCGCCCAGACCTTTGAAGCGCGTAACCAGCGGCTCTTTGCGCTTCTTCTTCTTGATTTCCGAAATGACTTGGTCGCGCTCTTGCTCGGTATTGCAATAGATGCGGTTCGTCGGGCCGTCTTTCACGACGAACAGCGGCGGTTTGGCCACATAAAGGTGGCCCGCTTCCACCAAGGGTCGCATGTACCGGTAGAAAAAGGTCAGGAGCAGCGTTCGAATGTGCTCGCCGTCCACGTCTGCGTCGGTCATGATGATGACCTTGTGGTATCGCAGTTTGGATAGGTCGAACATCTGTTCGGCCTTATCCTTGGAGTTCTTTTCGATCGCCATCGGATCGTCTTCGTCGTCTTTTTTGCGACCGACTTCGACGTCGATTCCGACGCCGAGCGCCGCGATCAGCGACTTGATTTCCTCGTTGTCAAGCGCTTTATCGAGCCGCGCGCGCTCCACGTTCAAAATTTTGCCGCGCAAAGGCAGGATGGCTTGGTAGACGCGGTCGCGACCAGTTTTGGCCGAACCGCCTGCCGAATCTCCCTCAACCAGGAAGATTTCGCACTTTTCGGGTTCTTTGCTTACGCAGTCGGCCAGCTTTCCGGGCAAGCCGAAGCTGTCCATGGCGTTGCTTCGCTTGACGCTTTCGATCGCTTTGCGCGCGGCTTCTCGGGCCCGCTGCTCCATGATCGCCTTATCCACGATGCGCTTGGCAATCGTGGGGTTTTCATCCATAAAGGTGCTGAGGCCGTCGCCGACGAGCGAATTCGCGATTCCTTGAACCTCGGGCGTCACCAACTTGACCTTGTCTTGCGAGTTGTAAGACGGGTTTTGCAGCTTTAGCGAGATGACCGCTGTCACGCCCGCGCTGACATCGTCGCTGGCAAAGTTCTTTTCCTTCTCCTTCAGGATGTTCATTTTGCGCGCGTAGGCATTGATGACCCTCGTTAGCGCCGCGTTGAATCCCGAAACGTGGGTGCCGCCGTCGGGCTGGTGAATGTTGTTGGAAAAAGCAAGGATCGTCGTCGCGTAGTCGTTGTGGTACTGGATCGCCACTTCGAGCTCGTAAGTTTCCTTGATGCGCTTAAAGTAAACGACCTTGTGCAAAACGTCTTTGCTGGCGTTTACATCTTCGACGAGCTGCTGGATGCCGCGCTGGTAGAAAAAGGTTTCGTCATCATCGGCGTTGGCTTCGTTTTCGAATTCAAAGCGAACATTTGGGTTCAAATACGCAAGCTCTTTGATGCGGCCCTTGATGATGTGCAGGTCGTAGACGGTGTCGGTAAGGACGGTATCGTCAGCGAGCCAATGCTGGGTGGTTCCCGTCTCATCGGACCCGACTTTGCCGATCATCTTGACTTCATCAACCGGGATACCTGCCTCGTATCGTTGCTGATAGGATTTGCCATCGCGCTTGACCGTCGAGATCATCCACTTGGAGAGCGCGTTGGTACAGCTCACGCCGACGCCGTGCAAACCGCCGGAGACTTTGTAGCCGCCGTCGTTATCAAATTTGCCGCCCGCGTGGAGCACGGTCATGACGACGGTGAGCGTGGAGATGCCCATCTTGTCGTGCTTTCCTACCGGGATGCCGCGCCCGTTATCCGAAACGCTCAGCGAATTGTCTTTGTAAAGCTTGACCTTGATGGTGTCGCAATAGCCAGCCAGCGCCTCGTCAACCGCGTTATCGATGACTTCGCGGAACATTTGATGCAGACCTTTTCGGCCGTTGTCGCCAACGTACATGCCGGGCCGCTTTCGAACCGCCTCCAAACCCTCCAAAACTTGGATCGAGCTTTCGTCGTAGTTCGACTCCACCTTGCTCGCAATCGAGATATCGGAGCCGGTCAAATCGGTACTCGAAATCTCGGGTTGAGGCTCGGTTGTGTATTCCTCAGAATCGATGGGCTGGTCGGTCACGTCAAGAACTTCTTCGGGCTTTGCCATAAGACTTTGTTGCTCGGCTTTTTGAACCTGAGCGAATATAAAATTATACCCTTTTAGACGTTGGAAATGCCCGCTTTGAAGCGCGATACCGGGCATATTGCGACCTTCGGCTACAATACCGGTAATGAGCCAAGATGCGATCAGTCATGCCCTGACCGACGGTTGGGATGGCGTGCAGATAACGACCTACAAAGATGAGCCTGGAACATGGGTTTCGGTCACCCGCCAGGTGCTGTTCGAATCTTCTGATTCAGGCTTTCAGGTGCGGTATTTCAAGATCGCGAGCGGCGGTTACAGCAGCTTTGAGCGCCACCAGCACGAACATTGCGTCGTCGTGCTAGATGGGAGCGGCGAGGTGCGAGTCGGCGACAAGTGGCAAGCGATTGGCCCGCGCGACGTAGTGCGCATCCACGCGATGGTTCCCCATCAATTTCGGACTGACCGCGCCGAAGGCCTTGGAATTCTGTGCATCGTGGACGCCGAGAGAGACGCGCCCGAGTCTTTGGGGAACTATGACCCCGCCCAGGCGTCGGTATAGATAGTAATGCGAATCGCACCCCTCATTTTTTGCGCCCTAATGTTCGCGGGTCAGCTCGGCATTGCCCAAACCCCAGCGGTTGACCCCATCCCACCTGCGGATGCCAAGCACCAACGCGAACTGGAATCCGATGAAAAGATGGGAGCCGAATACTCGGCGCAGGTTGAAAAGGAACTCAAGCTGAGCCAAGACAAAGAGTCGCTTGAGCGCATCAACCGGATCGGCGGCAAACTCGCTGAGGTGGCGAATCGGACTTTGGTGCGCGTGAGCTGGGGAGACTCGCGACTGAACCCGTTTCATTACAAATTCAAACTCGTGGAAGGCAAAGATGTGAACGCGTTCAGCCTTCCCGGTGGGACGATTTATGTTTACGAAGGCCTCGTCAAGTTCATCGAATC
>CAYRAX010000006.1:0-10977 GCA_964422285.1 uncultured Chthonomonas sp.
CAAGTTGTTGACTTGCAGCAGCAGCGGCCCCTCTGCCTCGACGTTGGGCGGCGGAATCGAGTTGATCACCGTTTCGAAAAGCTCGCGCATGTCGGTTTCGTGGCCATTGGGGTCCAGCCGAGCAAAGCCGGAAGCGCCCGACGTGTACAGGTGCGGGAAAAATAGGTCGTCTTCATCCGCGCCGAGGTCGATGAAAAGGTCGATGGTTTTGTCATAAGCGGCTTGGGGCCGCGCACCGGGTCGGTCGATCTTGTTGACGCAAACCACCGGTTTTAGCCCGTTCTTGAACGCCTTTTGGAGAACAAATCGCGTCTGCGGCATGGGGCCTTCGAACGCGTCCACGACGAGCAATACGCCATCCACCATGCTTAAAACGCGCTCGACTTCGCCGCCAAAATCCGCGTGGCCGGGCGTATCCACGATGTTAATTTTGTATTCCTTGTAGCGGACGCTGGCAACCTTGGAAAGAATGGTGATGCCCTTTTCACGTTCCAAGTCGTTGGAGTCCATCACTCGGTCAGCGATGTGTTGGTTCTGGCGAAACGTACCGGCTTGGCGAAAAATCGCGTCAACCAAGGTCGTCTTTCCGTGGTCAACGTGCGCGATGATGCCAATATTGCGAATCAGGGGATCAGGCATGGGGAAACCCATAGGATACCAGGCAGGGCACCTCAAACGGTCAAAAACGGGCTGAAGCAGGTTAAGATACGGTCAACGCTTCTCGTGCTCGCGGGCGTTGTCCATCTCGACCGCCGCGACCTGATAAGGAACGTTGCTCTTGCCCCAGGCCAGCTCCATCAGTGCTTGGCGAAGCGTATCTTGGTTGCCCGATTCGCAAAGCTCGCGCAATCTATCGACCTCGCTCTTCAGCCATTCTTCGTTGATCGCCGAGCTTGAGACAACTCGAATTTTCGGGTGCTGCGTGGGCCCAAGTTCTTCCTCGGCATAGACCAGTTCCTCGTGGGTTTTCTCGCCCGGTCGAACTCCCGTGAACTGAATTTCGATGTCTTCGCCGGGCACGAGGCCATGCAGTCGAACCAAATCCTTCGCGAGGTCCACGATCTTGACCGCTTGCCCCATATCCAGGATGAATAGCTCGGCCTGGCTGCCCATGTCGCCCGCCTGCAAAATCAGCTGCACGGCCTCGGGAATCGTCATGAAGTAGCGCGTCATGTCCGGGTGGGTCAGCCGCAATGGGCCGCCGCGCTGAATCTGCTTTTTCAGCATGGGAATCAGGCTCCCACGGCTGCCGAGCACGTTACCGAATCGCACGATGGCAAATTCGGTTTCGCTTCGTTGGGCATAGGCGCGAACGATCATCTCGCCGACGCGTTTGGTCGCTCCCATTACGCTGGATGGCTTGACCGCCTTATCGGTGGAGATGTAAACAAACTTTCGCACCCCGTATCGCGCGGCGGTTTCGACCAGCAATTCGGTGGCGAATACGTTGTTTTTCACCGCTTCAACCACGTTGTTCTGCATCAGCGGGACGTGCTTGTGGGCTGCCGCGTGGAAAACAACCGTGGGCCGGCATTGGGCAAAAAGTCGTTCAATGGCGTCTCGGTCGCGAACGTCACCGATGACACAAGTCGGCTGGAACCCCACCGTTTGAATGAGTTCCTGCTCAATTTCGTAAATCGAGTTTTCGCCCTTGCCAAAAAGAACGAGGTTTGCGGGTGACGCTTGGGCAATTTGGCGCGCGAGTTCGCTGCCGATCGAGCCGCCCCCGCCCGTAACCAAAACGGTCTCCGCGGAAATGTAGTCGGCGTTGGTTTGGTCGGCCCGCACTGGCTCGCGGCGCAAAAGGTCTTCGATATCGACTTCGCGCAGGGCGTGGCGCAAGTGGTTTTCGCTTCGCAAGACTTCGGCGACCGCCGGCAAAGTCCGCACTCGCGCACCGCATTGGTTGCAACGGTCCACCAGGCGCCGAATCGTGGTGCCGCTTGCGCTTGGCACGGCGATGATAATTTCGTCGACGCTGTGCTTTTCGACCAGAGCTTTGATCTGGGCCGAGTTGCCGAGCACCGGCACACCATGGATCATCATGCCAAATTTCTGCGGATTATCATCAATAAATCCGATCGCGATGTGGTCGCCGCTGTTGGACCGATTGATCTCGCGAGCAATCATTTCTCCCGCGTCTCCCGCGCCAAGAATCAGCGTTCGTCGCTTTGCAACCCGGTTATCGTGGCGATAGTGGGTCATCCAGTTTCGGTGGCGATGCAATATCCGCGCGCCAACGATGACCGCCGTGCTTAGGAACGTGAAAATCAGCGGCGTCAGGATCAAATCGTGGACGAGCGTTGTCGGCTTGAGCGCATACTCCATAAACGCCAAACCCGCCGCAGTAAGCGTGGTTGCCAAGGTCAGGTTGCCGAAATCGTAGAGTCCCAGATACCGCGCATTGATGCGGTACGCGCCGCGCCAAAACAGGAATAGCATACCGATCGTAACGGTGCTGGCAAAAAGCGCGATGGTTTTGGAGTCATCGTGGGGCCATTTCAGGTCGTGAGAAAGCCAAATCGCCAAGGCGAGCGAAGCCTTAAGCGCGATTACATCGGTGAATACGTCGCGTACAGTGGCCGCCGCGGTTCCGGGTGCCATTACGCGGTCGTTCTTACTTCCAAGTTCCTTCTCGCCCAATGCGTGGTCTTTTGATGAGCCGTCCATGTCTCCGTGTATCCCGACCTATTTCCCCATTTGCGTCAACATGCGTTGCAGAACTCTGCATTGTCGAACCAATCATCCGACGTCACAAGCCAAAAAATGACTCCATAAGGATACCGGATTCAATGATCGAATGCTATTGTTTCTGACGCGCGAGTCTACATACCCGTTCCGGCCGCGCCCTCACGAATCGTCACTGGCGGGTCAACCGCGCCTTCGGAGTCGAGTTGTGCACGGCGCGCTCGCACCGATTCCAGCAATCCAGGAACCATGTTTGGCGCTTTAGTGGGCTGAGAAAAGGCGCGCTTAAATATGTTCAAGAATTGGTCGAAATCATGCGAATAATCGAATACCATGACTCCCTGCGATGAACCACATGCCGCCTGCAACGAATTCATGAGTGCCTGGGGACGACCTTTGAACTTCATGAGTTCGATGCCGGTGTATGCCCAAGTTTCGTCGCGGACGCAACGGTTCATCAGCTGCCCAGCCGATTCCACCGTCCGTCCCGCGGGCTGATTCATCAGAGTCGCCTCGGCGATGGTTGCGATGGGATAGTACGCACCCGTCATCAGAAAGTCGATTTCGTTGGCGTACCCGGTCTTGCGGTATTGATCGCTAAGAAACGAGAATCCAGCCCGCAACTTCGGCGAACCCCAGTTGCTTCCGTACCTAAAATATTCACCGTACCAAGATCCTGCGTAGATTCCCAGCTGCGCTGATGGACGCGCGGCTCTGACCACCGAGCGCGCTAACCCGACGAAGTTTCGAATCTTATCAGCCCGCCAAGCGAGCCATGCGTCGTACCATTTGCCGGGCTTGATGCCTTTTGATAAGTCCATGGCGGGCACGAAGGAGTACACGTCCTCAGGCCAGCGAACAGATTGCCCTACGAACTGTTCAAATGCTTGGTGCGAAGCTTCGGAGAAATCTGCGTTGATTCCGCCATACCGCAATCGGTCGTCAAACACCACGCCGTTAACGTCATATTTCTTCGCGATTTCTTGTACAAAATCGAGCGAGCGATCCCAAACTGCCGGCACGAACGGGTTGGTCATCAGCGGGATTTGTTGAAACGGTCGTTCGCTGATTCGAACGAGTTTCGGTACGGATCGAAGTGTCAGTCGCCGCCCGGGACGGGCGACTTGCTGCAAATAGGTCGCCGCATCGCCGACGCCGACGTATAGGCCGCCCCCTTCGGGAATGCCCGACAAGCTGGTCTTTCCTGAGCCAATATTCGCCAACACGAGTCCCGAGGAGTCGATAACGGCTCCAAATTGACCAGCGCCCAGTTGGTTGGGCACGTTTCCTCGCACGTACACGCCGAGCGCTTTGCCATCTTTCGGTAGGTCGCCCGCGTTGGCAGCGACCGGAAACGATTCGGCATCATCCCAAAGTCCAATCCGGCAATCGAGTTCATAAAGAACGGTTTGTTCATCGGGCCGCTCGTAGCCTGGCCCCGGGCTCCCAAAAAGTTCGCGCGCGTTGGGCTCGGTGATCGCGTATCTGTGGCCCTCGGCAAACACATTCATGCTCGCAAAAAGCGCCACCCCTTTTGCGCGGCAGGTGCTCACCATTGCCGCCAGAGGATCGAATGCCAGCGGCAACTGCTGCCCCTTCCACTTCGTGAGCTTTGTCGTCAATTTGCTCGGATAAAGCGTGTAGCCAACGATTGGTTTTACGTCAAAAACGATGGTGTTGAATCCAGCGCTTTTCACCTTTTGAACCAGCGCAGCAACCTTTTCGGTGCTGTTCACCGCGTCCAAATTTGCGGTGCCATCCACCCACATGATGCGCGCTTGCAGGTCTTTTGCGCGAGCGGTTTGTTGGGCCAAGCCGACGCCGTTGCCTTCCACATCCAGCGTCACCGGCGGCAAGGTTGGCAAAGGAGATGCCGTGCGAAATCGAGATTCGCGGGGTACCACCGGACCGGTTGGCTGCGTGAGGTTATCGCTGCTGAGCAACGCCAGCGCGAGAGCAGGCAAGACGTGCATGAAACCTACTGTACCAGGTGGTTAAACGGCTCGGTTTTCTTCGCCAGTGAACTCAGAATCCGACGTTGGGCCATCGACATGAAGTCGCTCAATGCGGCGTCCATCCGTTTTTTCGACCACGAATCGCACGCCGTGTTCGACGATCGATTCGCCTTCGCGCGGTTGCCGGCCGAACAAACCAAAGACGTATCCACCGACCGTGTCAAATTCCTCGCTGTCTAGGTTCACGCCAAGCGTCTCGCCGAGATCATAGAGGTTCGTGCGGCCCTGAACGATCCAGCCTGAGCCGTTGCGAACAACGTCGGGCACCTCGTCATCATATTCGTCCACGATCTCGCCAACTAGTTCTTCGACGATATCCTCGATCGTGACCAGGCCCGCGGTTCCGCCGTATTCGTCTTGGACAATCGCCATTTGGCTCCTACTTCGGCGAAGTTCTTCCAGCAGGTCGCGAATATTCTTGTTTTCAGGCACAAAAACGACGGGCCGGAGCAAAGTTCGCAGGTTCACCGCTTGATTTTCGGTCCAATTTGTACCGAGCAAATCTTTCGCGTGAATGATGCCAACGATTTGGTCGTCGGTGTCTTCGTAGAGCGGAATTCGAGAGCGCCCGGTCGTCTTGATGACTTTGATGATGTCGGCGGGTGACGAGCGCAGGTCCATCGCGTCCATATCCACGCGCGGCGTCATGATCTCGCGCGCCAAGGTGTCGGTGAACTCAAAAACGCTGTGAAGCAGCTCGCGTTCTTCTTTCTCGATTTCCCCAGAAGCCTGGGCGGTGTCGGCTAGGCTTTTGATTTCTTCCTCGGCCTGGTTCGTCACGATGAAGCTGGCTTTTGTGCCAAATCGGCGCGTCATCAGCGTCGCCAAAGACGTAACCAGCGATCCCGGCAGACGGAAAATCGTCGCGGCAGTGTGCATGGCCCTTGCTGTTCGGGTCGCAATTGCCACTGGGCGCACGCTGGCGGCTGTTTTCGGCACAATCTCCGCGAAGATCATGTTTACCAGCGCGACCGGCAAAGCGATGATGAACCACGTGACGAGGTACGAAGTGGCGGTGAGTGAAATGCTGCCTGCCGCGGCCAGTCGCTGAGTAATTGCGGCGGCCGGAACAAAACTCACCATAACGATCCACCAAAGTGCGGTCTGGCGCACGAGCGTGCATCCGGCCACGCATTGTGGTCTGCGGTCAAGAAGTCGCTGCAAGATCGCCTGATTCTTTTCGTCGGTTGCGGTTTTGATGTGGCTTGGGCGCAGGAGTTCTAGCGCCGTTTCGCCCGCAACAAAAAAGGCGTTGATGGCGATTAGCGCAATGAGAACGAGAATTGACGGCACGACAAGCGATTGCAACGCCGAGGAAACACTGCTTCCAGTGGTGTCTGATTGAGCAAGGGCGACGAAAGGCATGCACGCCATCGCAACGGCGGCGGACGTGCGCCTAATTATCGAATAGCGGCTCCGCAAATCCTTCGATTCGCTTTGCCGCGATCGTTCTTTCGGTTTTATCTTCATTGAAGCTTCAAGAGCGTTGATCATATTTTAGGTCAAAAATGCTGAAGTTGCACATTAATTTTTCACTTAGGCAAGATGCCGAACAAAACCAGGGCCAACGTAAGGCCAACAATGGCCCCCAAAGTCAACTCAAAAATGCTGTGAACCTTTGCTTCCCACCGGCTCTGCGCGATGATGAGCGCGAGCAAAACCGCGATGCTGGCCACGAGCGGTCGGTCGGTGATAAAAACGATCATCCCGGCCAAGAAGAAGCCGAATGCGGCATGGCCGCTCACCAATCCACCCTTCAGCACTTGACCGCGCTGTCCCAAACCTTTGCCTATCACGACGCAAATGAACACGGCCAGAAAGCCGAGGATCATCTTGAAAACGGCAGGAAGGCCGACCGCTTCGGAGCTGAGCGAGACCCGAACGCGCTCCCAGCTGTCTTCGCCAAGCGCGATCAAAGCACCAACCACGATCGCCATGATGGTAGTAACCAGAACCGCGCCGGCCGCAATATCCTTGGCAAACTTGGCGAGCGGGCTATAGTTCGGCGAAACAAGGTCCACAACTGCCTCAATCGCAGAGTTGAACATCTCGGCAACCAAGACCAGGTTGATCATGAACAGCAGCACGAGGACTTCGCGGATTCGCAGGTTCATCGCGAGCGCGAGCATGACGGTCGCGAGCGTGATGAAAAGGTGCACGCGCATGTGCCGCTGGGTTCGAAAAGTGTGGACTAGGCCACCGATTGCAACGCGAAAAGGCGCAACAATATCGTTTGGCGTCGAGGCCATTAGTGGCTGACCTCGCCGTAATGACGCGACCACCAATCTTGGTCGCCTGGAAGGCCGCATGCTTGCGCGATTTCGTTCATAGCGCTCACCATTTTGGCGCGATCTGAATCCGATTCATCATCAAAACCCAACAAGTGCAAAGAACCGTGGATCGCCAGCATCGCCAGCTCATCTTGAAGACTTGCTCCTCGTCGCCGCGCTTGTTGCCGCGCCATATCAACCGATATTGCGATATCGCCATCAATATGTCCACGTTCGACCGTGTTGGGCGAAGCAAATGTCAATACGTCGGTGGGCTCCTGCCTGCCGCGAAATTGGTGGTTCAATTCGCCGACACGCTGATTGGTGGTCAGCAATACGCGAATATCACAAGAAGGCACTTGATGAACAACCATGGTCTTATGGACGGCGCGGGCGAGAGTCTTTTTTCGACGCCGCGTCTCGGTGTCGTTCAAAATCAGAATCTGGTGTGGGTTCTTCGGATTCATACTCAGAGCGTAGTTCTGGGTAGGCGATTCGCTCGTGTCGGAGTGCGCCGAGCGATCGCAAAATGCTGGTTTGAATGAGCCCGACGTCCTTGAACGTCAACTCAGATTCGTCGAGTTGGCCCTCTGCGCGCGTGTTCTCGATGATGCGCATCACCGCCATCTCCAGTTCTTCGGGGCTGGATGACGATATCGTGCGGCTAACCGCCTCAATTTGATCGCAAAGCATCAAGATCGCAGTCTCGCGGGTTTGTGGCTTGGTGCCAGCGTATCGGAAGAGCTTCTCAAATTCCGGGTCGTGCAGCATCTTGTCTTGCTTGATCGCGCGGGCGTAGAAAAAGCTGATGAGCATCGTGCCATGGTGCTGGGCGATGGCGTCAATCAAAATTTGCGGTAATTTGTGCTTTTTGGCGAGTTCGATACCATCGGTCACGTGCTTGGCGATGACTTGCGCGCTCAGGGCAGGCGGCATGTGGTCGTGCAGGTTCTCGCCGTACTGATTTTCGATGAAATAGGCGGGCCGCATCGTCTTTCCCACGTCGTGGAAATAGGCCATTGCACGGCATTGGACTGGGTTCGCGCCGATCGTTCGCGCCGCGTTTTCTGCCAGGTTAGCCACCATCACGCTGTGGGCGTAGGTGCCCGGTGCCATCAAGCAAAGATCGCGAATCAGCGGGTGATCCGGGCTGCAAAGTTCCAGCAATGACCAGTCGGAGATAACGCCAAAAGCACGCTCCACCAAAGCGATCGCAAGCCAAAAAACGCTGGCAGCGCCGAATGCGGTGGCGGCAGCCCAACCTGCGCTTTCCAAAACCGGCCCGACCGTCGAAACTCGATTTGCAGTGGCAAAGCACGCCATGATCGCGCACGCGACAACCTGAATCGTCGTGGCTCGAAGCAGGTCGCTGCGTTGCTTCAGCGGGTTCACCGCGTGTGCGCCCACTGCACCGGTTAGCCAGGATGCGGTCAAAAGCTCCACCGACATCGTGCCGCTAAAACCAAGCAAAAACGAAGTCGCGGTGAGCGTAAAAAGCGAAGCAGCCGGTCCCAAAAGTGCGCTGACGAGCATCGCGTGGGCAACGAGCGGGCCGGTGAGCAGGAATCCGATGCCCATCATTTCGCTGGCTCCCGCGCTGCGAGGAATGATCTGAATTCCGACTACTGTGAGCAGGCTGATTAAGCCGATGAGCCGTTCGACGGTTTTACGATCATGTATTTTGAGCGCGCTGTGCCGAACGTGAAAGACAGTAAAAATGGCGGTCGCCACGCACATGCCAAACGTTGCAAAAATCGCGAACCGTTCAGGCTGGCGGTGAGGGAACACAAGCAGCAGCGTCATGGCGACGCTCCACAGCAAGATGCCTATCCCGTGGGCCACATTGTAGCCCGCAGTACGCTTAATTCCGGAGAGGAGAGAAGTGGAAAGTTTCCGCATAAGGAAGTTCGACTGCGCTCATCCCTGAGCTCGGCCGAACGCGCGGCGTATCCTTACTGGCGCCGACCTGAAGCGCGACGTCGAGCGCGGCGTCGCTTTTCGCTCGGCTTTTCGTAGTGTGCGTGCTCTTTGAGCTCGCGCAACAACCCGCTCTGTTGCAATTTCATGTTGAATCGCTTCAAAGCGCTATCGATTGATTCGTTTGGTTGAACGATGACTTGAATCAAATTTGGACTTCCTCCAGAGTGCCTATTATATCATATTCGGCAAATTTAGCCAGGCTTCATGATTTCTGCCAGCAAATCTTGCACGGTATGCCGTACATGCACCACCGCGCGAACCCGGCCATAACCCTCGGTCAGCATGCGCGCGGCAAGTTCTTGGCCCGCTTTTGCGCGGTAAACCATGCCGCCATCCACCGCCCGCGCCTCAACCTCAAACGAATCCGTGATGCCGTTGATCGCGCTCGGGTCATCGCATGAAACCATCAGTTGATCGGGCAGGTGCGCGCCCAATAGGTCAGGAATAGGACCGCAGACCTTAATCGATCGATTTTCCATGATGGCGAGATGGCCAAGCGCCTCGGCAATATCGGGCCGGGAGGTTATTGCGACCAGCGAGCTGCCCTTGCCACACCGCTGGCTTAGGCGCGCCAGAGTTCCCGGAAGAACCCACGGATCAAGCGCATCCAGCGTGCCGTCGGCGCAAAGAACCGCTCCCCGGGTCAGGAATAGCGGCAAAATCTGGCAAGCCGCCCGCTGGCTCTGGGTGAGCTTGGTCAGCGCCGATTTTCGAACCTCCCACAGCCCAAGAACGCTCAGCACTTCCACTCGCTCGTCGATGTCATCACTCGATTGCACGCGTATCGCCACCGATTCGGGCGTGACTCGGGCGCCGATTTCGATATCGGATTCAACCGTGGCGCCAAAAACGCGGACCGAGCCGCTACTGGGCCGCTTTAGCCGCTGGACAACTTCCAAAAGGTGCGACTTTCCGCTTGCAGAAGGCCCCATGACCGCCCAAAGCTCGCCCGGCTCGACCACCCAATTGAAGGGCGCCGCGCTCGCCGAAAGCTGCACTTGGTCAAACGAGATCAGCACCGATTACCCCATGACGAGGAGTTCTTTCGGGCTATGGGTGAGGAGCTGGGCGCCGGTATCCGTGATCACTACGTCGTCTTCGATGCGGACGCCGCCCCACCCTTCGATATAGACACCCGGTTCAACCGTCCAAACTTGGCCCGGCTCGATGACCTGGTCGCGTACTTGGGCGAGTGACCCGCCATCGTGGACCTCGCGCCCCAGACCATGCCCCAATCCGTGACCGAAGTACTGGCTCAAGTCGTCTTTATCCAAAATCTTGCGCACCAGCGAATCGACGTCTTTTCCGTTAGCGCCCGGCTTCAGCGCTTCGATTGCCGCAATTTGCGCCTCCAGCACCCGATCATAGATAGCTTGGTGCTTTTCGTCGCAATCGCCCACCACGACTGTTCGCGTGAGATCGCTGCAATACCCGTGTAATTTCGCTCCGAAGTCAAACGTGACAAAGTCGCCTGTTTCGAGCTTGCGTTCGGTCGGCTTGCCATGCGGCTTGGCGCTGTTCGGCCCGCTCACGCTGATGACGTCAAAGGCAAGCGTCGCGCTGTGCCGGCGAATGAAAAACTCGATATCAAGCGCAAGATCGTATTCCGAAACCCCCGCCTGCACCATGCGGCTAACGTGAGCGAAACATACGTCGGCAATCGCGCAAGCCGATTTGATCTTTTCGACCTCATCGGGCGTTTTGATCAGCCGCAGCGGGGGCAAAATATCACCCGCAGGAATGAGTTCGACGCCGTCCAGCTTTTCCGTCCAAGATTGCCACGTGTCGTACCGGGTGCTGGTCTCAAATCCCAGCTTGGTAATTTTTCTCGATTGCAATTCGTTCGTCAAGATGCCAATTTGCGTGTCTGGGCTGCGGAAGATCACGCGCTCAAACTCGGTGACTTCGTTCGCGGCTTGAACCTCGTACCGGCTGTCGGTGATGAAAAATGCCTTGTCTTCGGTAACCACCGCGATGCCGGAAGATCCGGTGAATCCCGTTAGCCATTGAACATTGACGATGTC
>CAYRAX010000006.1:10987-33616 GCA_964422285.1 uncultured Chthonomonas sp.
TCGCGGCGCTCGCGATTGTGCTGGGGGGCGCAACGCTGACCAGCAAGGCCGGGCATTTGCGATCGACCATCTGCTTGCGAACTCGACTCAATTGGGACATCAAACCACCTCCATGGTAAGGTTTTTCGCCGCATTCAGGGCGAGAATGTAGCCGTAGCCGCCGCAACCCACGATCACACCGACCGCGATATCGGAAATCACCGATTTGTGCCGAAAGCTCTCGCGGGCAAAGGTGTTGCTCAAATGGACTTCAAACACGGGCAATCGAACGCTGGTGAGGGCGTCACGTAGGGCGATGGAATAGTGGGTGAGCCCCCCGGGATTTACGACGATGGCTTGCGCCCAGCGCCGATGCTCTTGAATCGTGTCGATGAGAACGCCTTCGTGATTGGATTGCAAAATCCGCACGGCAATGTTCAGCTTCGCGGCTTCAGCCTGAATTAGCTTGTCAATATCCTCTAGAGGTTGCTTGCCGTAAAGGTCCGGCTCACGAAACCCAGTTAGGTTCAAATTCGGGCCATGGAGGACCAGTACGTTTAGTGTTTCATTGGGCTGACTCAAATCTTAGACTCCTGGGTTCGGCCATCTTCAATTGCGCTTTCGGGCAGCAACTGGGGAATGCCATCGACAATCGGATAGCGGCGATTGCACTGGGAGCACAACAAAGCGTCGCCCGCAAGTTGGAGAGCCGGGCGATCATCACAGCATGGACACGCGAGAACTTCGAGGAGTTCAGGACTGATCATAGTTGCGCTACCTCAGAATATACTGCCAACGTCCGCCACGCAGTTTCTTTCCATGAAAACAGCTTCAATCGCTGGCGGCCGCGGGTTCGCAGTAATGCTACTTTACTCGAATCATTTCGCAAATCGTTAATCGCGCTCGCCCAAGTTTTTGGGTCCCAATCGGGCACAACAATTGCGGCATCACCGGCAATTTCTGGCAATGCGCCGCCGGTGCTACAGATGACCGGCGTCCAGGCTGCCCACGATTCGAGCACAGGGATGCCAAAGCCTTCATGGAAACTGGGAATGACGGTGGCGACCGCGGCTCGGTAAAGTGCCCCTAAGTGGTGGTCCGGCACGTAGCCCAGCAACCTGACCGATGGGTGTTCCGGTAGCTCGCCCGCGTGGTGTTGGCCCACGATTGCAATTTCGAGTCCGTCACCAGCGAGCGCAACCGCCTCTGCCGCAAGCTGCACGTTCTTCCTGGGCCAGATGGACCCGATCGTCAAGACATAGGGATTGCGTAGCCCATAGAGCTCCGCCACGCTCTGTTGCGCGGCCTCAAGACTTGGCACGACAAAGTTTGGGTCGAGCGAATTCGGCGTAACCGTCACCTTCTCCGCCGCCTCGGGCACGAATTCGATGATTTCATTGCGGCTGGTTTCACTGACGGTGAGGACGGCCGCTGCCCGGCGGATCGTGGAAGGAATCCCCCATTTCAGCATCACCCGATCCTTCCACTTGAACCACCTAGGCTCAATGAAAAATGATACGTCGTGGATGGTGGTAACGCCGATATCGCGCACAAGAGGCGACAAATTGTATTGAGAATGGATCACATCCGCCCCAAATCGATGCGCGGCACGGGGAAAATGCCATAGCGAATAGAGCCGAGGCGACGCCTTTGGCAAGGCTAGCGTCAGCATGTTTGACGGTAAGTCGGTGGGAAGGTCCACGTTGCCGTTGGTAATCAGCAGGAACTCGGCGTCGGTCGAAAGAGTAGCGAGTCCAAAAATCAGACCTCGCCAATAGGCGCTGTCGCCCGTATTTTGAGTTCCAGCGAGCGTAGCGTCAATCGCGACGCGCATCGGTTGGGGCGTGGGCAGGATTGAGCTAGATTCCGCCTCCAATTCCGGAAGCGTAAGTTGGGTGACGTTGGAATCTGAACTCAGTCGGGAACTCCTGGTGACAAGAAACGCCTCATGTATAGTACGATTAGAAATTCATTAAGTAGTTTGACTCATGCGTAAGAAAAAAGCTCCCGTTGTCCTAATTGCCGCACTATTGATCTTGGTGGGTGTGGTTGCGGTCGTCAATATGGCCCAATTGGACCTGTTGCCCAAACCGACTGGCAACACGAGCACGCGAGTTGAGCAAGAGGCTCCCGCCGCCGACGAACGCGCCGACATCAAGAAAAGGATGGCGGACGGCGTGGAGAAGCCGACCGCCAAATCAGAAGCGGGTAAAAATCCATCTGAACCGACCGTCGCTGTTCCCAAGCAGGAGAAATATAAGCCTCGGCCCAGCAGCATGCAAACGAGCGGCCAATGGTATCAGGACGAGTCCGGCGCTTCCAAGATGCCGAAATAGCTAGGCGCTATGCGGCCGCACGCGGATCGAGAATTTCCTCATAGTGGAAACCGCTCCAGCCGCGGCGCTTGGCACGGTTCAGCGCGTGCTCGCTAATGTTCAGACATGCTTTCGTGCTCTCGGGCGAAACCACAAAATTTACGACGCCGACGGTAACGCGTACGTAAATGATGTTCTCGCCAATGATGTGGGGTGCTGAAACGCACTCCGCCAGCCGCCGCCTGATTAGCTCGACATCTACCAGTGTTGGTGAGCCATAGAGTACTGCGACAAAGCTGTCTTCCTGCCAGCGTCTCACGATGTCGGTGTCACGAATGCAGTTTTCGATTCGCTGTTTGACTCCAGTCAAAACTGCGTCTCCGGTCTGATAGCCAAATTCTAAGTTGACAAGATCGAACCCATCGATGTCGATAATCATCGTTGCGAATTGGTCGCCCGAGGTTCGAGATTCCGTGATGGCTCGATCAATTTCAGAAAATAGACTAGACGTATTCATCGCATTTCACCGTCAGCGCATCCATTAGCTAAGGGCATAAAAATCAGCTTTATGCACCTATTTCTTTGGCGCGTCGGGCGGTAGATTACAGGTCATGCGCAGTACGTTTGCGGTGAAAATCGCTAGTTCGACGCACATTTCGAGGCGTATTCCGTCGATAGTCAATAATTTCACATATTGTTAACCAAAGCGCGATTCCCCCAGGTGCTAAACTACTCGTGCTAGATTGCCAAAGATGGCGATTTTGGAGGATTGAAAGATTGGGTAGCGCATACACCCCTGGACTAACCGTTTCTGCCGACACGCTCGTAAGAAGGCTCCGTAGATTGCCGATCAAGGGCGAAGTATTGGTCAAAATCGGCGACAAAGTCGGGCCAAACGACGTCGTAGCCCGAGCAATGTTGCCGGGTCACCTGCAGACCATCAAGCTCGCCGAAAAGCTGGGTGTTGAGGCCCGCGAGGTCCGCAACTTCTTCAACAAGAAGGAAGGAGACAGCATCGCCGAAGGTGAGTTGGTCGCCGAAACCAAGGGCCTTTTCGGGCTCTTCAAACAGGCGGTGCAGTCTGAATTTACGGGAACGGTGGAGTCGATTTCTGAAATCACGGGCAGCGTTCTAGTGCGCGAGCCTTCGATTCCGGTGGACATTCACGCTTACATTCAAGGAGCGGTGGCTGATACGTTGCCCGACGAAGGCGCGTT
Source organism: uncultured Chthonomonas sp. (assembly GCA_964422285.1). Classification (GTDB taxonomy): domain Bacteria; phylum Armatimonadota; class Fimbriimonadia; order Fimbriimonadales; family Fimbriimonadaceae; genus UBA2391. The sequence goes on from CAYRAX010000006.1 coordinate 14,499, forward strand.
TATCGAGACCCGAGCCGGAATGGTACAGGGCATTTTTGGCGTTGGCGGCGAGCGCAATGGTCGCCTTCGCGTCGCGGTCGATTCGGCGAAGGATCCGCTGGACAGCCGTCATGTGCTGGATACCGACAAAGGGGCGATCCTTGTTGGCGGCTCAATGATCACGGCAGAAGCCATCCAGCGCGCCGCTTCCGTGGGCGTTTTGGGCCTGATCGCCGGCGGAATCCGCGACCAAGACCTCGTAAAATATCTTGGTTACGATATTGGCGTCGCGATCACGGGACAAGAGAACATCCCGCTGACAATCATGGTCACCGAGGGCTTTGGTAGCCTTGCTATGGCTGAGCGCACGTTCAAATTGTTGCAATCGCTTGAAGGCAAGCTCGCCAGCATCAACGGCGCAACCCAAATCCGCGCCGGCGTTATTCGCCCAGAAGTCATCGTGCCGCTCGAAAATGTTTCCGGCTCCGCGCCGAAGGAGTCTGCTGGGCAGGAATTGAAGGCAGGAACCTCGATTCGCGTGATCCGCGAGCCGTATTTCGGGCAAATCGGCACCGTAACCGAGCTGCCCGCACAGCTGCAAGTCGTCGAATCCGGCACCGAAGTCCGGGTTTTGATGACCAAATTGGAATCCGGTGAAGTGGTCTGCGTGCCACGTGCCAACGTCGAAATTATCGCCACATGAAGCTGCTGATCGTCGATGACGAACCCACCATATTGGAAACGGTGGAGACAAAACTTCGCCGCGAAGGCTATTCGGTCTTCGCGGCAGGTACAGCAGAAGAAGGAATGAGAATTTTTAAGCAGGTCAAACCCGACCTGCTTATTTTAGATGTCATGCTCCCCAATCGCTCGGGATTCGATCTATGCCGGGCAATCCGCAAGGACAACAACGTACCGATCATCTTTGTGACGGCGCGGGCAAGCGAAGAAGATCGCGTCGCCGGCCTGGAGCTTGGCGCCGATGATTACCTGGTTAAGCCCTTCAACTTGGCCGAGCTGGCCGCGCGGGTGAAAGCCGTGCTCCGCCGGTCGTCGAGTGATACTGGTTCTGGCATTGTGGAATCGGGCGACCTCAAAATCAACCCAACAACGCACGAAATCACCCTCGGCGATCAACCGCTATTGCTTTCCCCCAAAGAGTTCGCCCTCCTGCATTTTCTGTGCTCGAACAAGGGCCGGGTCTTTTCGCGCGATGCCCTGCTCGATCGGGTGTGGGGTCCAGATTCCTACGTGTCGCCGCGAACTGTTGATGTTCACGTTCGTTGGTTGCGTGAGCACATCGAACCGGACGCCGCCAAGCCGACCAGGCTCGTCACCGTTCGCGGCGTTGGCTACAAATTCGTCGCATAAGCAGTCCTTTTGTGAGCGTTATTGCAAAAACTTCTCAAGAACGCCAATTTGTGTGCATAATGTTTAGGTATGGCAAGTTGGCTCGCCAACCGGGTTCGAAAGCCGAATGCGCTGTGGATCATCCTCCAGGTAGCGCTACTTTCGATGCTCGCGTTTTGCGGGCGCATCCAGCACACTGAGCACTGCCAAGCCTGCACGCCGTTCGCTGGCGAAACCCATGTATGCGCGTGCCACTCCAGCCGAGTCCCGCTCGAGCGCATTCCAGCGAGTACGCATACCGGTCAATCTGAGCGTGCTGCCTGCTTGGTTCAAACGACTGCCCCTCGCGCGGTTGCCCAGGTAGAAGTCAAAGCACCGGAAATTCGGGCGTTCAAACCTATCGTTTACGTCGCCTCATGGCCGTACGAGCAACGAATAGTCGCCGCTCCACTTGGCTCAAATCAGCTTCGCGCACCGCCTACCTCCTAAGATCCGGATCATAAACTTGCCGCCCCCGGCGGACCGTTGAACCCAATTTCTTAGTGAGGTATTCATGAAAAACTCGCGAGCTTTTACGCTCATTGAACTACTCGTGGTGATTGCGATCATCGCGATTCTCGCCGCTATTCTGTTTCCTGTATTCGCCCAAGCAAAACTTGCCGCGAAGAAAACTGCTGATTTGAGCAATCTGAACCAAATCGGTAAAGCAATCATGCTCTACGCCGATTCGAACGACGACCGAACGATGCACGTGGATCACGCGACCGAATACGGTTGGTACGTGCCGTTGTATTCGTTTGTGAAGAGCGCGGAAACGTTCCGGACGCCCGCTTACCAGCGCAAGGCGATCAAGAACGACGAAGGCAAAATGGAGATGCCGCAAACCGACTACAGCATCAACGGCCTTTATTCGCACGGCGAAGTGCTGGCTGGGTCGTCGTCGCCTGCCGAGCAAATCATCATCGGCATTCGCAACATTGACATCGCCGACCCCGATTACCACCCTTGGCCCGAGTCCGCGTTCAGCAACCCCTCGACGGCGGATTGGAACGACCTGACCAAGTACGCGGGAATCGACCACGTGGGTGGCGACAGCGAAGATTGGTTCCGAGAAAGGTTGACTCTCAAGCCCTGGAACAACGGATCGAACTTCGCGTTTACCGATGGACACGCCAAATTCTTCATCTGGGAAAGCACGCTTAAAGGTCAGTTGCCAGGAATGCACAACGTCGATCGGGTCGTAGAAAAGGTCCTTTGACAACTCGTGGCGGCCCGGCGATCATTGCGAATGGCCTGGCCGCCGAAAACCCAATCAAACCGCGCAAATCGAGCGCGCCAAATGCGGCAAAATGAATGTCGTTTGTCATCATTCGACACCCAGGGTTTTGCCGCATGATCGAAACGCAGTTCATCAGCTTGCTATTTACGGATGTGGAAGGCAGCACGCGGCTTTGGGACCAGCGGCCAGCCGACGCCGCGCCAGCCCTTGCCCTGCACGACCAAATCGCAGCCGAAGTCGCCGAGCAATGTGGAGTCGAAATTGTCAAAGCCCGAGGCGAAGGCGATAGCCTGTTTATCGTTTCGCCGGATGCCAAAAGTTGCCTGAAAGCGGCACTAGAGCTTCAAGATCGATTCGGCGCGGCAACCTGGCCCGGTGGGGTTGAGCTGAAGGTCCGCATGGCGCTTCATTGGGGCCGCGTCGAAACGCGGGATAACGATTTCTACGGCGGAACCGTGAACAGGGCAGCCCGCCTGAGAGCAATTGCCCATGGCGGTCAGATCATTGTTTCGAGCGCGTTTCGTGCCGCGTTGGACCACGAGTTGCCGCCCGGGATCGAATTGGTCGACCATGGCACCCACCGATTGCGCGATTTGGAAGGCGCCGAACACGTCTTCGAAGTTCGCCCGAAAGGGTCGTCGCATCAATTTCCCGCGCTCCGATCGCTCAGCACGCACCCCAACAACCTGCCCACCGTCGTTTCCACCTTTGTCGGCCGCACCGAGGAACTGCACAGCGTTCGTGCGCTATTGGCCAAATCGGCGCTGACCACGCTCACCGGCTCGGGCGGCACTGGCAAGACTCGATTGGCCCTGCAAGCCGGTGCCGACGCAATTGCCATTTATCCCGGCGGCGTTTGGGTGATCGAGCTTGCCACCGCAAATGAGCCCAACCAAGTCGTTGAGTCCATCGCCAGATCGGTGGGAATTGATGTTTCGAGCGAGGCGGAGATTCTCGATGCGTTGGTAAAGCGGTTTGGCCACGCCAGCGCGCTGCTCATTTTTGATAATTGCGAGCATCTGCTAGACCGGGTGGCGACGACAATTTCCGCGCTTCACCGCGCGAGTAAGAACATCACCTTCCTGTGCACAAGCCGCGAACCACTTGGCCTTTCGGGCGAACATGTGTATCGCGTTCCGCCGTTGGGTCTGCCGCATGACGTGAGCGACCTTGACCACGTCCGGGAATCTGCCGCGGTGCAGTTGTTCTTGGAGCGATGCGTGCAGGCAAATTCAGATTTTTCAGCCGCGTCCGAAGACCTGGAGACCATCGCTCGCATTTGCGTGCGTTTGGATGGCATACCGCTGGCAATTGAGCTTGCGGCGGCCCGCACACGCGTGTTGACGGTCGCCAAGATTTCCGGGCTGCTGGATGATCGGTTTCGGCTCCTCACGGGCGGCAGCAAGACGTCGATGCCAAGGCAGCAGACGCTGGAAGCCACCATCGCTTGGAGCTTCAACTTACTTTCGGCGGTCGAGCGCGAGCTGTTGGTCTGCCTCGGAGTCTTCGGCGGAAGTTTCAGCCTCGAAGCAGCGCAATCGGTGTGCTCGGGCGGCATGGATCTTGACGAATGGGACGTCTTGGATGGCCTGACGAGCTTGGTTGATAAGTCTCTTGTGCAATACGATGCGTTCGGGTCTGATGCGCGGTATCGATTGCTCGAAAGTATTCGCCACTATTGCTTGGGCATCCTGCAAAACCACCTAAAGGTCGAAACGGTGCGCGAGGCTCATGCCGATTTCTTTTGCAACACGTCGGCGTCGATCAAGGACGATTTGGGCAAGGGTCTCGCGAAAGAAGCGGTCGGGCGGGCGGCGCTGGACGCCGAAAACTACCGCATTGCCTTTGACTATTGGTCCCACGGCGAGGTCGCGGATGATCGCGGGCTCACGATGTTTTGCAATCTAGCAGGAACTTATGAATCGATGGGCCGATTGCGCGAAGGATTTGGATATGGCTCGGCGATGCTTCAACAACGTCGCGAGCCAACGCAAATCCGCAGCGATGCGCTCAACTTTTCGGGAAACATGGCCCAAAGCCTGGGTCTAGCGGATGAGGCGATCGCGGCTTACGAAGAGTCGCTCGCGATCCGGCGCGAACTACAAGACCAACGGGGCATCGCCGCCGTGCTCAACAATTTGGGCAACGTGTTTGGCAACGCGGTGGGTGATTTTCAGCGTGCCGAGCAGTATTACAGCGAAGCGCTTGAGTCCAATCGTGCCAGCGGAAACCGGCTTTGGGAGGCATTCAATCTCATCAATTTGGGCGTCAACCGCGAGCGCAAAAAGGATCCCAACGGGGCGCTCCAGTATTTTCAGCAATCGTTGCAGATTCTTGAAGAGCTCGGCAATCGCCCGATGACCCTGTTTTCGCATGTCGGCATGGGCAACGCAAAGTTGACGTTGGGCGAATTTGATGATGCTCGCCGGTGCTTTGGTGCGGCCTTGGAAACCTGCCTGGAGTCGTCCAATTTGCCGCCGACCACGACGATTGCCGAGGGAGTTTGGCGCGCGTTGCGTGGTCTTGGTCAGCTTAGCGATGCCGCGTGGGTTCTCGGGGTCGAGCGTCAGCTACGCACGTCGCTCGAAATTCCGGTGCCTTCGTCGGACTTTGCCGCCCATGAAGAAGCGGCAAGTCACCTTCGAGATGAACTCGGAGCAGGCGAGTTTCAGAAACAAGTTACCGCTGGGGAAACAACGGGCCGAGACGCCGCACTCGAACGGATTCGCAAAATGGCGCTCAGCTAGCGTCATTCAGTGTCGTCGCGCGGCACATATTCGAACCTCGTGAACCAATAAGCGGCAAGCGCAGCGAAAAGGGCTATCGTCAACCCCATCACGAGCCATGCCACCAAAAGGCTTACTTTAGCGCTTTGCGATTGACCCGAGAAGAACCGCATGAACGACTTCATGGATTCGGTGATTGGGTGGTTGGCGATGCGCAATGCGTAGGTGCTGATCGACAAATAGTAGGACGATCCGGGAGTATTCGGAACCAGAGTTTCCCAGCCGAACGCGAAGATCAAGTTCACGAGCATCGACTTGTTGATGAGCAGCGAAATGAACGTGAATAGGCAGCAATAGGCGGCAGAAGCAGCCGCGAGAGCCACGACATCGTTCTGCACAAGCCTTGAGCCCAGCGCGATGCCGGGAATGCCAACCGCCACGCCGACCAGCGCCATGATCGAAACAAAAAAGGTACTCAGCGTGGCCGCCGCCAGCCGTCCGCTCAAGATGCTCCAGCGCGGAATGGGGCGCGTCAGCACATAGACAATGGTCTTTTGCTCGACTTCCTGGCTGATGACGTTTGAAGCAAAAATCGCGGCGGCCAGCGCGCAAACTTTGAAGACAAATGCGCCCGCGATCTGACCAAATTGACCGGCGGGATCTTTCAAGCTCATCGTGCCCGAAAGTTGCCAAGCCAAAAATCCGAGTACCAACGCGACAAGCGCCCACGATAGGATTCGTACCGGCCGCAGAAAATCGCGCAACGAAGAGGTGAAGATGTAGGTTCCCATCGCTTACGCCTCCACCAAGTACCGGAAAACCGATTCCAGGTTGTTGTCGGGGCTCGTGATGCCGTCGATGGTCACGCCGTGGTCCAAAACCAACTCGGGCAAGGATTCATAGAACTTACTGGGGTCATTAGTGCGGACTTCGATCATCGCCTCAGCAGGGTATTCGATGCTGAGTACGGACGGCAACTTTGCCATCGCAACGCCAATCTCGCGCGCTTGGTGCGATTCAATCATGATCCGGTGCGGATGCTTGTCGATCAAGTCGCGAATAGTGCGCAGGTCCCCGGTTGCAAGCAGTCGCCCGCGATGGAGCAACAAAATGTTGCGCGTCATTTGCTCGACTTCGAACAGGATGTGACTACTCACGACGATGGTTTTGCCCGCTGCGCCCAGCGCCGAAAGCAGGTCGATGATATCGCGTCGACCAATCGGGTCAAGCCCATTCAGCGGTTCATCCAGTAGGATGATGTCTGGGTCGTGGAGCATGGCTTGCGCGAGCTTGATGCGCTGCCGCATGCCTTTGCTGTAGCCGAGAATTTGGCGGTCGCATCGGTCGGACATCCCCACTCGTTCGATTGCCGCATCGGTTCGCTTGGCGGCCTCGGAAGCCGAGAATCCACCGAGCCTCGCCAAGTGGCGCACAAACTCGCGGCCCGACATGTGCTCATAAAAATTGTCGATTTCCGGACAGTAACCAAGGTGCTCGTAGAGTTCGGGATTGGCGAAGGGTTCCATGCCTTTGACCTGTACCGTGCCGGTCGTCGGTTTAAGCTGACCCGTAACGAGGCGCATCATGGTAGATTTTCCGGCGCCATTTTGGCCGAGCAGCGCCGTCACGCCAACTGGAATGGAGCATGTGACGTCATTCAGGCCAATAACCTGTCCATACCAGCGGCTGGCATTTTCAAATTCGATCATTGAACCACCTCGACCGCGCGCACCTTTTTCGCTGCAAGCCCAAACCCAAGCCCGACCGCAGCCACCATGAACGTAATTGGCAACCAAATCGGCGCGGCGGGCACACTGGATATCGGGCCGTCGTCGTGCCGCCCGTTTGGCGTGCCAAAAATAGACTTCGACCCGTCGTAACGCAGCACGCTCTTGCTCAAAGAGTACATCGCTCCGTCAATCGACGAGTAATAAGGAATGAGTAGTCCGGTTGGAGTTGATGCTGTGCTTTTGCCTTGAACAAACGATCGTTGGACGATTGCGACCTCAACCGTCTTCGTAAAGAAGTTCGTAAGGAAAAACATGGCCGCGAGGATCACACCCGCAATGCGCCCTTGCCGCGTTATGCTGCTTACACCAATCGCGATGCTGGCATAGAACGCAGCCATCAGCGGAATCATGACGAGTAACCTGATCCCGAGCGACCGGTCTTGGGTGAAGAAATTGTAGTCGCCATAGCTGAGCATTCCGTACAAGTAGAAAAACAGATGCGGCAGCGAGTAGGCCACGCAGAGCGACAAGAAAACGCCGAGCCACTTGCCAAAAATATAGTCGAACTTGGTGCACGGCTTGGCCAAGTAGACGAGCAGAGCATTGGTTCGAAAGTCGTTTGCGATGCTGCCCGCACCAGCGAGCATCGCCAAAAAGATGCAGATCAGCTGCTGAAATCCCACCGCCGCCACAAATTGGTCGCGCCAAATGAAGCGGTCGATGAACATGTTAAATCGATCACCACCACCGATCAACCCGTTGGATTGAGCAGCAATTTGCTCAAAGACGTAGATGATGATCATGATCACGAAGTACCACCATCCGGAGAGCGCAGACAAAACCCACAACGCACGCTTTTTGAGATTCGTGGTCAGCAGAGTTCGGGCGATCGTCCACCACGCGAGATGACGCTCGGTAGATGGCCCCGCGTAATTGCGGTAGGAAAGATCGGCAAGGGGCTTCGTGGTCATGGCGGCGAAATTTGCTTTACATTACCTAACGGATTTTCATTTCGTTGGATTCAAAATTGGCCCGAATTTAGAAGTTTTTCTAATTTTTGGGTAACCGAACTTTCTCTTTTGAACCTGCGTCATGAGTGTAGATGCGTCCACCAGTGCAAATGCGACCCTTGTACGGGCTAAAATGGCGTTCAGGATTGAGTTCACGCTCATACCGACCATGATGGTTGGGCACGCTGATGGACAAGATGAATTTCGTGAAGAGGTTGGATCACTAAATGGCGGCACCGCGAGTGCCATTCATGGAGTACCTGAAGCAAAAGGGACTCGTCACCAATGAGCAAGAGGCTCAGGCGGTAAGCGTGCAACAGCAAACCGGTGCCAAAGACATTGGCAAGGTGTTGTTGGAGCTCAAGTTTGTCAGCGAAAAAGATTTGCTACAAGCCAAGGCGCAGGAATCCGGCACTCCGTTCGTTGATCTGGACCGCGTGCAGATCGAAAGTAGCGCCATCAACGTCGTTCCCGAGCGGATCGCCAAAAACCACACCTGCATACCTGTCAAAAAGGACGGCACAACCATTTGGCTAGCGATGGCCAATATCAACAACATCGAAGCCCAAGACGATGTGCGCATGGTTTCCGGTTGCCGCGTGATCGCCGTGATGGCGGTGCCCGGCGCGATCGAAGACGCAATCAAAAAGTATTACAGCAGCCCAACCTCAGGTGATTCTGGCAGTGCACCCGCGAACAATACGCCCGCCGCGCAAGATGCTTCTGGCGGTGGTGGCGGCGCCGATCTACGCAGGATCATGGCCGAAGCCGGTGCCGGTCGCGGCTCAGAGGATGAGGAAGTCGGCGACCAAGAAGCCGAAAAGATGGCAGAGCAAGCCCCGATCATCAAGCTTGCAAACGCCGTCATCCAACAAGCCATTTTTGACCGAGCTTCAGACATCCACGTTGAACCGCAAGCCCGCGGCGTGCGGGTTCGATACCGCGTGGATGGCGTCCTTAGCGAGGCCATGAACGTTCCCAAGAACTTGCAGGCGCCTATGATTTCGCGCTTGAAGATCATGGCCGACATGAACATCGCCGAGCGCCGCGTACCCCAAGACGGCCGTATCGAAGTTCGTCACCAAGGAAAAGAATTTGACCTTCGCGTAAGCTCGATCCCGACGCCGTTTGGCGAAAAGATCGTTATGCGTATTCTGGATAAGCAGAGCGTGATGATCGGTCTGAACAAACTCGGCTTTACCGAGGAAAACCAGCTACTCATTGAAGAGCTGACTTCCCAGCCGAACGGACTCTTCCTCTGCACGGGTCCAACGGGTTCTGGAAAAACGACGACCCAGTATTCAGTTCTCAACAAGCTCAACCAAGTCGGCGTGAACATTGTCACGGTTGAAGACCCGGTTGAGTATCAAATTGGTGGCATTGCGCAGGTTCAAACCAACAAAAAAGCTGGTCTGACGTTTGCCACCGCCCTGCGTGCATTCTTGCGGCAAGACCCTGACATCATCATGGTCGGAGAAATGCGCGACCTCGAAACGGCCGAAATCGCGATTGAATCTTCGCTCACTGGCCACTTGGTATTGTCCACTCTGCACACCAACGACGCGCCATCGGCTACCCTGCGTATGGTCGATATGGGCGTCGAGCCATACCTGATCGCCGCAACGCTGATCGGTTGCTTGGCCCAACGACTTGGAAGGCGCGTTGATCCCGATAACCGCGAAAGCTATACGGTTAAGCAGATGGACTTGCGCCGATTTGGATTCGAAGTGACCAACCCGGACGAGGACGTGATGCTCTACCGTGGTGTGCCGGCGGAAACGAACAAGATGTCTGGTTTCCGAGGCCGAACTGGTTTCCACGAGCTGATGATCATGAACGCGGAAATCGCCGAATTGATCGTTCGCCGCGCGCCGCTGGCTGACATTAAGGCCGCCGCCAAAGCCAACGGCATGAAAGAGCTGCGCGAGGACGGACTGGGCAAGGTTTTGGCGGGCGTTACGACACCCGACGAAGTCATGCGCGTGGTCTTCACCGCCGGTTTCTAATTCGGTTTCGGTCAAAATGGCGATATGCGCCGAATTTTGGCTGTCACAACGTTGGTCGGTATGGCCGTCTTGGGTTTCGCCAGCGATACCCACCACCTGTCGCATTTGCGCCGGTTTGGCGACGGGGTCCCGTCGTTCAATCGCCTTGTGTTGCGTGGGGTTGACGTCGTCCAGGCCCACCAATGCACGGGTGGCGGCTACTTTATTGGTGTCAAAGCCCAACCGACTGAATCGCCGATCGGCTATGAGCTGAAACTTGGGCCATCGAGCCTGCTTGCTCCGCCGCGCGAGACGAGCTTTTGTTCCGGTGCGAGCTACTCAGCGTTTATCGAAGCGCTGAATCTGCACTTGCGGCTATTTCCGCAGGCGATTGGCGGAAATCAGGTCGAAGCGCTGCGAATGCAAGAGCCCGATGGTGGCCGCCGAGAGGACCGAATCAAGGCTTGGGGCTGGTGGAACGCTGACGGCTTCGGGAACCATTTTTGCTTGGTGCAATTGATGAAAGCGGGCGTCCGTGTTGCACCAAAGGAAGCCATGGCGGGCGATTTTTTAAATATCTCGTGGAAGACGGGACGCGGGCACTCGACGGTGTTTTTGGCTTGGGAGAAGGATGCTGCGGGCACTCCCGGCGTGCGATATTGGTCGAGTCAAACCAGCACCAACGGTCTCGGCGATCAGTGGTCTCCCATCGACTTGATCGAAAGCGTGTGTGTTGTGCGGTGTACGAATCCTGAACGAGCCTTTACGTTCGATCCCGCAAACCCAGTGGATACCAAGGTCAAAGGCGATACGTTGCATTAGCGTGACCGAAGGCAGGCCTTGTCCTCCCATCGCTGGCAAGTAACCCGCGTCCGGCGACCATCTGGGAATCATGCCTGTTTCTGCGAAATCGCGCCCGACCGTTTGGATATCGACCAATCCTGTCGTACACTATTAGCCATGTTGAGGACAGGGATTATTCTTGCTTGCCTGGCCGTGCCTCTCGCTGCGAGTGCTTCGTTTGAGCTCATACTCGCGCTTGACGCCACGACCAAGTCAATTCACCGGTTTGACGGGGACACTGGGGCCTATTTGGGCGCATTTGGGTCCAACAAGCTGGTCGCGCCGCGAAACATGGTGATCAGCCAAGCGACCGGCCGCGCGTACGTGCTGGATGGCAACTACATCAAAAAGTTTGACTATAACACGGGAGAATATGTGGGCTTGTTTCCGGCTCCCGTGCTCGTTGGTGCCGCTGTCAAGATGGGGCGAGCCAACGATGGCACAATCCTGATTCCCACCGGCGACCATCGAATCCGAAAAGTGAATGACGCCGGAACGATACTGCAGACGCTAATCGCAGCCAATACGAACTTCAAATATTCGGCTGCCGCACAGTTGCCAAACGGGAATATTGTTGGAATTGAGGGAGATACCACTGCCTACGGCAGCAAATACATGGACTACTGGTTCCCTGGTGGTGGCTTCAATTCCGGGACGAACTTAGGCTTGATGACGAACACTACAAATATTGCGGTGGGCCAATGGCAGGAAAATACTACCGCTGGCTTGGTGTCATCTGCCGCGACCAAAAACGGTGGTGGATTTAGTGTTTACAGCGCGACGTCCATCGTGCAAATTGGCGATTCAGAACCTGGTTCGAGCATCGACGCCGCCACTGGCATCCGGAGCGTCGCCGCTGCGCACGCCGGATATTGGACTTGCGGGCAGCTCAGCAGCGACACCACCAAGGGCGTCATCGAGCTGCAAATGGGGTACGGCGCTGGCATTTCCGGGCCCATAGGAACTTCAGTGCTGAAGAACCCGGTGTCCATTGACGTCGTCTTGGCTCCAGAACCAAGTAGCACATTAGCCCTCGCTGGTGGATTGGCTTTGTCTTTGCGGCGGCGCTTGAAGCGCAAACTGCGGTAATTCGGCAAGCACGAGTTCAGGCTACGCAAACGAAAAATCCTGCTTCGTATCTTAGCGAAGCAGGATTTCCGCGTCTCGCCTACTTGATCTTCTTCATCAGCTCGCGTACAGCTGCCTCTAGCTGAACATCGTGGCCCTGAAGATAAGCATTTTGATCCCAAAGCACGGTCACATCAGGCCGCCGACCGTTACCTTCAAGATTCTCGTTGTCGACCGTGTACGCGCCGAACGCAGGCATACGGATCATTCCGCCATCCCAAAGGCCATATGCGCCTGTGCCAATCACGCCGCCCGCCGTGCGCTCACCGACTACCGGGCCAATCTTCAACCGCCGGAAACCTTCCGAGAAAATCTCCGCGTTGCTGAACGAATATTGGTTGGTCATCAGTGCGCTCGGTAGCTCCAGAGAGTCGCCGCGATAGATGTTTTCGCTGACGCTTCGGCCCTGCACGTCCCGGCGCGTGCGGAGTAGCCACGGACGCTTGATCAAAACACCCAGCGCTTGGTGTGCGGTGAATCCGCCGCCGTTGTATCGCGCGTCGATGATGATCGCTTTTTTGCCGGTCGTTTGCGATCGGATTTCGCGCAAGAAGTTTGCTTGGCTGTCCGCGTCCATCGACGGGTAGTGATGGTAGGCGATTTGTCCGTTGCTGATCTTTTCGACCAGTGCGCGATTGGTTCGCACCCATTCGATGTAGTTCAGGCCGGATCGGCTCGCGAGCGGTGCAGGTTTGATAAATATTTCTAGCTCTTTTCCACCGCGAATGATCTTGACCTTGGTCTTCTTGCCCGAAGTGTTTCGCAAGAGCTTGGCCAGCGGCTGGCCCTGCGAAATCGTCGTGCCATTGACGGCGATGACTTGGTCGCCAACCTTGAGCTCGGATTGCGGGTTGAATGCGGGCGAAGTCACCTGAACATTGGCGACCACGTACTGGCCATTCGCGACCTTAGCCCAATCCCAATCGACGCCAAAATATCCGGTTACGTCGCCTGGAGTCGGCTGTCCGGGAGCGGTCGCGCCCTGGTGCGAACTGTTCAATTCCTCGAACATCTCGCCAACAATCGCGTAAAAATCATCGCGGTCGGCTGCATAAGGAATCACGTCGGCGAACTTCTTGCGAATCGCGCCCCAGTCCTTCCCGTGCATGTTCTTGTCATAAAATCCGCGGTCCATCGCCCACCAAATTTCATCGAATAGCGCGCGCTCTTCTTCGCGCAGGTTCAGCACGTATTGAGCACTGAAGCTGATGGGAGCGGGTGGCGCGGGAGCATTCGTGGGAACCGCGGCCAGCTTGCCTCCAGACACAAAATAGAGCTTGTTGCCGGACTTGTCTAGGCTCGGCGCCTGCACAAATCCCGAAACGGTGGCGACCGGCGTTGCCTGACCGGAATCAGCGGCGATTGCGGTCCATTGGCCTTCAACGTTCGCCCAGATCGTCTTTCCGTCGTTGCTTGCCACGGGATTTGAGGTTGCGCCGGATGTCAGCTGCCGGACGCGCAATTCCAATCCCGGCTCGTAGATTTTGACTTCAACGGGGCCTTTCTTGGGTTCTTCCTTTTTGGGTTCATCCAACTTATCCAGGTCATCTTCGCGGTAGGTGACCTCGTCGGGCACCAGGTCTACGACGAACAGATTTGCATTCTCAAACTCGTTGGCCGTGAAATAAAGGCCCCGACCGTTCGGCAAGAATTTGGGTTCCGAGCAATCTCGCGCGGCGCGCATCGCCACAATTTGCTTGCCAGATTCAAGGTTGATGAGCGTTACATTGGTGCCGCCGCGATCGGTCAGCAAGTTGACCACCAGCCATTTGCTATCGGGCGAAAAATTGAAGTACGGCTCACCGATGATCCCTTCCAAAAATGGGCCAGTGACAACGACTTTGGCGGCGCCGCCAGCCGCGGGCATGGTGACCAACTCGTTGCTGCCGCGAACGAATGCCAGAGTTTTTCCATCTGGCGATAGCTTGGCTCCGCCGCAATCCGCCGCATCAGCGAAGAAGGGCTTAACGTTTCCAAAAGTATCAGTAGTGAAAAGCTCGCGCTTGCCGTTACGACCAGATGAGAACAGGATGGACTTGTCATCCAGCCAAATTGCGCCCTGATCCATGGCAGGAGCTGACGCGATTCGCCGCGTAGTGCCGCCGCGCTCGGGCATCAGCCATAGGTCGCCGCGCAGGCCAAAGGCGATGCGCTTGCCGTCCGGCGAGAGCGCGTACTCCGAAACGCCCGTGGTCAGGTTAAGGGCGACTTCGGGATTGGTGCGCAAATCGTCTGGAATATCGACTTCCAACTTCTTTGAAGCCTTTTTGGCGACGTCATAGATGTAAATCTCAGAATTCCACTCGAAGGCGATCTTCTCCCCGTTTTTGGCGATGCTGGGCCAGCGCATGGTGCCGTCGGAGAAGTTTGTCAGCTTCGCCGGCCGCGAGCCATCCAGCCCCATCGACCACAAGTTTGGCCATCCACTGCGGTTCGAAATGAAGAAAATCGTGTTGCCGCTGACCATCGGGAACAGGTCCAGATCCTCGTTTGAGGTTAATTTTCGAATGTTTTGGATCGGCACCGAGTTGTCGCCGATGAAGATTTCGGGGCTATTGCTGCCTTTATATTGGGCCTTGCGCCAGGTGCCGCCGCTGCCGCCTGAGCAATAGACAATCGACTTGCCATCCGCCGTCATCGTCGGCGTGAACTCAATCTCCAATGGGTGCATGGTCAAGCGAATCAAGTCGCCGCCGTCGATGCTGAGCTTATAGCAGTCGCCGCGTCCCCACTGGCCGGTGTATCCAAGCACCCATTTACCATCTGCCGAAACGCCGGTAACTTGCTCTGCTGAGGAGTCGTAGTTTAGCCGCCGCAGGTTCGAACCGTCTGCATTCATGATGAAGACGTCGCTGTTTCCATAGCGTTCGGAGGCGAAAACGATCTGCTTGCCATCGGGTGTCCAGCGCGGCTGAACATCTCGCGCGGGATTAACTGTCAAGCGCGTTGGCGTTCCGCCGGACGTCGACATCAGCCAAATATCCCCTTGGCAACTGAATGCGACGCGCGATCCATCGGGCGAGAGAGCTGGAAAGCTGACTCGCTTGACAACGGTGGCCTGCGCGCCGGGTGCAAATGCAACCATCAGTGCGGCTAGGCCGAGCGGCACGACTTGAGAGAACCCTGACTTCATGATCGCTATCTATACCGGAAAACGGCAATTTTGCGTAGCGCAACCAAAAAGTTTCGATTTTTGTAATATTTTGGGAACCTTGGGTGATCTTAACTTGGTACCGTGCATATTGGTGCCAAAAAGGTCCCAAGAAACAGTGAGGAAATTTCGATGCGAAAGTTTGCGATCACGAGTGGTTTGGTAATTGGGTTTGTCGCGGTGGCTGGTGCCATCGACCTTATCCCAAGGGCACACCTTTTCAATTTTGATTGGCTGACCGCCATGGCCCAGCCATCGCACGCCAAGAACACCTTGAATACGAACGAGTCTGAGAGCCCGGTGAGCATTCCCAAGGGTGTTGTGACCCCGAGCAAAGGCTCGATCAACCTGATTGGCGACTTTGATATTGCGGCGCCCGGCGTGCAAGCCGATGACAGCTCATCGTACGAGTGCGAGAGCAAAGCCGTGGCCAGCGACGACGACCAAGACGAACCGATGATCGCGCCGAGTATTGAAGACGTCGACGACATCATTGCGCAGGCCGACGATGAGGAAGTCACGCCTGCCGAGCTTATGAAAGAAGCCAAGAAGCTTCGCGAAGCATCCGCACGACTTGAGCGCGCAGCAGCAAAGCTCATGGCTAAGGATCGCATAGGCGCTGCAGCACCTCCAGTTGAAACACCGCCAAGCGTGATGCCTCCCATCGAAACTCCGCCGATCGAAGTTCCTGCGATGCCCGATGGCAAATTTGAAATCAAGGTTCCCGACTTCTACTTTAAGGAAATGGAGGCCCTGCGATCTGGCGAGGAACTAAAGGCGCTTGACGCACTGAAACTCCACGATGGCGCGCTCACCTATGTCTTTGGATTCAACGATATGGACCTCGTGCAGCGCGCGCGGGACCTCGCCCTCAAGAATCAAAAGGACAAGAAGGTTCAGTCGGATTGGAGCAAATTGGCCAGCGAATGGGCGAAGCGATCTGCGGAGATGGCGAAAAACCGCAAGGCGCACGTCATTTATGGCCCCATGAATAAGGAGCAGAAGAAGGCATTTGAGCAGCGAATGAGCGAGCTACGAAGCCGATTGTCGCGACCGGCGCGACCAGAAGCTCCGAGGTCATCAAGCCGACCAACGAAAGCGACGAGCCCACGATCAAGCTCAAGCTCGGGTGAAGGTCAGACCAACGCGATATCGATTCCGGTGGGCAATGGTGCGTCCATTACCATCGAAGTCGATTCCAATCTCTCGTCAACCGTTGCGGAAGCCAACTAAAGTCGATCAAGCTTCCGGTCCTCATCCGTCAAACCAAGAAAGAACCCGGCCACACAGAGCCGGGTTCTTAATTTTGTGCCTGTTAGTCGTTAGCTAACCGTCTTGGTTGCCGCCGCGACATCGATGTGCACGCCCGGGCCCATGGTTGAGCTCAGCGTGATCGAGTGGATGTACTTGCCCTTTGCAGTGCTCGGCTTGGCCTTGACCACTGCGCCAAGCGCGACGGTCAGGTTTTCCATGATTTGCGCCTCGGTGAAGTTGGCTTTGCCCAGCGGCACGTGAACTACGGCACCCTTATCGGCTCGGTATTCGACGCGCGTAGCACTCTTGATTTCTTTGACCGCCGTGCCAACGGCATTCGTTACCGTGCCGTTCCTCTTGTTGGGAGTTTTCGGGCCAAGCATTTTGCCGATCTTTCCAATCTGGGGAGCCATCTCGTCGTGAGCGATGATGATGTCAAAATCCTTGAATCCGTTTTGGATCTTGGTGATCAAGTCATCGGCACCCACCGTGTCGGCGCCCGCTTGTTCGGCTTCCTTGGCCGCGTCACCTTTGGCCAAAACGGCAACTTTTTTGACTTTGCCGGTGCCGTGCGGAAGGTTCGTTGTGCCGCGAACGTTCTCTTTTCGAGGGTCGATCCCTAGCTTAATCGACATATCAATCGACTCGGGGAACTTGGCGGTTGCCGTCTTCTTGACGAGCGCAATGGCCTCGTCCAAGGTGTAAAAATTGTCGCCGTTCACTTGCTTTTGAGCATCGATGAAACGCGACGAAAAACGATTTTTCTTCGTATTCTTTCTCAAATTAACCTCCGTGGTGATGTCGGCCAAATGAATTCGACCTCCCACGCAAGGCTCATTGTACCCGGTGGCGTCAATTCCAGCCAAAATCTACGCAGTGAATCCCTATCCGCGAACGTGGATCGAAGTTGACCTTCCAGCATTGGGGCGAAATTTGGCCCGAATTCGCGGGCGAATTGGCGCCGCCGCCGCGCTGCTGCTGGTCGCAAAAGCCGATGCGTATGGCCACGGATTGGTGCCGATCGCGAAGTTTGCGGTTCGAAATGGCGCGGATTGGATTGGAGTTGCCACGGTGCAAGAAGGCATCGCCCTACGCGACGCAGGAATCCAGCAGCCCATCCTGGTACTTTCTCCGATTCTCGAAGTCGAAGCGGAGCAGGCTGTTTTTTATGAGCTTCGCGTGATGGTGGAGCGGCTTGAACTTGGCCAAGCGCTCGCCGCCGCCGCCCAAAGTCAAGCGCGCACTGCGACCGTACATGTGCCAGTGGATACTGGGCTCAGCCGCTATGGCTGCACGCCCGAAGAAGCACTTCTCCTTGCGCCAACGCTCGCTAGTATGAGTGGGTTGGAACTCGAAGGAATTGGTACCCACTTTGCCGATAGCGGCAACGACGAACCCTGGACGATGCGGCAATTGGAGATTTTTGAAGCCCTGCTGAGCGCGTTGCCGGTCAAGCCCAAAGTCATCCACGCCGCGAATAGCGCGGCCGCGACCAAATACGAGGCGACGGTCAAGGACCTCGTGCGGGTCGGCATCGCGGCCTACGGAATCGACCCTTACGGCATGTTCGAGGGTGAACTTGAACCCATCCTCACCTGGAAGGCGCGGGTCATGAGCCTACGAACTCGGCCCGCAGGAACCAAAGTTAGCTACTCCGGCACATTCGAATGCGTCCGCGAAACCCGAATCGCCACGCTGGGAGTTGGCTACGGCGATGGCTATCCGCGCAGTCTGAGCAGTGTTGGATTTGTGGAAGTTTGCGGCCAAAAAGCTAATGTTATTGGTCTCGTTTGTATGGACCAACTACTCGTCGACGTGACCGATTTGGGCGGAGTGCAGATCGGCGACGAAGTCATTTTGATCGGTGGCCAGGCGACGGTCGTTGAGCTGTGTCAGCTGGCAAAAACCAATGTGCACGAAATTGTCACGCGCATCATGAGCCGCGTGCCGCGTCGCTACCGCTACGATGGTTAATCCCAGCGGGCGCCAATCAACTCGGCAAGCTGATCCAGCATCTGCTCGTCTTCCGCGCTGAATCGACCAACCGTGTGCCCGTCAATGTCGATTTGTCCAAGAATTTGGCCATTTCTTTCAATAAGCACGACGATTTCTGACCGGGTTTGCGTGCTGCAGGCAAGATAATTTTCAATCGCGCGGACGTCGGTGATCACTTGGTTTTTTCGCTCGGCAACCGCGGTGCCACAAACTCCACGACCGACGGGGATCATTGTGTGGTCCGTTGGCGCGCCAATGTAGGCATCAAGCACCAGATTTTCGCCCAGCAATCGGTAGATTCCGCACCAATCATAGCCTGAAATAGTGCCGAGCGCCTCCATTGCCTCTTGTCGAAATTCAAAGCCGGTCGCCGTGCCTTTCCGCAAATTTTCGACAATATCGTAGGTTTTCATGGGGTTCGTAGCCAAGCCGCGCAGCACTCGTTTTGGGATTTGCCTTGGACTGGAATGAGTTCAATCGTACCATCGTTGCTGGTCATCATGTTCCACTCGGCGAGCGCACTTCCCACTCGTAAAGGGCCATCTGTCAAGACGTGGTCGATTGCCTTCCTTAGGGCGAGTACCGCCAGGGTGTCGCCGGACTCGGCACCAGAAATCTGCATTTCCGGCAGGTCGAATTTTGCCATTCCAGCAGATCGAACGGCGCCGGCAGAGGCAATCTCGGTCAC
>CAYRAX010000007.1:0-19083 GCA_964422285.1 uncultured Chthonomonas sp.
TCGACACTTGGTGTTTCGTGCATAACAGCTATCAGGGGTTGGGACCGGATGTCCTCAAATGCTTGCTGGGGCTTGGCACGACCGACGATGGCCCTCGCACGGCCCACATGGGTTATCATGCCCTTGAGGATGAGTTTATGAAGCTGGAGGAGCGTCATATGGAGGCCATTTGCGGTGGTGTTGCACCAAACACCGCCAACCTCAACAGCTTGAGGTCGAGTGATTTCGTAGGTGTCATTCGGCACCTGGCGGAGGCTGAGGTCGAGGAAGTTGACATAAAGCCGGTATCAGCTTCGAAGATAACTCGGAATGAGCTTTCCGATCACGCGATCAACTACTTGCAAAGCGCGAGACTGAAGACCGATCAAGTTGAACGCCTGTTCAACGGATTGCCAGATCCAGAAAGCGGTGAGAGGATTGCCCAGACCTTCCGAAACAAGTATGAGTCCCTCAAGTCGGAGGGATACACTGGGGACGCAATCTTATCGAAGCTGATTGCTTTCTGCGGTTCATCACCCGGCGGCATGCACGAACAAGTCTTTCAGGCCGGAGTCGCTGTACTCATTGCCTACCTTTTTGAACGCTGCGATATTTTTGAGGATTGGGAGGATCAAACTAAAAATGGTCCTTCCTAAAAAGCACCTCCCAACAGATCGCTCTCTGATCTACATAGGCGGGGAAGTACTGGGTCTGCTTGATCGACCCAGTACGATCACTGGCTTATGGAAAGCCTATCAGGAGCAGCGTGAGAAGTACGATGGCCTCTCGGTGATTACGTATGACTGGTTTGTCTTGGCGATCGACTTGCTCTATATGTTGGGTGTAGTGCACATTAAAGATGGGTTCATCCGGAGGGAGACCCATGCTTAAGTCCATCACTTCGTCTGATGCAAGGTTCAAAGCGGTTAGCTTCAAGCCAGGCCTTAACCTTTTTGTAGCGACCAAGACGGAGAAATCATCCAGTCGGAATACGCGCAATGGTTCAGGGAAGAGCAGTCTCGTGGAAATCCTCAGCTACATGCTGGCGGGTAACGCCGAACCCGGCTGCATTTTCAAACTGAAAGAGTTCGAAGAAACCTGTTTCACGCTGAAGTTGACCCTGAACGAGAGTGAGGTTGCCGTGTCTCGTTGTGGGGGCAACAGCCGGTTTTACATCGAGGCGCAGCCTTCTTTGCCTATTTCGCTTGAGACTGACGATCAAACGGGAAGGACATTCTTGTCGTTGACGAAATGGAAGCAACTACTCGGGGACGCCTTTTTTGGGTTGGGCCCGGTCACAAGCTCTCGCGGTAAGAACGGTCCTTCCATGCGTTCGCTGCTAAGTTATTTTCTGCGGCGGGAGGCTGAAGGTGCCTTTAGCGAAGCAGAGAAGCATTACAAGAACCAGCAAACGGGTGATTATCAAGTTAACCTCTCATACCTTTTTGACCTGGATTGGCACATAGCCCAGGATTGGCAGAATGTAAGAGACATTGAAAAGAGCGTAGATGCTCTGCGAAAGGCTCTGAAACAGGGTGCATTGGGAGGAGAGGTGATTGAGAATGCTGGCACGTTGCGTACTCAACTGACCATCGCGGAGAAGTCGCTCTCCGATCTCCAGGACCGCAGAGAGCATTTTCGCGTGGCGGAAGATTACCGAGCTATAGAGGCGAAGGCTTCTGAGTTGACCAGACTCATGAATGATTTGGCTGATGGCAACACGATGGACGAACTCGTGTTAGCGGCACTAGAGGAAAGCCTAAGCAAGGAGGTCCCTCCGCCCAAACTAGACGTGGAGCGAGTATATAAGGCCGCCGGCCTTGAGCTAGGTGGGACAGTGCTCAAGAAATTTGAGGAGGTGACCCAGTTTCACGAGTCCGTCATAAGAAATCGCAGAGAGTTTTTGGAAGCTGAAATCGAGACGACCAAGGTCCGCCTAGCAAAACGAAGAGAGGAGCAGAGACGAATAGACAAGGAGCTCGCAGGCTTTATGGCAGTTTTACGATCAAGTGGTGCTCTGGACCAGTATTCCGCGTTGCAGGATGACGTTTCAAAGGTGGCCGCGGCTGTTAACATGTTGCGAGAGAAATATGAACTTGCGAGGCAACTGGAATCAAAGCAGGCAGACATGAGCATCAAGCGGGGACAGTTGCTCGCACATTTGCAGCGTGACCTCGACGAACGAGATACTTCGATCCGTAACGCAATTCTGACCTTTGAGGCCATCTCCGAAGAGCTGTATGAAGACCCTGGGAGTTTGACAATCGAGCCTACGGACAATGGCCCAGAATTCGGGACAATCATACATGCGAAGCGAAGCAAGGGTAAGAACCATATGCAGATTTTTTGCTTCGATATGACCCTTGCGATTTTGAACGCTGGAAAGAGGATGCCCGGCTTTCTCGTTCACGACAGCCACTTGTTTGATGGAGCTGATGAAAGACAAATTGCGAGGGCCCTCAAGATCGGTGCTGAGGCAGCGGAAAAGTATGGTTTTCAATACATTGTCACGATGAACTCTGATGACATGCCAAGTCCACGCGAATTGCCGGAAGGGTTTGAATTAGAGCCCCATATCAATCCGCTTCAAATTACAGATGCCTCGGAGGACGGGGGCCTGTTTGGTTTTCGCTTCTCCTAACCGCATATCAGTACCGTATCCGCACGACCTCTTCCAGTTCAAGCCTAGAAGCTCTGCGATCGTAGAGCTTGGTCGTTCTGGAGTCCGCGTGGTTGGCCAGGTTCTGCGCGACCTCCAGTGCTCCACCGTTTGCGAGGAACTCTGTGATGCCGGTCGCACGGAAAGAGTGGTTGCAAAAGGCCGACGGAATCCCTGCTTTGAGGAGTCGCCGCTTCACCATTCGCAGCGCGTCGCCTCGCGACATCGACGAGCTCGTGAGAGTCACCCGGTCCTTTTCGACCGAAGGGAAGAGGGGCTGGCTCTTACTACGGCCGCTGGCCGCAATCCAAGCATCGATGTACTCGACCATCTTCGGGTGTGCGGGAATGTCGCGCTCAACGCCGCCCTTTTCTCTGAGCCTGAGCACTTGCGTTCGCCCGAGGTCAATGAGGTCGTCCGGCGTGAGTGCCAAAGCCGCAGAGACGCGGGCCAGGGAATAGGCCATGACGGAGATCAGCGCCCGATCGCGCAGGTCAATGAGGCGAGTCTCGTCGAAGCTCTCAAAGAGCATGCGCATCTGCTCTGCGGAAAGAGCGGGTGTCTTACCTCCCTTGACGCGGATGCGCTCTGTGGCCACCTCACGCGCGGGGTTAAAGGAGAGGGCTCCCGTCTCCACCATGTAAGAGAAGAGTTTGCGCAAGGCGCTGAGCTTTCTCTTGATCGTCGCCGGCGAATTCCCGTTTGCCGCAAGCTGCTCCCGGAACGACGCGACCCTGAGCGTAGTGACCTCGTGAAGATAGATGCCTCGATCTTGGCACCAGGCCGCGAACTCTTTGGTGTCCCGAAGATACGCGTCGCGAGTGTTGGCGTTGGCGATCTTGGCCCCGAAGTAATCCGCGATCGCCTCAGCGGGCGTTTTGCGGCCGGGCACGTCTGACGGCACGAGGATCTCTGTGCCCGTTTTCGAAAACGAGGGCACTAAGGCCCCCGACAAAATCTCCGCCGCGCCGTCCTGGCTGCTGTTACCCATATTTGTCCTCCGTGACGGGTGTCCAATTTGGACCACCCTCCTCGTCAGAATCTTACCCCACTAACAGGGTTCATAAAAGGGGTTATGAGGCATGAACGATCCTTGCCGAAAAGGAACCTCTTTCAGCAACTGCACGTCATAAATACACAGGGCCAGTAACTCTACTACTAACAACAATTATGCCCCTTGACAATTCCAGCCTCCATACTAGCCTTCACAATTGTTCAGCATCCGCTCGAAAACGTGGATCCGTCAGAAATATGTCAAAATACTTGGGTTATGAACTTACCGTCCAGGAAAGAACTCATAGTGGAACCTCCAAAAATACACTTTGATGAGGAAGGACGTCCTCACTCACCAGGAGATGGCAGTCCGGCAGTAAGCGACAAAAGCGGCTTCAAAGCTTGGTGCTGGCATGGCCAGCTACATCGCACTTCTGGACCTGCTAGAATTCACGGCACTGGAATGGCTCTCGAATACGCACTCTATGGCTTTACTCTCGCAGAAAGCGAGTTTAAGCAGGTGCTCTCGCTCGCAAATGACTCGGGCATAAACTTAGACATGGGGCCCTCCGAAGAAGTTATTTCCATAATCTCTCGATTCCGGGCAAGATACCAGCAGAAGTTTTGCCCTCCAAACCCTATCTAGCCAGCTAGATTCTGGGCCATAATACCTGTCATGTTGTCATTTGAGTGGATGTGTAGTGCTCATCACTCTCCATCTTTTCGTCAATCTCGGCGAGAATGGCATAATGCCTGTTGTAATGGAGACTTCTACAACGGATCCAATGCCTGTGCTTCAGAGATTCATCGGTTGTCATATGAGTATTTTCGAGAACATGTAAATCCAGACAACCCAACGCTCCATAAGAACTACCTCTCATTGGTGTACTTGTTCTGCAATCACTTTACATCAAGAGGGCATGCAGGTTGGGAGACAGCTCAAATGCTTGCAACAGAGGCCATAAAGGTAACCACTTCATACGAACGTACTGCAAATCATATCTGGGAACTAGATTTCTACGAGTACGTTAGAGCTCGGCTAGACAGGCATCTCGCATTGGCCAAGCGTCATGAACAGCACGGTCATCCGCTAAATCTCATCGATGACCAGCATCGCTTACTTAATTACGTAATCGAATACGGAACCAGGGAACACTACGCAGAAACCGGGGAACCCACACTACGGAAACATCAATTGCCAAAGTATCGTGAACTTCTATGTACAGCTTACAGTGACCTCTGCAGGACAATTTACAGGCATTATTTGGCGCAAGGATGTACATTGGGTCCAAAACTGGAGCTACTTTCAAGGTCCTATTTTAGTTTATTTGTCCAAGCTTTCGACATGATTGGAGATGATGCAAGTAACAGAATTATTCACTTAGACACTCATAGGCGAGTTTCCATCATGCGGCTGGCAGACCCAGACCAAATTAGAGCAGAGTGTGAAGGCATCTTGAAGAGCGGTGTGGAGAAAACTCGCTATATGGTACTAACTGAAGAGTTGGCGCTGAGAGAAACCATCCACGTCACAAATTACCTCTCGTTGAAATCGAGAGGTGTTCCCAATGGAAATTCAGAGTGGGCATTTGTACGCAACAATCTAGACGAAGATATTGTGATAGCTCTTCGTAACGGATACAACACTGCACACATGTCTCTCTGTGATATCCGACATCGTTTGTTCCGGTTTCCTGATGCCTAAAGCTCAATGATTATTCCCATGGCAATGCACCGGATCGAATGAATACTCATTCTTCTTGTACGATGATGAGCGAAAGCGTCAACTCGTAGGCATCGAGATAACGCACATCCTCATATACTTTGTAGCGATACGCTTCTTTCAACTTGGGAAACCAAACTCGTGCATCCACATATCCGGCCGAATCTCCGTCTAAAGTAGCGTTCCACGCAAGTGTATCGTCATGTAGTGAACGTCCTTTTTCAAGATGGAAGGCGAAGTCTGGCAACTTTCGCTGGTTACGTTTTGACCAGCATACGTTGTTGCCATCTGACAAAACTGCAATGGCAGCTTCGTCTGTTTCATCAACCATCCGTAGGACTGTCGCTTGGAGCGACGTTCGGAATTTTGCTGCGAGGTGATCGGCTAGATTGAAGCCAACAGTCCCTCTTCTGCACAACGGCCTGAAGATCGGTGTCGGCATGAGCAGCTCAGAGGCGAAGACGTTCGCTTCGACCTCCATGGCGCTACCCTGATAAAGATGGATTTGGTCTTCTGTACATATCCAATACTGATTCTCATTTGGGTGAAGAACCCAATGCCCGAGTTCATGCCCGATTGAGAAACGTCCTCTCGGAGCCTCCGATTGTCCGTGTCGAATTCGAATAACGCCAAGCTTCCCTTTGCGGATTAACTGAGCTTCGGAGTTCGCCAGACTGCACTCGTGAATATCAATGCCTAAATCCCAGGTTATGCTTTCGAGATTGATTTCTTCAGGCTCGGTGATTCCGAATTGATCAATCAGGATGAGTGCAGCACGTTTCGCACGTTCTAGGTCAGGAGGCATCATCGCTTTCTCCAGCTCGCTCGTCAAGGGCACGAAGAGACTCCAGTAAATCGTCTATATCTTGCTCGTCAGCGGCATTCTCATAATTTCGATTGAACACCGCTGCCGCTTGGCCACTTCCCTGCAACCCTAAGCGCCGTTTGATTTCAGCGCGTTTCTCCTCGAGTGACATCGTAATCTGGTGTCCAACCTGGCGAATCCGAGTCATCATGAATCTGCTCCGGCTCTCTCCTGCTTCGGCTAAACGAGCCTTCTTCAGTGCCCTTTCAATATCGGCATCAAGTCGCTTGCCGAACGCGACGAGATCGGCCCCTGCTTCAGCCATACAAGTGTCTAGCTCCTCATCATCCATGAAGTCTGGATCCTCTACATAGCGGATGAACTCAGCAAGAGCTTCATCTGGGCTCAATCGTCTGCTATTCAATTCGTCTTTGCGCATTGGTTCAGCCTCCCGACCTAAGTTTTTGAAGGTACGTCCGAGCCTTGCGTTTCAAGCGCTTGTTCGCCGCATGACGTTCGGAATCCGTCAAGTCCAATTGTGCAATGGCGTCATCAGGCCTAAGCCGTTGATCATAGCAGAGCCCTACGATCTTGCAGCAGACTTCGTCGTCACCTAATTCGACCAAGAGCCCGTAATAGAACTCATCGGCCTCAAGTTGACTTTGTGCGGACGGTTCAGCAGCCGCCTTCGCCGCGGCTTGCGGAGTGTCTAGTGCAACTTTGTTCAACTTATTTTCTATGTTCTTGTTCCGGTTATCTGCGATACTCTTGATCGCTCCAAGGAGATGTCCGATCAGCGCACTCTCATCCTGCTGAGAAAGTAAGCCGCTCTCAGCTATATGCTCGGAAGGATTCCAAGTTCTCTCGCCAGTTATTGTCTTGCAGACTGCTTCGGAAACTATGTCCATTGCCAGCTCTTTGAGGTCAGATTCACCAGGCCACCAAAGTAGCGGAGATGAGACCCACCTATAGGCCTGTAAATACAAGAGATTTTTGACTCTCTCTTTCCTCACTACTCGTCCGATGGCCGATGCTTTCATCCCTGTCGCTCCGCGAACTTCCTCCACAGAAAGATAGCTAACGTTAATGAAATTTTTGCCATCGTGGCAAAAACCGAGATATTCCTAGCTACCCCTTTCATGACGGACCGCAAATGCGGCACCAAGGAGACGAATATGGCCAATAAACCCACTTCTGGACTGAAGCCCGGCTCGACGGCACCAGCCTCGGGCCAATATGAGATCATCGGCCCGCGCGGCGGGCATACCGGGCGCGAACGAACCTCGGTGCAAGGAGAACCTTTGCCACCGACACCTAAACCCGGTCAGACGTATGACCTCGTTGATCCAAGCAAAAACGGATCGGGACGAGCCTGACCTCTGGGGCGGCTTAGTCGCCCCTCCCCAAAAACCATGACATTTGAAGGCGCAATCATTCAAGAACAAGGCATTCGTTTTGCCATCGTCATCGTAAAGCGACACGTCGTGCAGAGCAGCACTGCAGCAAAACGTGCAACCAATTCTTTCACACCTCATTTCGGAGGTGTTCCCGTCATTCTTATGGCCCAAGATCATCGAGGCATACCAACTTATTTTGGGCGCAACGACATCGTGCGCTTTCTTTCCCGAGTCCCGCTTGAGGCGATACCTTGGAGGCGTTTCAACCTTAACTAAAGCCGGTTGACATCCCTGGGTGAGGCCGATGTGGGGTTATGGTGCAAGTATAGGGCTAGGTCGCACCAGTTCGTGAGTTGGATGAACACCACGTACATGATCCACCGCCTTCTGAGCCAAACTCGCCGCTGTGAAGATTGCCCGGTTGTCTTCCTTAAGAACCTTGAGCCAAGAAGCGATGTAGCACGCATGATCCTCTCTTGGCTCATGGGATAAACCAAGCTCTGCGCAAAGGAATGCCGCTCCCAGTTCCGCTACAAGCTCTTCTGCGGCATAGCTTTCCGAGCCAAATCGCCCTGTGAGGTCGCGTGCCAGGCGATTCTCGTGACCAGTCCAGTGTGTCAACTCATGGGCAAGCGTGGAATAGAAATTGATCGGGTCGTCAAAGGCTTCGTAGAGCGGCATCTGAATGTGATCGTCACTCGCCCGGTAGTATGCGCGGTTCCCGCCATATCGAATGATTGCCCCAGTCTGAGCAAAAAACGCCTCCGCACTCTCAATGCGTTCTCGTCTTGGGATTTCAGGGCGGACGGGAATTTCAAAGCCATCCACCTGCAAAGCGTTAAAGACCGGATAACCACGGGCAAGGATGCGGTGACCTTCCTTTTCGTGTGTACCTTCTTGCGTCGGTTCCTCGGATGCGCCGCCATCCTCAAGGAATTTCCAGAAAACTACCAGAGAGGATTTTTCGCCTTTCCGAACCTGTGCCCCCTTCTCTGACCATTGTCGATAAGTGCCCCACATATTGCAATCGTAACCTTTCGTGAAGCCTTCGGCCCATAGGCCAATCGTGTTCACACCTCGGTACTGCCGACCTGATTCTATGTTGACGGGTAGCGTCATGCTACCGTCAAGGCTGTGCCACGGCATCTCCCAAGAACCGACGCCTGATTCAATTGCCGCGACGATCTGCTTAGTAATGCGCTCGTAAAGATCGGCTCCGCCCCGTTGTTGATCCATCATCTGGCTCTCCCTAAGTTAAGAGGGCCAGAATAACAAAGCATGGTTGCAAAAGTCTTAAGCAGCCCGATGATTGAGCCTTACGCTCAATCCGGAAACCGGCATTTGCTTAAGTGCATAGCTGGTTCGACGGAGCTTTTCTTGGCATCATAGCCACCCGTTCCACTTTGTAGCTATTGAGACGTATGAGGACCGCCCCAGACCTTTCAAAGCGGAGTCGTTGCTTTCCTTAAAGAGTTATCCAAAAGTGGTCTCCGTCTAGGAAAGCCGCCCCGCGTTGAAACAAGATTGAACACCTCGCCACGTCCTGACAAGGTTTGGTCATGGCGTTATCTGAATCTCATGGAGGATTATGCCGACAGTGGCCAGAAACGATCGACGAAAAAAGACACAAGATGTCCAAAAAAGAGTGATGCCGAAATCGAAACGGTCAACCATGGTCCTGGCAAATTGGTAGCCCAAAATCAACGTGCAGAAACCGAGCGGAAGGCAGGCGTTCGTAAGCTGAAAATCATCATAGGGATTCTTCCCACAGCATTCGGTAGCTCGACCGTCTAAGGACTATTTCACCGGTTCGCGAACCGATGAGCTGCTGACCGGTGCGGAAAACATGGCTACGAATCTAGGAAAGAAACATTCCAGATCAAGGGGTGTATGTGCGCATAGGATATGTACGGTCGCAGATCGTACCGCCTACTGAATCCACCCAAACGAGAACAAACACTATGAAAAAGAAGACCCGACCAAAAATATCCGACTCCGGCAGAGCATTGATCGGCATGGTCTTAAAGATCGCCGCCATGATCGCCGCGAGCACCTACCTTCTTTACGGACTGATGCTTTTGTTTCTGTTCGTACGGAACCTCCACGACCTAAAAGGGCTGCCGTACACGGCTTGATTGCCGTTAAGCTCTCAAGAACCTGCCTCAACCGCCCATGGAGGCAGGTTCAAATTTTCCTCCTAAGAATTTTTCAAAAAAACTTTCCGAAAATCGCCCGATCGTGGGCTATAGATTATGAAGACGCGGCTCGGACACAACCGAGACCGCAAAGGAAAACACCATGAGTATCACCAGCATCGACAGTTCTACCATCGTTTCCAAGCTACGAGCTTCACTCGCCATCTTCACCGGCATAATCGCCATTTTCATCGCGGGGATTTGGATCGGCATCGGGATTAACAAAGTTAACATAGTCATTGAACCCAAGACGGCCAAAGTTATCGACCAACTGGACGGGAAGATCATCTCATTTCTAAACCCCTCTACTTCAAGGGTCTGGGTTGAAGGATCACCCAGACTTCTTCTTAAGAAGAAACTGTCTAACAGCGGACGAAAATTCTTAACCCACGCCAGGCAAAACAAGCCCAGCCAATTCTCCTGGCTTGGTATGGACGTCGACCAGGCTCATAACCGAGCCTTGGTCGGCTCCGACCGACATTGGCTGAAGTCTTCTTCGACGAAAACCACGATGATAATTTACCCCATGAGGTCATAGCGATGAACTCCAAAAACAACCCACAAATCGACATTGGCGACATAGATACCGCCCAAGACATCTCCTTTGAGAAAGCTCCTAACCGTAAGCCCCACCCTCAGTACATTCAAGAATGTGCTCGCTTCGTCGAAGACCTTACGAAGGTCTTCGAGACAAACGAACCGAGCCCCGAAGTCATCAGCTTGGCTTTCCGTTCATTCCAACCGCCAGCTTTGCGCATTGTCAACCAGAGCCTGAAGCGCTTCTGGTTTTGTGGCATCAAGTGTCCGCAACGCAAGGACGAACTAAAGCTGGAAGTGATCGACGATAGCTTCTTAAAGGTCATTAGCGATGAGAGCGTCATCCGGCAATCTGATCCATGGTGCTCGATAAAGAAGACCATCCGGTGCTGCCTCACTCGATGCGTAAACGTAGAGTTTCCGGATCGGCGCCAGAAAAGGGTATCTCCTCTTGACGAGCTAATGATTGAACCTTTTAGCCCGAACGACCCGGCACAACTGGCTGTACATAGTCTGATCTTTGACTTAATTGCTGAAAAACTTGGGGCGATGGATGCGCACATCTTCATTGAAAGGCACTATCGTGGTCTGACTGCATCAGAAATTGCGACACAACTTGACATCAGTGTCAAAGAGGTGGAAAAGTCCTTGAACAAGAGCGCAAAACGCTGGAAAGTAGTTCTGGTCACTACCGGGTGGAGAGTACTTGAAGGAGGATAAGGAAAATGAATGACAAGACAAAACAACACTGCCCTTGAAGACAAGTGCAAGCTGCTTCTGCAGCAATTCAAAAGCGAACTACTTACAAAGCCACTTGAAGAACGTGTGCGCTTCTTTCGTGATGTTTTTAACATCGAGATCAGGAACGGCCAGGCCATCGCGTTGACTGACACGAGCCTTGAGAAGCGACAGGACGCGCCGCGACCTTGAAGACATCTATCAAAATGCACGAGCAACCGTGGAGGTCTCTACCACACTGAGTAGAGACCTCTCTTTGCGTATGTACGAGTGAGAACTTCGTTTTCTTGATCCATCGCTCGAGATTGATTTGTTGCTAAGAAGCGGATATCGGGCTAGAACGGTCAAGTTCACGAGTTGGAAGAGCACCTTTGACGTGACCTATTGCCTTCTGAGCCAAACTGGCTGCCGTGAAAATCGCTCGATTGTCCTCTCTTAATACCTTAAGCCAAGCAGCTATGTAGCAAACGTGGTCCCCTCGATGCTCATGGCATAGTTGGGTACACGGTAGAATTCTTGAATGAATTCTGGACCATCCGAGAACGGTAGGTTTTACTGGTGCATCAAGACTGCCTTATCGCCTGATGAACACATTTATGCTTATGCAGACAAGGTTGAAATAATGGGAACCGGCGATCTGGTTCTTTCCCGAGTGTTTGAAGATGGTCTTGAACTACTGATGCTTTGCTTTGCAAAAGGATCGTGGAGTGCTTGCTTCGCTGCTTCAACAGTCGATGGCACTCCAGCTGCCGTAGAGCATTGGACGGGAGAAGTTGACCGCACATAAATAGTCACCAATGTGCTCGTGGACAATCATTTCATGGTTGGGCCTAACCAGGACTCAAGTCAGTGCCGATGCCTCTTGCGTCTGGAGAGTTGGCTACTGACATCTGCAAAGTTTCCCGGATCAACTCCTTGGCCCTTCGTTCTGACAGGTGCCTCGTCATCTGGTCTGCCGACATGTCCCTTTCCTTCTTGATCTCGGCCAGGGGCTTGAGCTCAGTCTCACCCATCAGCGGCTCCAGCTCTTTCCCCTTAATCTTCAGGAGTCTCGATAGGCTGTAAGTCTCGCCTGAATCCGGGTCATGGACGACAACGGCGCGGCGATCACCCTTTGCTAGGATCAGCCCCTGCTCCTTCAAATTTGACGCTAGGTCACCGGACTCCAAAGCCACTTGCGCCGCCCTCTTAACCCGCTCAGCGGTAGCTGGATCACGAGACTCTTGGGCTCGATGAACACTTTCGCTCCTTTGATTTCCACGACGTTGACTCTGCTCAGGTAGTTCCTCGAGCCCAAACTCACGCTCAAGTTCGCGTGCCACTTTGTGGTGCGCCCGGTTGTCCCAGCTCATGTGAATGCACTTCCCCGCTTCAAGGTCTGCCCTCGACCAAACAACATGGACATGCTCCGCGCCTTTGTGCTGGTGGAGCACCACCACTCTGGGCTGACCGGATAGACCCAGCTCACCCTCAAGCCGGTCTACCGCCCTTTTCCACTGCCCTTCTGAAAGCCGCTCATCATGCCGGGGAGCGATCTGCGCGTGGTACAGCACCTTTTCGGATTGGGTCGCATTGAGCCCTGATACCTCCATTTCCCGAAGGCTCGATCTCAGGTCTTCGCTCACCGTCCCCCGAACCTCCATGAGCACCGCTTTCTCATTCTTGGAGCTGGAGAGATAGGAAGCTAAAGAAGGTGCCCCGCCCCGCGACCGCCCTTTGATAATCATAGGTCATATCCAAGGATGCGAAGGCAAGCATCGCGCATCTTGGCGAGGTCTTTTTGCATCTCCCGGAGCGCCCGAAAGTCGGACAGAGAATTCATGGTTGAGCTTCGGGCAATCTGGTTCAGGTTGCTACCCATCTTTCCGAGCTGACCCAGCAGCTGGCTGATCAGCCGCTCGCTCACCGTTGGCTTCTTTCGCCGCCTGGGGAGGGGCCTTTGGAAAACCGCGCTTCGCATCAAGGCTCCTAGGCTCACGGATTGACTGGCCGCCATTTCTTCGAGCAGCTCACGCTCAGCCGGAGTCAAACGAACGCAAAGCGAAGTGGTGGCTTTTCGCTTTTCGGATCCGCTGGCTCGTTTGGCGCTCTGCTTCATAGGGACCGCAAGGAGTGCTGTCTACAGGGTGGGGTTCCAACGGGGAGGGTGTTCCCTTCCCTGGCAAGTCAGGCGCGGTATTCCCGCGCATAACTTGCGCCTCTGCATAAATATAGAGGCCGAACCTTTCAAATTCGTTGCTGCTCAACAGGGGAGATTGAGAGAATTTTATGGACCTTAAAAAGCTCCTCCGAAAAACATACTTTTGCGTTCGCGCATACGCGCTCAGACTTCAGGGAAAGGGTGATTTCTTCCACCTCACGGATCAAAGATGGTCAGGCCGAATGGACGGCTGGGACTTTGAAATCGACGATGGTTTCGCCGTCCGATTCCTTAATGGCCCTCAATCAACGCCAAAAGATTGCGGCAAGAGAGCCTGGAACGCCATCGTCAAGCATCTGGATTCAAAGCCCCTCGCAGAGTATCTTGAGTTCTTCCATAACAATTGCCGCGTTCTCACCGCGCCTTCCCTCGGGCTCAACTCCAGAACGAACAAGGTCATCGTCTCCTTCGGCACCCAACACGGGGTCACGATTGGCCGGACCGGAAGCGGCAAGTTCGCCTGCACGATTGCGCCGACGTGCCTCTTCTACAGGGGAGCCATTATTGTGATCGACCCAAAAGGCGAAGTTGCGATGGTTACAGCAAGTGCAAGGGCCAGACTCCACGGCCAAATCCCCGTCATTCTTGACCCCTTTAATATGATGGGAGGCCGCTTGCCAGAGCACGCCGAGCTTCGAACCTATAACCCACTCTCTGAAATCGAGCCGCTGAGCGCGACGTTTTACGCGGATAGCCTCAGCATGGCAGATGCCCTGCTCGTCAGCCGCTCTGACAAAGACCCCATGTGGCGAAACAACGCCAAAGACCTTCTCACGGGCCTCATCATGCTCGTTTGTACGGATGAAGAATTTGAAGGGCAAAGAGACCTGGGCTCGGTTCGGGCCGTGCTTTCTTCCAGTAGCGACGAATGGCGCATCGTCTTCAACAAGATGCTCTCCAGCGCAAATCTGGAGATCCAAGAATGTGGCCGCCGCATGGAAGCCATGCCCGAGAAAACCTTTGGCGGTGTGCTCTCCCAATGCAATTCCGACTTGCAGTTTCTGAGTGACCCGCTCATGCGGCGTATCCTCTCCTCTAATGAATCTTCAGAGCCTTTCCAGTTCCGGAAGTTCTACGAAAACAGGTTCATTACCGGGACGGGCGAAGAGGAGCGAAAGAAACTGGCAACCAAAGTTCCTCTCTCCATCTTTTACAACAACACTTGGTGGAAAGACCGGGCACTCGATGCGTTTGCTTCGGGCGGCTTTTCACTCTATATCGTGCTCCCGCCACACTACCTCGAGTCCCATGCAGGATGGCTCCGTGCGGTCCTCACCAGCGCAATCAACATCGCCACGCGGAAAGCTCGCAAAGGCGTGCCAACCCTCATGATTGTGGACGAGGCGTTTCAGCTTCGCCAGTTCGAGCTTCTCCCCAGGGCCTATTCCATCATGCGTGGATACAATTTTCGGATTTGGACATTCTGGCAAGACCTTGGCCAAATCAAGGCGAATTACCCAGACACCTGGCAGTCGATTCTGGGAAACTCCTTCCAGCACCTCTTGGGAACGCGTGACCTTGAGACGGCAAAATACTTTTCCGAACTCGCTGGAATGGAAACGAAGATGGTCAAGACGGGCTACAGCACGGGAACGTCCTATGGCACCTCTGCTGGCGGCTATAGCAGTTCGACGAATTTTTCGGAGAACATGGGTCGCGTCGTAGAACCCAAAATTCGCCCCGAGCAAATCTTAGGAGTGAGCGACGATTGGGGCCTGGCCTATGTTGGTGATGAGCCCATGTTCTGGTTCAAGAAACTTCGGTACTTTCAGCACAACCACTGGAACCGTGAGGCTGACCCAAACCCTTATGTCGCTTAAATCATCGCTCCTGGCTAGTATCGAGCTCGTTTTCTCTGGGTTTGAGTCTGTCAAAGATTTCGGCTGCTTTAGAGGGATTAGATTCCTTGAGCGCGCGGTACTGGGATAGGTTTGTCTGAATGCTCTTTTCTTCCCTTTCCGGAAGAAGCTCACAAACGCGGTCCCGCGCTTCTTCGATACGATCTTCAACGTACTGACTTCGGCACGCCTGTTGCTCGCTCAAATTCTGCATCCTTGCCATGAACTCAGGATGGTCCCGAAAGTTTCGCTCTAGAAACTTTTGGTCCTGAATAATCCCTTCCCGGTAAGCAAGCTGCTTGACGGGGTCAGAATGCGCCTCCAAGTAGATTTTCTCGCGGGACAAGTCCTTTGCCCGGGCTTCGTAGAGAAAATCCCGAGCGAGCTGCTGCCGTTCTCCCGATGAAATGTAGTCGAGCACTTCGCTGTATTTCATGCTCAGATGGTCCATGACCTGGCGCGATTCATGCTCGTGACCTTGCTGGGCTTCGCGTGTTGCCTGTCGATTGGCTTCAGCGAGGTCTTTTTCAAATTCAGTTAGTATGGGCTCGTCTTGGTGGTCCTGCCCATAGTTCTGAGAGTCGTAGGTTCGATAGTCTCGGAGCATGTATCCCCTTGACGCGTTGCGCTTCGCATTGCGTTCAGGGTTCTAATGCGTGTTTGCAGGGTACCGATGAAGAAGTGGTCTGCCGCGCGTTCCGGGACAAGCCCTTGGGATAGATGGTAGCGGTCTAACTTGGGCCCTCTTGAAGCCACAACCGTGTAGCTCTCTTGGAACTCCTCGAGGAAGCGCTCGAATCGGATTTCATTCGCCTGGCACATCGCCCTTGCCTGCGCTTCGATGGGCTCCGAGAGTGTAAAGGGCCGAGCTGGTACGCCGGCGCGGTTCACCTTCATCACCTTTGCGATTTCAGGTTGGTAGAGGTCAAGGTTTGGTGGAGTTCCAGTCATCTGCAAAGCCTTTCAATGCGTTCATGGAAGGATTCAGGTTATCAGGGCGGCCAAAAAAATCACGTGAATTTTTTGTGAAACCCTGAAAGTTCCCGCGCGGGGCACTGGAGTGCCTCGCGCGGGAAGTCGGTTGCCCGCTATCTGTTTCCGCGTGACCGTGGGTGCATGGGTGTTGCTTCACCTGGTTCATGCGGGTAGTACGGATCTGCGAAGGTGTCTTCTTCTTCCGCCCCTTTCACGGGCATGATGACGAGCTTGTATTGACCGTTTGCAGAGGCCGGGATGGCATCGAGCAGAAGCGAGAATCCGCCGTTCTTCATTGGAAACGCCACACCGACTTTTGTCCAGTAGGAGCGTTCTGCGTCTTCGCGTACCGCAAAGGCTTCGAGGTAGTTTTTCATGGTTTGTCCTTTCAAGTTATGCAGGTGGGGGAATTCCCGCCTGATGAACGTGAAAAGGCTATGCGCTTGAGGACGCGAATGCGTGGTGAATGCCAGAAGGGGTATCGCCCGGGTTGCAGGCCGAAGGCCGAAACTTGGGGAAACCGGCATGAAGGCGCAGCCCTTTAGCCGCTTGCGTTTGGGGCCGCGTATGGCATTCGGTCATCAGATAAAGAGGCGGGACTTCCCTGCCCCGCTTGAATGGCAAGGTGAAACTTCTACCTTCGAACCGTCGGTCGCGAGTGGTAGCCACCACTGCCACCTGTTGGTGGGTCTTTCAACACGAGACCATAACGGCTTGCGAGGAACGCGATGACCTGGCGTTGCTTTTCTTTGGGCAAAGTGTCCAAAAGCTCCGCCACGGTCTGCATGATCTCAAATTCGCGCGGGCTATCGGTCATGGCTTGATGATGCGATTGCTAAAGGTAAGAACATCACCCGGTTTGCAGGTGGTAAGTGCTATCAAAACTTCACCCATTAAGGCGCGGGTTGCTTGAACGCCTTGTTCTTTGGGCTTAAGAATGACGAGCGCAAGGTTCTTGCTGGAGATGTCGTTCTGACTGGGCATACTTGAATCGTAAGTCACGATGACGTTAAAACCTGCTTGCTCGGCTTTCGCGATGAGCGCCCCATTTTTCGTACCCGACCAACCAATTGGAATGACGTGCGCACATTCATGTCCCACGAAGTCGGGAATGATTTGCTCTGGGATGTTCTCGTCAAGGAGGACGCGCATTACCCGACCAATTGAATCCCTGCTGCTTGCCGAATGGCTTGATGTTCCCACTGTACGACGGCCATCACTTGATCGCGGCTGATGGTTGGGTAGGTTCTGAGAAAGTCATCGATGCTCATGCCTTCTGCCATATTTCCAAGGAAAACGGTGAGGGGGATTCTTGTTCCGGTGAAGCATAAGTCGCCGTGCATGATTTCTGGGTTGATACTCAGAACATGTTCAAGTCCTTTTGGAACGGTCATTGCAGTCCTCCATTTTTTCCTCGCCAAGTCTGAACGGCAAGGGCTTGTTCGCGCTTGACGCATGGCCAGCCTTCGAGGAACTCTTCCAGAGTGCCGCCACCATCCATCGTGTCGATGAGGGCTTGCACGGGCACCCGACTGCCCAAAAACCGCACCGCGCCACTGATGATTTCAGGGTCGGAGTGCAAAATTCCTTCAAGTTCATTTGGGATAGTCATCACTTTATTGTACGTTAGGCCTGCGCTAAAGTCTACTCTTACCTTCTACTAGGCTCATTTCCTCTCGGGCGGTAATCCATGCCGCACGGCTCGCTTGAAGCTGGGCAACCACCTCCTGGAGGCTTAGCCCATTCCCGGCATTGATATCTGCTTTCGCCATCTCGATATGAGCAAGCCTCTCTGAGGTGAACATGCTCTTAATGGCTTCATCTTCATCAAATTCGCGCGGCTCTATCATGATTCGTCCAAGTGTCTTGGCGTATCCATCGCGCTGTGAAGAATGCGCACAACCTGAATTCCGTCGTCTGCTCGCCGAAATATGATGTGGTGGCCGTGGCGAGCATTTTTCCACTTGATGAAATAGCCCAGCAAGGTGGGGAAACCCGTGATGGCTTTTCCAAGATGAGGCTCTTGAGCAAGCATGGCCGCCGTGGCTTGAAGCAAATCCGCGTAATGCTCTGCTTGGGTCGTACCCCTAGTGATAGGCGGTGTGGTCGTAGTTTTGCGCCAGGTCTTCCCTTGCCTGACCGCTCCAAACTACGCGCTTTGACTGGGAGGATTCAGCCATGAACGAACTCGGTCACGTGCGAACCGGCGAACTTCTTCTTGGCTGAATTGTTCCCCGCGTTCTAAACTTTCTAATCCTTGACGCACCATCTCCATCTGCTCGGGTGAAAGAGTGATTGCATCTTCTTGGCCGTTAGGGTTCTTGTCTGCCATTCGTTGGTTCCTTCCCCTCCATTGTACGCGCCTCTTGCTCTAAAGTCCACGCCTACCCTTACTAGGTTCAATCTTTTTTCCCTGAAACCCATAGAAGACCCCTTGCCCTACCGGTCTTCGGATGTCAAGGGTGGGTTCCTAAAACCCGTAGGGCTTGAAGTTTGCGCAGTCAATTTTTTTGGGTGCCCTTGACATGGGAGAAGCCCCCGAAGGCCGAAGATCCGCCTGGGTCACAATCCCGCCCCGGGTTTTCAGGGAAGGAAGCCCCCGTAAACGCCCGTAAATTAGCCGTAGAGCGCCCAAGTGCCTGTGGACATACCAAAACACCATCTAGCCGCCAAAACCTCTCTACGGGCTTCCTAGGCGCGAATTGTGAGCATTCCACATTGAATGCCTTTCCCACCCTCCACAAAGAACAGCTTTCGGAGTTTTGCCGGTTGCTTCCCGTCAACAACTTTCGCTCAGACTAGTACCCAGCCCTCGGAAGTAGACCTCTAGCGTCTGTGAACAGGATAGAAGCATTAAAGTGCATCCGGAAATCCGAAAAGCGTAAGCGAAAAAATCCGAAAAGACATAACGGATTTCTAAAGGAGAATCTAACGGATTCGGATAACGGATATATATAGGTTAGTATCCCTACCTTTTCACCGTCCTTCTCCTACCTTTTCACCGTCCTTCTCCTACCTTTTCACCGTCCTTCTCCTACCTTTTC
>CAYRAX010000007.1:19183-32757 GCA_964422285.1 uncultured Chthonomonas sp.
ACCGTGGGAGAGGTCGAAAGTGGAATGGATCAAAAGCGGTGATGTGGATTGTGACGTTTAACGAACCCAGTGAAGTGAGCCGCGGAGTTTACGACTTGGATTTTCTCTTCGTAGACCCAACCTTTCCACAGCCCATAGAGCTTTTCTACGTCCTTGCCCATTTCTTCTGCGATCTTAGAAATTCGCCGCCAATCTTTCGCGGAAATAGACAAGTCAGGCACAGTGTAGGAGTTGGGCTTGCTCGGAGCCGTGCTACCCTGAGCGCGAGGAGCTACTTGTACCGAGTGCTGCTCAGACTGCACCGGCAAGTCCCGCATGCTCACGGGTTCTACGATGAGTCCGTGAGGGGCAAGCTCGTATCGAATTGCAGAAAACACGTCGCTTACCTTCTCCAGCGCATCCTTGATCGCCGCCCTGAAATTGTCGTCGCGTCCGTAGCCCGATCCAAACTGTTTTTTGAGGTCCCGGTAGGAAATGGTGACCCCTCGGCTATCGTTTCGTAGACGAAATAGTCGGTAAGTCAGCCACGAATACAGGTCAATCGCCATAGGACTTCGCTTGAGTGCCCGGAGGTGGTCCAGGTCAAAGGGCACGGGGTTAGAAATGAGCGCCCGATGAAAGTCTTCGTCGAGCACGATGTAGCTTTCCCAGAAGCTACCTTGGTCGGGATTGCGATAGTCCCACCATGTATAGACTTGTTTGGCAACGTCCATCTTCACGCTGTCGTTGGAGCCTTGCACGTCAGTGCCTTGCAACCGGGCGAAAGTAAATCTCGCGGCAAAAAGGCGTTCACATTGCATCCTCACCCTGGCGGCATCTCCGCGCTTTCCTCCACCGGTGGCAGGGCTGAGCCCGACATTGCGAAGAAAGTCGTTGAGGGTATTTCCGAAGTGAATGACTCGAGAGTCGTCTTTGTCCCTGCGCCGCACGGCTTCAGTGTTGAGCCAAAGGAGCACAAGGCGCGGTATGCTGCCGTACGGTATGCCTACTTTTTCGAGGGTCCGGACATCGGAGCCGCTTTCGATAATAAGCCGGAAGTTGCCATCAGTACGAACATACATATCCGTCTTTTGGTCCCGGTGTGGCAAAGTGCATTGCACCAGTTCACGTGCAAGATAGCCGCGTCTCTGGGTTTCGTGGTCGGTGAGCTTCGGTGTGTGCGTCTCTTCCGCCTCAGAAACCGTGGCGGATGGTTTAGATAGGGGGAGAGGGCGCATCCAATCAGGTGTTTCATCCAAGATGCCCGGAGATACGTTGCCAATAATTTCGCCTAGTTTTCGCATGGGGTGCTTCTCAGTGAGTGCTGGTCTCGCTCATACCACGTAGCTTCTCTAAGTGGATTGACAAGGCATCTTGTACAAAATGCTGCATCTCGATGCGATTGGCAATGCAAAACAGTTTGATCGTTTGGTGAAGGCTCTCTGGGATTCTGGCACCGATGGTTGATGTGCGCTCCACCGGGTTGAGCGTGGTGGCAGTCGACTCCTTTAGGACCTCTTCCATGGGAACCTGCGGTTCATTGGTGTTTGCCGCTTTCACCACGGGGATGCTCTCTTGGGTTGGCGAATCTGGGTCACCTTGTTTGACCGGTTCAGTCAGTGGGTTTTCGGGCGGTTTATTGGCGCGTGTTAGGTCAATTAGTCCTTTGCTCATGGCATTTTTCCTCCGGTGAGTTCGCAAAACAGGGCTCGGAATTCCTGGGCGGCTTTGCCTTTGGGCTCATATTCGAAGATGGTTTCTCCATTCCCCAACGCAATGGGGTATGCGTTACGGCTCCCGATGGTGGTCTCGGTCAGAGGCACACCGATCTGGCGCAAAGCGGCCTGCACTTCCCTTCCAAGCCGTGTTCCCGTTTTGAATTCATTGATGACAAAGGCGGCGCTGAGATTGTCGCGTCGGTTCTGCTCATCGTGAAGCCTTTGAATGAGGTTGTCTGCAGCCCAGATATCAGCGGCGGATGGCTTGACCGGAATCAAAACGAGGTCGGCAATCCGAATGATTTGATCCATGGTTCCGAAAAGTCTGGGGGGCCCGTCGATGACCAAGTGGCCATAAGTCTTGATGTCGTCTTCAAAGCCAACCCCTTTGAGCCCCTTGTGATAGGGTTTGACGGGGAACAGCTGGGTCTCACGCTTGCGACTCCATTCACTGGAGGTGCCCTGCTCGTCGGCGTCGATAAGCGCGACGCGCTGCCCGGTCGCGGCTATGGCGGCGGTGAGGTTTACGGCGATGGTGGTTTTCCCCACCCCACCCTTTTGGTTCAGTACAGCGATGATCATCCGTAATCCTGTTAGTTAGCTGGTTAACTTGTTAACTGGTTGGTTAATTTACCCGTTAGTCCGTTGGTTCGTTATATTACAGACGATTCGGAGAGTGCGAAAGACTCTCTCAGTGCCGGTGATTTCTGGGGACCTGGTTGGATCAGATAGCAATGTTGGAATTGGATCTGAGCACTTGAGCGACTGGCGCGTGTAGACTTGGATGAAACCCTCGCTTGGCCAGTGATGGCCCCAGTGAGGGTCGAAGCAAGCTCGTCTATGACTTTAAACGTGTAGCTGAGGCGCAAGTGAACTCTCTGGCTTCTAGAGAGTAGTGGCAACAAAAGTCAGTTCGCCCGTGAGTTCTGCTTGCATTCGATGTATTCAATGAGTGTAAGCTCTCGAAATGGTCAAGAGTGAGTTGCCGAGTTGCATCTGTATTCATGATGACTGGTGGTTTCTAGGTCACGTAGTTCGCGCCTTCGCACAGGTTGGCCCCGTTCATGTTTTTGTGAGCGAACTCGCTTGGGATGGTAGCTCCGGCGACTGGCAAAGGTCTGCAGCTGCGGCAGAGCAAGCGGGGGCGCAAATAGTGGTAGGCCGCTGGCCCAGCGAACATGAGCATCGTGTCTTCGCGCTGGCTGAAATGCTTTCTCGTGGCTACCGCCATGTTGCAACTCCTGACGGAGACGAAATCCCCGAGCCTGCGCTTCTAAAGTCTCTAGCGACTATCGCAAAGGCGGGTCTAGCTGAGCAAGTCCGAGTGCACATCGACACCTACTGGAAGTCCGTAAACAGAGTCATTAGGCCCCGCGAGAATTTCCTGCCGATAATGATGGTAGACGTTAATCAAGTGCAGCACGAGCACATCAGAGAGTACAGCGGTGGTAGGCAACTAGTACTTCCGCCGTCCTACGGCGTAGTTCACCATCTATCCTACGTTGGCCCTGACGAGCGGATTGAGCGCAAGATCGGTACGACTAGTCACAGAGACGAAATCGTGCCGCATTGGTTCAACCGGGTTTGGCGAGGATGGGATAATGATCCAACTCTTGGTAATTTGCACCCCACGCACCCTGGCGCCTATGGCTGGGCTGAGCACATCCATGTCCCACCAGAATTGGCAGAGCTCGGGCCAAAAACGCCTTCTGAAACAGCACCGGAGTTTGACTTTCCTAGACTTTCCGTAGTGATCCCAGTCTATGGCGGCGAGGATGTCTTGCAAATGTGTCTGGAGAGCCTTGAAGCGTGTCGGGACCTGATCGGAGAAGTTATCGTTGTCGATGATTGCTCGCCGGATGCTGCCGCGGAGGTAGCGGCTTCTTACGAATTCGTGACGCTAATTCGCAATGAAGTCAACCTTGGTTTTGCTGCCTCTTGTAACCGCGGATACGGTGCGGTCACGGGCGAGATCGTCGTTTTCCTAAATTCGGATACTTTGGTTCCAAGAGTTGCTTTGATACGCCTTATTGAGAGCCTACTGGAGTCCAAAGCGGTCGGCGCAGCAGGCCCGCTTTCAAACGTTGCGGCCTATCATCAAGGGACGACCACTACTTACACCTCGCTTTCAACGCTGGACCTCTTTGCTCAGGACATGGCTAGTCGCTTGTTGGATGACCTTGACGTTGATATTCTGGTCGGACTCTGTCTTGCTGTTAGAAAAGAAGTGATGGATGAGGTCGGCGGATTTGATGAATGCTTCGGAATCGGCTTTTTCGAGGATAACGATCTGTCCTACCGAATTCGCAGGGCTGGTTTTCGACTTAAAGTCGCCACGCGGAGTTTCATCCATCATTTCGGTTCACACTCGATGCGCAGGCATACCTCCGATGCACAGAGCCGATTGGAGGATAACAAGCGGCTCTTTGAATCGAAGTGGCGGGAGGACATCCAGTCTGGATTTGCTTCACATCTATCTGGTCAGAGTGAAGCTCGCATTGTTTTCAACCAGGCGCAGCATCCGACTAAAGTTGCTCATCGAGTTCAGAGAGAGCGTGACGATGCGCAAATTAGTCTCTGTATGATTGTTCGCGATGAAGAGCGCGTCCTCGCCGATTGCTTAGCAAGTGCTACGCCCTACTTTTGTCAAGTTGTCGTCATAGACACGGGTTCGACGGATCGAACGATTGAGGTAGCCAAGCAATTTGGGGCCGAAGTTCATGAGATGCCCTGGCCCGACAGCTTCGCTGAAGCAAGAAACGAGTCACTCAAGCACGCCGAAGGGAAGTGGATATTCTGGCTTGACGCTGATGATACGATGCCTCCGGCAACAGGGCATGCCATTTTACATGCAGCGAGAAATGCCCGCGAGGATGTTGGGGCGTTTGTGGTCCCGGTCCAGTTTGTGGATCAGGGGCCCAACGCGGGCACACGAGTTGACCATGTGAAGCTCCTGCGGAACCATCCCAAACTACGGTTCGAAGGGCGTATTCATGAACAAGTCCTCGGTGCGGTACGCGAGCTTGGATGGACTATCGCCAGAATTGAGTCACCGGTCCTGCATTCAGGTTACGACACATCAGAATCTGGCCAAGCGAAAAAACGTGAACGAGATTGGCACCTTCTGAACCTCGATTTAGTTGACCGCCCCAACCATCCGTTTGTTCTGTTCAATTGCGGTATGACTTCGTACTTCACGGGCGAGTATGACGATTCGATTCAGTGGCTGGAGTCGAGCATCAACCGCTCTGGAGAAACCGATTCACACCTTCGTAAGGCCTATGTGCTCTTGGGTATGGCGAAGGCAGCTCTTGGGCGTGACGCCGAGGCGATTCAGGCGTTCACGGCAGGGCTTGACGCAGTCAAGTATGACCCGGAGCTCCATTTTCAGCGTGCACTTGCACGTACGCGACTTGGAGACCTTGAACTTGCCCGCGATGATTATCTCGCGATAAACGAGGAGCGGCCTGAGTTCTTCTCAAGCTACGACGTTGGGATACAGACTCACAAGAAGTGGCATAACCTCGCAGGCGTGCTCTACGAGCTTGGTCACTATTCGCAAGCCAGGAGTTGGTGGGAGCGAGCAGCTTCGATGCATCCACCTGCGCTTCCCGCAGTTCAGGCATTGTTTGCATCGGCAATAGCTAATGATGATGCAAAGACCGCGCGAACTGCGCTTGACATCATGCGGCGGAGCGAGCCTGGTTCAGAGAATCTCGCCAACGCGCTCGTCTCATATGCGAGCTGGCTAGGCGTTGAAGCTGAAGAACTATTACGCAAAGAGCTACGTGAGCAAGGTATGGGTTTAGGAGCTGAACTCGTCCTGGCGAGGTTACTGCTGAATCAAAACAGGCTCGAGGAAGCAAGGCCAGTGCTAGCCAAGTTGGCATCAGCAGGCGTTGCAGAGGCCGCTTACCATCTTGGTGTGATGTCGAGCGTTCAGGGCAAACCACAAGAGGCTCTGGTGTGGATGGAGCAGGCCGAGCATCTCAATCCCGGTCACGAACAGACTCGGAACCAGCTAACTGCGCTCAAGTCGATGCTCGCCTAACAATTTTTGAACTTTTGTCACAGAAGCTTGACAATAGTAGTTGAGGGCAAGCAATACTGTAATTTATAGGGTGAAAACATGTTTACCCACATTGCAAAAAGGTTCATGAACGAGGCTCAGTATTTGGGTCCGTTGCTCGGTGCCACTGTCAGAGGTATGTACGGTGAGGTTGGGGGTGGACCGTACATGATCATTGAACTTGGGGTTGCGTCCGGAGTCATCTCTCATGCTGCTTACCAGACCTACGGGTGCCCATCCGCCATGGCGTGTGGTGCGTTGGTCTGCCATCTGGCGATAGGAAAAACGCCCGAGCGTCTAAGATCGCTCACTAGCAAAGACATTTTAGCCGTTCTCGGTGGGCTTCCTGAGGGAAAGGAACACTGCTCTGAAATGGCTATATACGCGCTCGGCGAAGCGTTGTCGAGCGCCAGTTGATCTGAATTCTGATGGAGTTAAGTTATGGTATCTACGATCAATCCCAGCGATTCATGCTCGTGCGACACAGTCGTTGGAGCATCCAGATTTGGTGGTTCACTTCCCGGAGCCGCGTCAGTCGATGAGTGTGGAGGCGACAGCGGGGTTTGCCTAGCCGGCGTCACTGGAGCGCTGCCAACTGGGTTCTCACCTAGGCTTATTCGACCGGCTACTGCGTGTGGTTGTTTACACGAGCACACGCCGATCTTGCTCGCAAATTCTGGTTGCAAGTTGGCCTCAGAGCTGGTGTTGGGAGATATTTTGGTAGGACCTGATGAGATACCACAACAAATTACAGATGTGCGATCATCTCGGCAGGAGTGTTTGGAACTCGTGCTTGAGGGGCTCACCTTGGTGTGCTCGCGAACGCACAAAATTCAAGTCAGTGATGGAAAATTTGTCGATGCTTATGCATTGATTGCTGGCGAGACCACTCTCATGAGAGCATCAGGGCCGCCAGCGGTCATTCTTGCGA
Source organism: uncultured Chthonomonas sp. (assembly GCA_964422285.1). Lineage (GTDB taxonomy): Bacteria > Armatimonadota > Fimbriimonadia > Fimbriimonadales > Fimbriimonadaceae > UBA2391. The sequence goes on from CAYRAX010000007.1 coordinate 25,881, forward strand.
TTCGAGACATAGGCAGTCAGAACGTGATCGATCTCACTTGCGAGCCTACACATGCTTATGTGGCCTGCGACTTAGTGCATCACAACAAATTGGTGTCACTTCCCGAGGAACCATTGGAATTATGAGGGACTTAGAATTTCTTAACACTTCGGTCGTTCATGCGGCGACATTGAACTTAAGTGCGTCGTCTCTTGGCGTCGTGATCGACCCGGTTCGGGAGCACCCGCACCGCCCCCTGCCTCAACATGCAACAGGTGCCCTTGTGATCGATCCGGAGATATCCCTAAAGGCAAAGAAGTACGGAGTTAATCTGTCATTCTTCTATAGCTCGATTTCTGCGGTAGATGCAGACCTTGGATACGGACGATCAGCCAACTGGCGCGCGTACATCGTTTCCTACACGGATACAACACCGCACTTTGTAGCCGTACGCGGGAACTTCGCCGCCATCCCGTTGGAATCTGCTGGCGGTGGAGCGTATTTGCCTATCAGTAGTACTGGCGGCACGACCACATTTGGCTTCGACGGCACGCAATGGACGGAGTATTATCCGGACGGTAGCATGATCGCCTACGGTTCACACACCTCTGGCGTCCTTTCAGGCGGCGATCCTTATGACAAATACTGCATCACGAAGGTGACCGACGAGAGTGGTAACGTTCAAACGTACACGTATGGAAGCGGCGTCGAAGCGGACCTTCTAAAGAGCATTCAGGTGCCTGGCGGGAATTTAGTAACGTTCAATTACGCTGCCGGAAACGCGGTGTCACTTCTTTCAAGTATCCAAGATTGGAGTGGTCGTCGGTGGACATTTAGCTACGATGCCGCCCAACACATGACGAGTTTCACAACACCCATGGGTTGCACTACGAAATACGGATACACATCAAGCGGCGCTGGCCCCCACTCAGTGGTTTACTACGTCGAAGATCCAAGAGGTTATAGAACCACTTATTGCTATGACTCCAGCGACCGCGTGTCCTCGATGGCTGTGGGCTCGGCAGTGTGGACATATACGTTTTCAGATTCACCTAGCAGACAAGTTATGGTCGCTCCCTCCGGGGCTATCACAACGTACAATTACGACGCCTCTGGAAACATTGTCTCAGAAGCTCGGCCAGAGGGCTTCACAATTACGAGGTTCTTTGACGCCACCAATACGAAGTTACAGTCTGGGGAACAGACTGGGTCGCGGTGGACTGTCAGCCAAACTTTTTGTTGTCCAGTGGCAAACTACTGGGCTGTCTCAACTATTTTTGATCCCCTTGGTAATTGCACTACGTACCAGTATGACGCAAGTGCCAATTTGTGCACGATCATATCTCCAAATGGGGCGCTCAACTGCGCTACATTCAATGCCAGCCACCTCGCAACCTCCAAGACAGATCCACTCGGTAGGGTCACGACGATGATCTGGAATGCCGATGGTACGCTTCAGGCGACAATTGATCCAAAAGGTCTTCGGACCACATTTGCTTACGATTCAAGCGCTAACCTCGTAAGTACTTTATTCTCGGATGGCGGGGTTGTTACCAACACGTATGACTCCCTAAACCGTTTAGTTACTACAAGAGATCAGTTAGGGCGAGTAACAACGTACGAATATGATTCCGGTGATCACGTAGTCTCGGTGACCAACCCCGCTGGCGAAGTTAGGAGGTCAATCTTTGATGGATGCCTCAAGATTGCGGATGTTGATCCGCTCGGAAACCGTACAACGTACGCTTACGACCGTTTCCAGAATGTCACCACAATCATGAACGCCCTCGGGCAAATCACGACCTATAACTATGACAATGAAGGCTACCGAACGGAGGTAATCGATCCGCTGGGGCGCATCAGCACGACTGTTTATAATGCCGCGAAACAAGTCATAGCCCAAATTGACCCGCTTGGAAACAGGACGACGTTTACGTATGACTCTACAGGTCGCCCAGAAACCGTGAAAGATGCATTGGGGCGAGTCACCACGACTGTCTATGACGACCGCAGTGCAATCGCTACCATTGATCCGTTAGGCTACAGGACGACCTACTCGTTTGATGTTAATGGTCGCCAGATCGCTATAACAAACGCGTTGGGCAATATCACGACGACGAACTACGATGTGGCGAATCAAGTAGTTTCAATCCAGAATGCCCTGAACAAGGTCACCACATTTCAGTATGACGCGAACGGAAATCGTACCACCACCACAGATGCGAGTGGACACACCACGGCATCTGTATATTTCTCGAACTCGAATCGAGTTCAGGCAAGCGTGGACGGCCTAGGCAACCGCACAACGTATCAATTCGACATAGTAGGTCAGAACACAGGTGTTCAAAATCCACTCGGATTCTGGGTGACGATGACCTATGACAACGCCGGTCGCAGGAAGACCGTCCAAAACGAACTCGGCAAGATTACGACATATAGTTTTGATGCAAATGGTCGCCCGGTGACGATCATCGACGCCAAGGGCCAGGTACAGACTGTTGCGTACGACGTGCTTGGCCGGCCAGTCTCCATTGCCTACTCGAATGGTGAGAGGGTTACTTATCAGTATGACGCCGCCGGTCAGAAGACGACTATGATCGACTGGGGTGGTACGACCACATATATGTACTCATTAAGAAGTGAAATCACTGGGAAGATTGATCCTGACGGCTATCGCCAGACGTACGCGTATGACTCAGTAGGCAACCGCACTACGCTCGTGGATCCAGACGGCGGTGTATTCACCTACACGTTTGACGCCGTTGGTCAAGTCGTCAGTACAGTGAATCCAAGTGGACAAGTCACGACGATTATCTACGACGCCATTGGTCGTCAAACGACGATTAACTTCTCTTCCGGAAACACTAGGAAGCTGGCGTACGATGCCGCAAACCACCTCACGACCCAAATTGACGTGAAGAACGACGGCACGATTATCTCAACAATGATCGATACTTATGATGCGGTAGGGAACAGGACGGCTCGGAATCGCGATGCAGCACTCACCACGTGGATGTACGACAATGCAGACCGGCTTACTGGTCAACAGGAGTCGAGTGGTTGGGCGACCTTCTCATACGACTCAGTGGGGAACACAACCGTGAAGGCGCACGAGGGCTCGAGTCCAATGTCTTTTACGTTCAATGCTGCTAATCAGATGGTGACCATGCTTCAGGGGACATTGAAGACTACCTTCACGTACGATGCAAACGGCAACTTGGTGACGGAAGTATCAAAGCCTGCATCGGTCGTTGTGACCGAGACCTATTCCTATGACCCAGATAACCGTTTGACCGGCTACACGAAGAAGTCTGGTGCCACCCAAACTGATGAGACGTATACATATCAGGGTGACGGGTTGCGGAGGACTTGGGCGATACCGAACTCGGTTATCGTGACAACTTACGTCTGGGATGGGACAGACTACTTGATGGAAAAGACAGACGACGGACTCTAAGGCAATGGCAATAACGACAACTCGATATGACAATGTTCACGGCGTACCCTTGTCGGTGACTGTGGGAGGCGTTTCGTCGGTGTTGCTTCCCGACCCTCAAGGGAACATTGTGGGTCGTATCGACAGTACGCAGACGGTGGTCGGCAAGACGTGGTATTGGCCCTACGGTGAGCGTCGCACCGGCTCTCACGGGTTGCGTCTCGGCTACGGCGGAGCCTGGGGCTACTACGCCGATTCCTCGACTAATCGCCTCTACATCCGGGCGAGGTACCTCAAACCAAACTGGACAAGATGGCTCACCGCCGATCCGCTGTGGCCGAGGCAGCAAGGATATGGCTATGCGGGTTCAAGCCCGATCACCCGCGTGGACCCCACTGGTCTCTACATAAAAGTGAAAGACTGTAAGCCTGCGGACGATGCGGCGATCAATACGGCAATCGCACGGCTCAAAGCAGTGCTTAGCCCGTTGTGTCCAAAGCCTGATTCGTGCGCTTCAGATGCCGTAAAGGAATGCTGGAGACAGGCAGGCGACTCGAGGTGGCAAATTGAGGGTGATTGTTTCTGTAAACACGGAAATGGCGACGCAGGTTTTAACCTCGTGATTGACTGCAACTACGGAATAAACGAAAACCGATGCAAGTCTAGCAGCGGTCCGGGGGTGGAACCGGACTGCGCCGCCACTGATAAAGGGTCCTGGCATGCGGATTGTTCTATTCGAATTTGTCCCGATGTTTGCAACAGGCTAGGCATTGATCCCAGCTATTGGGACCAGGTGATCTTTCACGAGCTCACGCACTGTTGCGGCGCGACTCATTCTAGCGGTAAATCTGGAGAAGCTGACATAGGGAAGCTTCTGTCCTGCTTACGCAAGGCAGCTGGATGGACCCCAATTGAGCCCTGGAAGCCTCAGTGAAATTATTCTCGACGATGAACAGAATCGCCCCCACTAATGGCGTTAAGATTCGACGAAAGCGATGGATCGTGAGCCTAAGCCTGATTTGCCTATCGGTCCTTGTGGGTGCATGGTTGTTGCTGTACCAACCTCCGCCATTTTGCAGCTATAAATTTCTGGATGGTCACGAAATGATCGAATATGGGCTAATGCGAACTATGTCCGCCGTGAGGGCGCCGAATGGAGCGCAGGGTTATGCATACGCGGTTTACTCATGGCGAGAGCCCGCTGCATCAACCTACGAAAGAGTCGCAAAGGAGCTAGAAGTCGATGGATTTCGCCGAGGAGCTGTTGGGCCAACGAGGTATGAGTCTTTTGCGGCACAATGGGAGCATCCGGACTTTCGTGAGATTAAGCTACTTGCCGCAAAGTTCGATGCCCGCTACCCGATCTCGTCGCGTAAGAAGCAGGCCATTTATTCACCGGATCCGAACTACACATATGTCTTTGTGACTGGCCCGGTGAGCCCCCTGTGGGTTGCCCAGGTCCGTGCTATCTGGGTAGATCTGAAGGATTCATTTTTAAATGGAGATTGACGTGCAGGTAGAAATCCGATGGCAATAACGACAACTCGATATGACAATGTTCACGGCGTACCTTTGTCGGTGACGGTGGGAGGCGTTTCTTCGGTCTTGCTTCCCGACCCTCAGGGGAACATCGTGGGGAGAATCGACAGCACTCAGACGGTGGTCGGCAAGACTTGGTACTGGCCCTACGGTGAACGCCGCACCGGCTCTCATGGATTACGTCTCGGCTACGGCGGAGCGTGGGGTTACTATACGGATGCCTCGACCAGCCGCCTCTACATCCGGGCGAGATACCTCAAGCCTAACTGGACTAGATGGCTTACCGTCGATCCGTTATGGCCAAGCGAGAAAGCCTTTCTTTTCTGCAAAGCCTCGCCAGCCCTCAGAATCGATCCGTCCGGCATGACGTGTACGGCCCTCAAACCTTCCGAGGGCAATTGCGATATCTACAAACAATTATGCAATAGGGGATATGTGTTTGCATGCAACTCCTACTATGCCTGCCGAAACACGGGCGACAGCCCAGAGGCAAATTGTGTACGCTGTTGCTTGCAGACGCGCCTAAGCGCTCGGCTAAACAGTGGTGGCCCAGGTACATGCCAAGATTGGATAAATGATCACACTGTTTGCTTTGACGCATGTGGGTACGCAAATTCGTGTACAACGCCATATACACTTAATATGCTTTGCAACGGGCTGATGAAAGATGATGCTTCATGTAAGGAAGCGATCAAAGTGGTATGTGGTTGGCCGACGCCGTGCCCAAGCTGTGTCATTCGTCCACCAAGAAAACCTTGGAAGTGTATTAACGGCAAGTCATACGATTGTAACCCAAGGCCGCCGTGTAAGTGTAGTACAATCATTCAAGCCTGTACAGAAGAGGGCTGTATTAGTCATACAGACCCAATTTGAGGAGTTATTCACATGACGCTACCGCGTGCACTCGTATTGTTAGTTTGCACTATTCCTATCAACGGAACTCAAAGTAACGTCGCCAAATTGCAAAATATCATAGCAATTAGCAGGTTGGATCCAAACGGGGACTTCTGGACGTTAGATCGCGTTGGCAGCCTGCAGCAGTATCACGTTGTCGCTCCTCCTCAAAACTTTGCACCACTTTCTCCAAAAGTGCAGCTGAAACCAGCACCGAAGATCGCCCATATTCTCGCTGGTAAAAGTAGAGTCATTATCCTTGATATGTCTGGCTCTGTAATAAGTTATCGGCCAGGATCAGGTCCAAAAAAACTAACTATTGAGCCATCGATATTTTCTAAGAACCCTCTATGTTTATCTGAGGACACGGATGAATTGGTCTATTTGAACAATTCAGGATGGGTATGTACAGAAACGAAAAAACGAATTGTCAAATCTGACGAGGGGATTTTGCGCTTGGACAAGGATGCAATTGTAACCTGGGATAAAGGAAGGATTGCATCGACGAGCAGGAAAACCGGCAAAGTGCTAAGGCGATCCGCAGTGCCGTACCAATTTTTCTTGGGCTCTAGCGAAAGAGGATCAATCATCGTGGAAAGGGCCACCAATTCGTCCCGCGTTGAAGTCGTAAAGTTGAATCGAAATCTACAACCCGTCAGCCACTTATCAGTGGGAAAGACTATTACATCGTGTGATTGGATGGGAACACGAGTCGCAGTAGTTGAAGTGGACGCCGGATGGTTTTCGACAAGTGGCAGGTTTGCAGTGTATGACGCCAAGACTGGCCGCAAAGTGGAACTTATACCATCAACTGGCCACTCATCTGTTTCTCTGGCTCATGGCAATAGGATATTGTGTTATGACAATTACGAGTGCTTTTTGATTGAACCAGAAGATTTTCAGTAAGGCACAAATGTGGAACCTCTGATGGCAATAACGACAACTCGATATGACAATGTTCACGGCGTACCTTTGTCAGTGACGGTGGGAGGCGTTTCTTCGGTCTTGCTTCCTGACCCGCAGGGGAAC
>CAYRAX010000008.1:0-31743 GCA_964422285.1 uncultured Chthonomonas sp.
ACCTGGCAGCGGTCGCGCCAGATTCATCGTTCAACACCGCGGTAAGTTTTGCCACAAACACCAACTGGCAGGGTTACTGCGGCGAAACCACGATGAGCTACCTGACCCAGATGCTCGCGCTTGGAGTGCAGAACTTTCTGAGCGCGGCGACCGGCATCGCAGTTTTGGCTGCCCTGATCCGTGGATTCCGCGCGAGGGAATCGTCAAAGCTCGGCAACGCCTGGGTAGACCTCACCCGCTCGACGCTGTACATTTTGTTGCCGATATCGATGATTCTGGCCACGGTGCTCGTCAGCCAAGGCGTCGTACAAACGTTCAAGCCAGCCACGCAGGCGACATTGCTCCAGCCAACTAAAGATGCGGATGGCAACGTGGTCACCAAACAAACGATTCCGATAGGTCCAGCCGCGTCGCAGGTCGCGATCAAGCAGCTGGGAACCAACGGCGGCGGATTCTATAACGTCAACTCGGCGCATCCTTTGGAGAATCCGACGCCACTGACGAATTTTCTTGAATGCCTTGCGATCTTGCTCATTCCTGCCGCGCTATGCGTGACCTTCGGCAAGATGATGGGCGATAAGCGGCAAGGCGTCGCGCTTCTCGCTGCCATGACGATCATTCTCGCGGGGTTTACCGCTGCGGGAATCTGGGCCGAAAAATCTGGCAACCCGAACTTCGAAAAGGCAAAGCTAACCACGAACGCGAACTGGGAAGGCAAAGAGTCGCGATTCGGAATCGAAAATTCGGCGCTTTGGTCCACGGCGACCACCGCGGCCAGCAACGGCTCCGTCAACTCGATGCACGATAGCTACACTCCGCTCGGCGGCATGATGCCGATGATCCTCATGCAACTCGGCGAAGTCGTGTTCGGCGGCGTCGGTTCGGGGCTTTATGGAATGGTGATTTTCGCCGTCATGACCGTTTTCATCGCCGGGCTCATGGTGGGCCGCACACCCGAATATCTCGGCAAGAAAATCGAACCTTACGAGATGAAGATGGCATCGCTGGTGATCCTTATTCCCTGCTGCTTGGTGCTCATCGGAGCCGCGATTCCGCTCGTGACTGGCGCGGCGCAATCCAGCATGAGCAATCCACAAGCGCACGGATTTAGCCAGCTCTTGTACAACTATTCCAGCATGGCCAACAACAATGGCTCGGCCTTCGCCGGATTCAACGCGAATGTGCCGACCCACAACATGCTGGGCGGAGTGCTGATGTGGATCAGCCGGTATTGGTTGATCGTGCCCGTGCTCGCGATGGCAGGCTCGCTGGGCAAAAAGAAGATCATCCCGGCAAGTACGGGCACGCTCCCGACCCACACACCACTTTTTGTTGGCGTCCTGATCACCGTAGTGTTGATCGTCGGCGCGCTCACATTCATTCCTGCGTTGGCGCTCGGCCCCATCGTCGAGCACCTGCACATGGGAGGCCCACGATAATGTCTCAAACCACAAACATCATGTTCGAACCGGCCATAGTGAAGCGGGCGGTTGGCGATTCTTTCCGCAAGCTCGATCCGCGCCGCCAAGTGCGCAACCCGGTCATGTTCGTCGTGTTCGTTGGCTCGATCGTGACTTCCATGCTCTATATTCAGGCATTAAGCGGCAAGGGAGAGGCGGCGCCCGGGTTCATTCTTGCGATCTCGCTCTGGCTTTGGTTCACTGTGCTGTTCGCCAATTTCGCGGAAGCAATGGCGGAGGGCCGAGGAAAGGCACAAGCTGATTCGTTGCGAAGCGCAAAAAAAGATGTTCCAGCGAAGAAGCTATCGTCTGCTTCAGACCGCGCGAACTCCATAGAAATCAGCGCATCGGATTTGAGAAAGGGCGACTTCGTGCTCGTCGAGGCGGGCAACTTCATTCCCGGCGATGGCGAAGTCATGGAAGGCGTCGCTACCGTGGACGAAAGCGCCATCACCGGAGAATCCGCACCTGTCATTCGCGAGTCCGGCGGCGACCGAAGCGCGGTGACCGGCGGCACGCGCGTCCTTAGCGATTGGATCGTCATCCAAATCACAGCCAACCCAGGCGAAAGTTTCCTCGACCGCATGATTTCGATGGTTGAAGGTGCGAAGCGCCAAAAGACGCCGAACGAGATCGCGCTGAGCATTCTGCTCGCCGCGCTCACGATCATTTTCCTGCTGGCGTGCGCGACGCTTGTGCCGTTCTCGATCTATTCGGTTTCGAGCAGCAATCAAGGCCAGCCGGTGACGGTGACGGTGATCGTTGCGCTTCTCGTTTGCCTGATTCCGACCACAATCGGCGGGCTGCTTAGCGCGATCGGCATCGCGGGAATGGATCGATTGTTGCGGAAAAACGTTATCGCGACGAGCGGCCGCGCGGTGGAAGCAGCGGGCGATATCGACGTGTTGCTACTCGACAAAACGGGCACCATAACGCTGGGCAACCGCCAAGCGGTCGAGTTCTTCCCTGCTCCGGGAGTGAACAGCCAGCAGATGGCCGAAAAAGCCCAGCTCGCCAGCCTCGCAGACGAAACGCCCGAGGGTCGCAGCATTGTCATTCTAGCCAAGGAGCAATTCCAGATTCGAGGTCGCGAGGTCGCGGGTGAGGAATTTGTCCCGTTCACAGCGCAAACTCGAATGTCCGGCGTCAATTATGAAGGCCACCAGCTTCGCAAGGGCGCCCAAGACGCAATCAAAAAGTGGATCGAGTCCTTCGGGAATGCTTTTCCGAAAGAGGTCCAAAGCAAAGTCGAAGACATCAGCAGGGCCGGTGGAACGCCTCTTGTCGTCGCCGAAGATGGCGTCGTTCTCGGCGTGATCTACCTCAAAGACATCGTCAAAGGCGGCATTCGCGAGAGGTTTGCTGACCTGCGGTCCATGGGTATCAAGACGGTTATGATCACGGGCGACAACCCGATGACGGCGGCTGCAATTGCCGCCGAGGCTGGCGTCGATGATTTTCTAGCCGAAGCGACTCCCGAGGCCAAAATGACGCTGATCAAGCAGTATCAAGAAGGCGGGCGGCTTGTCGCGATGACAGGCGACGGTACGAATGATGCGCCCGCGCTGGCCCAAGCCGATGTCGCGGTGGCTATGAATTCCGGTACCCAGGCGGCAAAAGAGGCGGGCAACATGGTCGATTTGGACAGCAACCCGACCAAGCTTATCGAGATAGTTGAAACCGGTAAACAACTCTTGATGACTCGTGGATCGCTGACGACATTTAGCATCGCCAACGACGTTGCGAAGTACTTTGCGATCATCCCGGCCGCGTTTGCCGCAACTTATCCCGAGCTTGGCAGGCTGAATGTGATGGGCCTGAAGACACCGGAAAGCGCGATTGTCAGCGCGGTCATCTTTAACGCCCTGATCATCATATTTCTGGTTCCGCTGGCTCTGCGCGGCGTCAAATATCGCGCGGTGAGCGCAGACAAATTGTTGAAAGACAACTTGCTCATCTATGGATTGGGCGGGTTGCTCGTGCCGTTCGTCGGAATCAAGATCATCGACCTGATGATTGGAGGACTCTTCAAATGAAAGACCTACTCACAGCATTGCGCTTGTTCGTCGTACTTTCGGTGCTCACCGGCATCGCCTATCCGCTTGTCATCACGGGTGTCGCACAGGCGGCCTTTCCCAGCCAAGCGAAAGGCTCGCTGATCATGAAGAATGGCGAAGTGGTGGGGTCGAAGCTCATCGGCCAGAATTTTGATGATCCAGAGTACTTTTGGGGACGCCTATCCGCAACCGCTCCATTCGCCAATAACGCGGCGGCATCCAGTGGAAGCAATCTTGGTCCGACCAATCCAGCGCTTCTGAAGCAAATTGGCGACCGGGTCAGCGCGCTGCAAGCCGATGGCGCAACAATTGGACCCGTTCCGACCGACCTCGCGACGGCGAGCGGATCGGGCCTTGACCCGCACATTTCGCCCGATGCAGCGCTGTATCAGGTGCCACGAGTTGCCCGTGCTCGTCAGCTAGGCGAGCAACAAGTCCGTCAATTAGTCAATGATCACGTTGTTGGTCGGCAATTCGGGCTCGGAGAACCGACCGTCAATGTCCTTGAACTCAATCTCGCCCTCGATGAAATTCGCCACTAGCCTCCAGCCGCTCGTTGTCGTCTACTTTCCGCGGTTCAGCGACGCCGTGCGAGATGTTCTCGAAATCATCGTGCCCCGGTATCCCGGTTGCCGGGCCATCGCGCGGTCAGGTTCCAACGTCGAAACTTCGCGATACGCAGCGCTTTGGGACCACGAGCACAGATGTGCGCTACTCGTGGTTCGAGAGGCACTCGACAGCGATGCGAAGTGCACCAGAGCTATTCAGATAGCGCTGCAAAGCTCGCCAGAGCGTCCTGGCGCACTGCTGATCATCGAACCAGATTCCCGCTATCGCGAAAAATCTGACCGATTGGGCTGGCAAATGACCGCGGCAATTGCGGATTTGCAGGTGATTGAGTACGATCCGAGTTGGAAGCAATCGCCACCAAGAATCCGATGACCAACGATCCCCTGGCAAAGATGAAAAATGAGCAGGCCGCAGTGCGCCGCGGTCGGCTGAAGATCTATCTCGGCATGGCAGCGGGCGTTGGCAAAACTTATGGGATGCTTGTCGAGGGTCAAGACGCGAAACGGCGCGGGCTGGATGTGGTCATCGGCTATTTGGAACCACATGGGCGTGCTGAAACTGAAGCACTCGCTGCTGGGCTGGAGCAACTGCCGCTGGTGGAACTGGAGCACCGAGGCATCAAGCTCAAAGAATTCGACGTTGATGCCGCACTCGCGCGCAATGCGGACCTGCTGCTCGTCGACGAACTTGCCCACACCAATCAGCCGGGGTCACGCCATGCCAAGCGCTGGCAGGATATTGAAGAGTTGATTTTGGCCGGTAACAACGTGGTGACCACGGTCAACATTCAGCACATCGAGAGCTTGCGCGACGTGGTAGCGCAAATCACCGGCGTTTTTGTTCAAGAAACCGTACCCGATGCGTTTTTCGAAAAGGCAGATGAGATTGAGCTCGTTGATGTTCCGCCCGAGCAACTCCATCAGCGACTCAAAGAAGGCAAAGTTTATGGCCAGGAAAAGGTTGACCAGGCACTGCTCGGGTTCTTCAAACGCAGCAACCTCTTGGCGTTGCGCGAACTCGCCTTGCGGCACACTGCGGAGCGCGTCGACGAGGATTTGCGAAAGGCGCGTGAGGACCAGTCGCAGGAAGACGGCTGGCACGCGAGCGAGCGAATTTTGGTCTCCGTTGCGCCCAATCGCATGGCATACCGCGTCGTTCGCAGTGCAAAACGTTTGGCGGCGAGCCTCCATGCCGATTTGCTCGCCGTCGCGGTCGAATCCAGCCGCCAGCGCGGAAATTCAGCCGAAAACCGCGAGCACCAAGAAAACGCGATGGTCCTTGCCGAAAAGCTGGGTGCGAAGACGGCAAACCTCGTCGGCGATGATATTGTCGCAGAGGTCATCGAATACGCGCGCAAGAAAAACGTCAGCACAATTCTGATGGGTAAGCCCGTTCGACCGCGGTGGAAAGAAATGCTCTTCGGCAGCGTGGTTGACTCAATGATTCGCCGGTCGGGCGACATTGATGTGCTGGTCATCACGGGAACCGAAGTCGAGGGAACGCCGATTTTTCGCCGACCGGCACCACGACCGTCCGATTGGCGAGGATACGCAGAAGCAATCGGCGCAATCATCGTTTGCACCTTAATTGGGTCTTTGATGATGGGTGCATTGCCGCTCGCAAACATCGTCATGACCTATTTGGTGGGGGTTGTCTTAGTTTCAATGCGCCACGGCACGCGCGAATCATTGTTCTGCGCATTTGGGTCCATTTGTACGTTCAATTTCTTCTTCGTACCGCCGCGATTCACCTTTGCCGTTAGCGACGTTGGCTATATTTTCACGTTTGGCGTCATGCTTTTTGTATCGCTGATCTTGAGCGGATTGACTGTGCGGTTGAAGGAAACGAGCCGATTGATGTCGCAGCGCGAGCGAACGACGGCGGCGCTTTACGATTTAAGCCGAAGTTTGGCAGAATCGCGTAAACGAGAGGAAATGGTTTTGCTCGCCGCGAGAAAAACCCAAGAGATGTTGGGCCGCCCGACCGCAATACTCGGAAAAGTTGATGGTGCAATTTCCGTGCTAAGCTCATCCTCCACCATGTTCGAGCACGCCGACAACGAACTCGCCGTCGCATCGTGGGTGATCGATCACGCTCGACCGGCTGGCGCGTCAACTGAGACCCTCGCTGGTGCAAATGGCATTTACGTTCCCGTCATCGGATCAGATGAAGTGCTCGGTGCGATTGGCATCGAGCTCGCGCCAGGAACAGCCCTTGACACCGCTCGCCGCAACTTGCTGGAGGCAATCGCCAATCAACTAGCCGGTGCGCTTGAGCGGGCGCAATTTGCCAAGGCTTCGCACCTCGCTTCCCTGCACGCCGAAAAGGAGCAGATGCGGAGCGACCTGCTGAGCGGCGTTTCACACGACCTCCGAACTCCGCTTGCATCGATCGAGGGCTCGGCGGCGATCTTGGCATCGCGGGAATCGCTTAAACCAAAAGACCGCGAACTGGCCGAGACGATTCGCGAGCAATCGGAACGCATGGCCCGGCTTATTCAAAATCTGCTTGATATGACTCGCGTGCAAGGGGCCGTTGCCCTGAACCTCGATTGGCAGAATCTGGAGGACTTGGCGGCCAACGCGATAGACCGAACAGAAGCGCTCTTTCGGCACCGAGTGACCCTAATTGCCCCGCCCGAGCCGCTGGTTGCACGTGTCGACGGGGTTTTGCTTGAGCAGGTTTTGGTGAATTTGCTCGAGAATGCGGCCCGTCATGCCGGCGATGATCCGCATGTGACTGTGTCGGTGGAAGCGGCTGAAAACCAGGCACGGATTAAAGTCTCCGACGATGGACCGGGCATTCGCGAGCAAGATCGCGCCCGCATTTTCGAGCGATTTCAAAAAGGGCCTTCCACCGGGTTTGGCCTGGGGCTCGCAATTTGCAAGGCGGCGGTGGAGGCGCATGGCGGCACCATAAGCGCAGATTCGGGAGCCACTGGAGCCACTTTCACAATCACGTTGCCATTGGAGCCAGACAATGATTGAGCGCATTCGTATTGTAATCATCGACGACGAGGCGCCGATTCGCAAATTCCTCAAAGCGGGACTCGGGGCCGAAGACGTCGAGTTCTTTGAAGCTGAAAATGGGGAGGAAGGTGTGCAGCTTGTCGCGCAGAAAAACCCCGATGTCGTGCTGCTGGACCTCGGATTGCCCGACATGGATGGCCACCAGGTGCTTGCGAGAATTCGCGACTGGTCGCGCGTGCCGGTAATCGTGCTTTCGGCGCGCGGCCAAGAGCGCGACAAGGTGACCGCCCTCGATGGGGGCGCGGATGACTACCTGACCAAGCCCTTTTCGGTTGCCGAGTTGATGGCTCGCATTCGGGTGAGCCTGCGCCATAGCCGTACCGACGCGCCAGCGGATTCCGTGTTTGAGGCTGGGCCGCTTCGAATTGACTTCAGCGCGCGCCGAGTGACTCTGGATGGCGACGAAGTACGCCTGACGCAGATCGAATATCGGCTACTTGCGTTGCTCGCCCGCCACGCAGGAAAGGTGGTCACGCAGCGGCACATTTTGGGCGAAGTTTGGGGTGCCGGGTACGAGGATTCAAGCCACACGCTGCGGGTGCACATGGCGAACTTGAGGCAAAAAATCGAGCCTACGGGCACCGCGCACCGCCTCATCCGAACCGAAACCGGCGTCGGCTATCGGCTGCTGGGCTAACCCGGCGGCGACCGCTCAGAATATCCTGCCTAGGTTAATTGAATCGCCAATTCAGCACCAAAATCCAGAAATTTGGCGGGTCGAAGGTCCTTGTCCACCGGTGATTCGTGCTGTAGACTATTCCTATCGTGGGCTGCGCCCCGAGGAGAGGAAATGAACTACAAACTGCTTTTTGTTGCCCTTGCTGGCGCCGCCATGGTGCCCGTCCAAGCATCGTATGAACTGGGATTCGTTTTGGCGAACAGCACGATCTACCGGTACGATATGAACACGGGTGCGTCGTTAGCCACATTTGCCACCCGCCATATTTCATACGACATCGCAGTGGACGCGGTACAGGGCATCATTTATAGCCTTGGAACGGATGCGAACAACAAGTATTCGTTGCACCGCTATAACTACAGCACGGGTGAGTACATCAGCCAAACCAGCTTTGGTTTCAACTTGGCAGGTAGCGTTCACAATATGAATTGGGGCGCACCGGGCGAGTTGCTGATTTCGGGCACCGATGGAGTGCGCAGGGTAAATCCATCGACTGGAGCTCAGGTCGGAGTTTTGCTCAAGTACACGGGGTTCACCCACTCCGGCGGAGCTGTTTACATGGCTTCGAACTACGCGTACTATCTCGCCAGTGATTCAGACGGCTCGTGGTTCAACGACTATGTTATTGGCGTCGACGCGAACAATAGTTGGGTAGGCAACTACCAGTTTGCTGGAGCAATCGCAAACAACGCGTTTAGCGATATTTCAATCATCGGAAACCGCGTGTTTACGAACCAATCCAACGTTGGCGCGTTTGGCAACATTTCGGTGCTCGATCGAGTTGGCCAAACGAGTAGCTTGGGGCTTACCTATGGTCCAGCTGCCTTCTCTGACTTTCAAAACGCGTTCACCCGGTTTGGGCACAACGACGGAATGTACAATTTGTACAATCTGAGCGGAAATTGGTTCTCTGCCCCTGGCACGGCAAATCCGCTTTCATGGGGCTCAACTTCTTTTCAGCTTTCTGGGCTAAACAACAAAATTGTCGATGATTTCGAAATCGCCGTTGCGCCGGAACCCGGTACTTATCTTGCGCTCGCGGCTGGTCTCGCGATCCTGGGCCGCCGACGAAAGCGGGCGAATTGAGTGATTCTCCCGAGCGCGGACGAGATGCCGCGCTCGGGAGTTCAGGGTTAGTGGTGGCCTAGTTCTTGGCCGAGGTGTATTCCCTTCGCAGTGAGCGTTTGGGTGTCGGCATCAAATGCCCCGACGACGTTCAACTTGCCGTCCACGGCGATGTCAGCAAACTTGCCAATCTTGCCGCGTCCCGCTAGGATCTTGGTCGTGTCGTGAACCTTTACCGTTATCGAGCCGCCGGTGGGCGCAAACCCGCGCGAATGCTCCAATGTCAACGTAAAGGTCGAGTTGGCTGAATCCACAGACGCCACAGCACCGGCCGCAAGGGCGATTTTTGGCAGGTCAGCGTGGTCATCCAGCACGATTGAGGTCGCGGTCAAGGTGTTGCTCGTCGCGTCATAAGTTCCGCTGACGAAAACCTCTTGGCCATTGGCGAGCGTGCCGGTGATTGATGTGTTGGCATCGATGTTAACGGTCATGCTCTCGCCGCGCGGGCCGTTCAGCGTGAATCCACTCTCCGAAAGGTTCGAGATGGTGCCGCGCAATCGTCCGTTGCATTGTTTGCCTTCCAGGCCGCCTTCATCGTGACCCTCGACGCTTGGTCGAAGGACGGAGCCAACCACTTCAAATGAAGCCAGTTTGAAGTCGACCACGACGACCGATCGCTTTCCGGCCAACGCCTTTGCGGGCGTATCGACCACTACGGAAACTTGACCATTGGCGAAAGTGCCCGCGTCGGGGTCGACGGCAACCGAGGTGGACGTGCCATCGTTCGTCACCAGCGTCACATGGTCGCTGAACGTGATTTTTGCTTTGGTATAGGTGCCTGCTGGAACCTGAATCGAGTTGAGAAATTGGGCAACCGTCGCCAGGGCTTTTAGGTCAAGGGTTTGGCCGCCGGATTCGGAGTACACGTTGGTGTAGGTCGTGCCATCGGTGCTAAGGTCCACCGAATAGAGGGTGAGTAGGACCTGTTTATAGGCGTCGCCGAACTTGTCCGTGACATAAACAGAAAGGGTGCTGGTTCCGTTTGTTCCGGACGAAGCTGATCCGCCGCCTCCGCCGCAGCCAGCGAGAATCGCCATCGCCGCGAGGCAGGTCATCATGAGAATCAGTTGTGCGATTTTTTTCATGTGGGTCTCCTCCGAAATGGGTGGGGGTCCATTCCGGCTTAATCCTAGTATAGAGACTAGTTATTGGGAAGTTATTTGGATTCGGCAGCGTGATGGGATATTTGTTTTGCTGGCGCAACCGGGTTCGCTGGTCGGGTATCGCTAAGATCCCTTGCGCGCTGCTTCAATAGCGGCCACGTCGATTTTGCCCATCGTCATCATCGCCTCAAAAGCCCGGGCCGCTTCGTCGCCACCCGCTTCCATCGCGTCCGAAAGCGCGCGCGGAGTTATCTGCCATGAAATCCCCCACTTGTCTTTGCACCAACCGCAAACGCTTTCTTCGCCGCCGTTACCGACGATCGCGTTCCAGTATCGGTCGGTTTCTTCTTGGTCGTCGGTCGCGATTTGAAACGAAAATGCTTCGCTGTGCTTAAACGCGGTGCCACCGTTTAGGCCCATGCAGGGTATGCCCATGACGGTGAAATCGACGGTGATGACGTCGCCCTTTTTGCCGCTTGGATAATCGCTCGGCGCGGCGTTGACGGCCAATATTTCGCTATCGGGGAAAGTTTCGGCGTAAAATTTCGCCGCCTCGTGGGCGTCTTTTTCGTACCATAGGCAAATCGTGTTTTTGGGTCTCATGATGGATGGGTTTCCTGCTTGGGGATTATAGCGGACGCTGCCGACGTGGAATTGGCAGAGAATTCAACTGCTGGTAGATCACATTCAGTGTGTTCGTAAGGTCATGGTATTTACGGCGCCCAATACTGCAACAATAGCGTCAATTCACGACTTGTAGTCGCGACTTACAGATTCCATCTATTGGTCAGCTACGAGTGTTTCCAGCGTCGACAGCCACTCATTAAAGTTCGGACATTTACTTCTAATTGTTGCCAGGCCGATCTCAAGTATCGCTAAGTTTCCATGCAGGGGCTTCTCATAATTGGTCACGATTGCAGTGATGCGCTTGGACGGTGCGGTGTCCGGCGAATCGTTTATTTCCTCAGGATTATCAAATGATGAAAGAACTTCGCTGAACGCCTCCTCAAGGTGAGGTTGACACAATCCGTTAGCGAAGGCTTTGCAGTCGCTAAACAGCAACGCCTCAAATTCATGCATTAAGACAAAAGGAACAAATCTACCACTTTTAAAACGTGCCCCCATCCTTTTTCGAATGTCATCCATCATCGCATCTTGAACGAATTTCGCCCTGCTTCCTAATGGTTGTGTAGCGGCCGCCGCTCGCCCAGGCCAAGCATTGGTACCTTCACATGGAAGGCCGTAGTAGTCCACCATGGTTGTGGCAAAACTCTGCGGGTCATCTTTTAGGTGTCGCACAATCTCGCTTGCGACCACACGCCAAGGCCGAATTCCACCACGATTTTTACGCAGTCGTTGATTGCCGAGCAATCGAGGCTGCACGATTATGCCCCCGCGCTGCAGGTGCCCACTGAGAACGTCCTTGACGAATGTCTCCTCTGTCTGTCCTTCAACATGCACGAGAATTCGGACCGATCGATTCATTCTGACGCTGGTCTACCACCTATTTCATTCTTCTCCCACAATTGTCCGAGGCTGTATTCCTCCAGCCATTTTTCCAGAGGTTTCGCATCCAACCGCGCGATTGAAGTGCCGCTGTCCACTCTTTCAGCAACTAAGACCTCTTCTGGTTCGAAATTGTCGAGCAAGAGAGAAGACTGTGTTGAAACAATTACTTGTGTCTTATTTGAGGACTGCCTTACCAACGCTGCTAATAGAGTTATTGCATAAGGATGAAGACCCAATTCGGGTTCGTCGATCAGAATGACTGATGGTCTGAGCGCGTGTGGCTGCAGCAGCAAGACACTGAGAGCAATAAATCTTAAAGTACCGTCGGATAAGGAGTTTGCATTAAAATATGAATCCGATCTTTTATGTCGCCACTCCAGTCGTATCAGGTCCTCGTTTAACTTTAAAGGCTCAAGCACGAAGTCGTCAAAGAACGGTGCGACTTGCTGAACCGTGCGTCTAATAAGACTGTATTCGTTTTCATGCTTTTGTTGCAAGAAATACAAATAGGCCGCCAAGTTCGCGCCGTCCGCGCGTAGAAATCGGTTGTCGTTGACCTCAGCACTTTGCTTCATCGGGGAATTGAAGCTTGTGTCGTGAAAGTGATACACACGCCAGCTCGCGAGTTTTTCGCGAACGAATTTGGCAATAGGTTTTTGCTGATTCGGTCGGCTGATGCCCGCCTCCCCCTGTTCACTGGGCAACGAAACATCATTCCATATTCCATTGCGATCGCCAAAAAATGAGGCGATTTCCGAAGTGGGCCTCAATTGATCGTTAACCGAGTGACTGAGCCTGATACTATATTTGTTTGGTCCTCTAAACTTGACTTCAAATGACGTTGATGGTGTTCGCTTTGCTCCAAAATGGAGAACTTGATCAGCGCCACCTTCCCGTTGTACATACTCCTGTAGCGTGCCGCTTCTGATTGAGTGAAGGAATGCGAAAGCTCCGATAAAGTTGGACTTGCCAGCTCCATTTGGGCCGATTATCACGTTGATTGGCTGCAATTGGAGTTGCTCGACCTGAGCAATGCTCTTGAAACCTTTGATCGTGATGTAGTCAAGTGCTGCCATGGGAGGAATACGCCAATTCTGAGAGGCTACCCCGACTATACGCTCTGCGGCACGAGTACTTCATGGCGACGAGCTCTCCCGGACTGCTATTTCAGTCCAGTCGGCGTGAGAACCTCAACTGCGAGCGCAAGTCGCGCTGGCTAATCGAAGTACCAAGAAATGAAATCGCCGGGCAAGAAGATGCAACAAAGCAGGGTTAGGAACCAGGAATTCAAATAGAATATAACTTGTGAAATGTGCGCCCGCCAGCTGATGCGCAAAGGTTTGATGCTTACGATCAACAGCCAAATGGCAATCGCGTACTCCGTCGATATTGTCATAGCCAACCCAATGCAACGCCCAAAAATTGGCATATACGGCGAACTAAAGTGCTCAGTCATCGATTCGGGCCAATGACCGAGCGACAGGCGCACATGCATTGCCATCGCGCCAAACACAACGAAGATCAAGAAAGGCGAAAACGCGAAGAACCACGTTGCTCCTTGGCAGAATTTCCGTCCAAGATTTATGAGCCTTTCTCGTCGCATATAACCCATCACCCAAGCCGATAAGTCGGCGGCCGCTGCATGCGCGGCCGATTCTACTTGCATTAACCCAAAAAATTGGCCCGGAATTCCCTAGAGTCTTCCGAGCCAATGTGCAATGCGCAACTATTATTTGCGCTTTCGTGCGCGCAGTTCTTCGGCCATATCCTTCATTTCAGAAAGATCGGTCCGCATCGCGCTCCAGCCATACCAAAGGGCATAGTCTGGGTTGGCGTGATACATTCCCTGGAAGGCCCTCATTCGATGCTCTAAGAACATCGTAAAGAGCTTCTGCTCAATCGGCGAAGCGGCGTCGTGGAAGGACAGTAGGTCTGGAAAGTCATACGAATAATTCGCTGGCTTTTTCAGAGTGCCGTCCTTGTAGAGACCGGCCACGATCTCGATGCCTTGGGCCATCAGCCTGTCAGCTTCCTTGATCATGTTGTCGCCCTTCTCCAACTCGCCCTTCGCAAAGTTCGGGGAGTGGCACCTGGAGCAGATGTTGATCATCTTATCGCGCTCTTTTTGCCAATCTTCCTGAGTCAACCTTGCTACGTCGGCGGCCTTAACGGCTTCGACTCGACCAGTTGGTTTTCCGCTAGGATCAAGCACGCCCAATCCTTGCAAGATTGTCGCCTGGTCGGCGGCCCATTGCTTGTCTTGCGGCAACGGCAATCGCACGCCAAGGAATCCCCATGCGGTTTTGACACCGTGGTGACCTTGATCCATGTGACAGGTCTGGCATGTTGGAGCAGCTGTCGATTCTGGTAGCAGTCCATTTTGCTTCAACCCGTTGCGCACGCCGTGCTTGCTTGCTGAGTACATCTCCCAGTGTGGGTGGTCAAAGCCCATATGGCAAGTTTGGCAAGCCTGCGGTTGCTTGGCCTCCTTCACGCTAAAAGCGTGCCGAGTGTGGCAACTATCGCAAGAAGCTAGTCCGAACTGGGTGGAACCCGACTTCATCATGCTCTTGATGTCTGCCTCGCTCTTGACGCCGATCTTGTGACATCCGCCACAGCCCTTCATTCCTTCCGTCAGCAACATGGGCTGATAGTGAATAGTAGGCATCGCCTTCATCACGACCCAAGCCTTGCTGTGCTTCCCTTCCATGAATTGGTTCACTTGATTGGGATGGCAGTTTGCGCAGGTTTCTGGCGTCGGAATTTTGGCCTTTGCGGCATCCTCCTTACTGTGGTGCTCGTCGCCGTGGCAAACCGAGCAATCAACACCCTTCTTGCTGTGCTTGCTCAGCCGCCAATCGTCCACCATCTTTGGTGAAACCTTGGTGTGGCAAATCACGCAATCGCTTTTCTCACCGCTTGATGCCCCATTTATCGATGCTAGTTTTGTGCTTGTGATGGCTGTAGTGGCTGGATCCGGAGTTCCAATACCGACGGTTACAGACCATACGAGCATTCCTGCGCCGACCAATCCTAGGACGTCAAGAACCCGTAATTTCATTGCATACCTCCGGGGCGTATACGCCCACCTGGCAAACTACTGCCGCGAGGAGCAAATTGCTATGATGCACATCATATTCTTGCGATGATTCAGGTACTGATTGCTGTTCCCAGATGATTGCCGAACCGCGCACGCCTGCACGAAGCGATCGGATTTTGATTTTGCGGGGATGTGTGTTATATTATTGAGAATTCCATTTTTTTTCGGAGGGGTCAAATGAACATAAAATTTGCCATTGTAGGTCTATCCTGCTTGGTCTCGGCCGCCGCTACGGCATCATACGAATTGGGGTTAGCCCATGTCAATGGAACAGGCATTGTTCGGTTCGACGCAATCACGGGGGCATATTTGGGGGCGATTCCCGACTCGCAACCGTACTACGTTGGCATGGCGTTGGATAGCTCGAATCCTGGGACTGTGTTGACGGCATTTGCTACTGGCGCAATCCAAGGAATCAAGCGATTCAATTTCAGCACTGGTGAGTTGATCGATACACAATATGTCTCTTCATCCTTCCAACCAACGTCCATGTCCAGCCTGGGTAACGGCAACGTGCTGTTGGCGGGCATGCTGAATGGTTTTGGAGTCGTTCAAAACAGAACGTCGTCAATGAGTTTGGTTCGAACACTGACGATGCCCGCCGGCACAACCGCTGTCTTGGACGCGGTCGAAACCGCAGCTGGCAACATCATTGTCCTGACTAAGCGAACAGGAAGTGCCCTCAATACTCACCGGTTCGATCTGCAGTACTTCACCAGTTCTGGCGTCGCGCCCGTCAATACTCAGTTCTTGGTCGATAATCAGACGAGCGACTTTTACTACGGCCTAGATTTGTTGGGGTCATCGTTGGTGGTTGGGGGAAGCTACGGGACCAATAGCTCGGTATACACGGTTAGCGGTTTCACGGGCATTTTTGTGACGAACACGGTCGGAAATATTGTCCGTACTGGAGGCGTAGCATGGGGCCACGGCGGTCGATTGATCGGGCTCGGCTACAACGGAAATACAACAAATTTGACCAAGACCGACGTCGGAACGGCTTGGTGGGATTCAAAAATATTGTCAGGATTCCCGGCAGGCGTTGTTTCAGATATTGATGTAGTCGTTGCGCCGGAGCCAGCTACCTGGCTGCTCATGGCAGCCGGTTTATGCATGCCAGCTATGTTTCGTCGACGCAGAGCCGGCAAGTAGCTGGCCCTGCGTCGAAATTTGTTAGGCTCGGATGCGCTTTCGACCCAACATGAGCAGTCCTGCTCCGAGAACAGCGACGATGCTTGGCTCGGGAACAATCGGCTCCGCGTGCATATGGAAACCGAGCGGAACGCAGCCGGTCGAATTTCCTGACGGGTTGTATAGCCTCTGGCCGCGAAGTCGATAATCGCCGGGATTCCAAACGCCAGAATAGTTGACGATTTGCGCGGGGCTAACAATTTGCACCCAGCCGCTACCGTTCCACATGTCAATCGCAAGCGTGGAATTGGGCGGATCGAATACGGCGGAGGTTGAAACGATGTTCACCGCGCTCAACGTGATTCCCAACCAAAGCTGGCTGAGCATATGCGCGTGGTTGCCCGCCCCAAAATCTTGCGAATCCCAACACGCGACTAAACCCGCATCGAGATCAGTGGGCGTGCAGTTCCAACTGACGTTTGACCACGAGTGCGCCATACTCGGTGGACTAGGCGCATACGCGTCGATCTGATGAAAGTGCGATTGGACCGCCCCCGTGCCGGTGACATACGCGGATTGGATATCGTTTACGGGCCCAGAGTACGCATAGGCCTCTAAGTTATATGCCGCATCAAAGATGGACATTTGTGCAAGTGCAAGCGCAGGCACCAACGCGCCGACGACGAACGTGACTTTAATATTCATTTGTTTGCTCCCTCCAAAAGGATCTTAACATTATATCGCTGAAAATCCGACATTCCATACTTTTTTTCGTCAGTCCTCGTCGGTCGCTTCGCAGTATCATCTTTTGAATGGAATTTGTTGAGGTTACGAAGGTGCGAACGGTCGACTGCATGGAGATTTTTCTTCGAAATTTCTCGCATGTGCCGGATGAAAAGCTCCATTGGGCGCCATGTCCCAGCGCAAAATCGGCACTGCGCATCGGAGCGCACACCGCCCTGTATGCGGCGCGATTTGCAGAAATGATTCGCGAGCGTAGCATGCCGATGCCCGAAAACTTGGAGGCGTGGCTCGCCGCGCGCAACGCAGAAGAGATGGCGATCCAATCGCGCGAGGAAGTGGAGCGGGCATTCCGCGCTGGCAACGCCGAAGTCCTCGCCGCGCTGGATACGTTGTCTCCCGGAGAAGTGGAATCGGTGCTGGATTCTGGCCAAGGATGGTCAATTTCGATGAGATGGCTGATGGGCCTTCCCGCCTGGCACGCCACCCTCCACACGGGCCAGATCGACTATCTACAAACTTGCTGGAACGACCAAGAAATCTACGTCGGGTAGGGTCCGCTCTCCGAGGAGTCGCGTTTAGAATTAGGCGATCGCGCATCGTGCGCCACGCTCGGCAGACCAGCCGTCCACGCACAGAATCATGCAGGTTCGTTGCGCAGCGTATGGAAGCACATCTGTCACGCGGCCCGTCGCTTCCGCCGCCACTCCCTCGGTCGGCTCCTTGAAGTCTGCGCTTGTGTCTGTTCGTTTCAAAAACTTAATCGCCATTCGTGTTGAGAACTAATGCGCTGGCAATCCCGTTACTGTTATGATGGAGATAAGTTGTTGAACGCGCGGATCACGGCAGTTTTGGTTGTGTTGGGTTTGGTCGCACTGGCGCATGCCGAGCGATTCCAAGTCTCCGTGCGCCCAATATGGATTGGCGGCGGCGGTTCAAATCTTCCTTGCCCGCTGAAAATTGAGATCTATAACCCGGGTGAGAACTCAGTCGGAAGCGTTAATGTGCCATGCAATGAACTCACCATTAGGTACCCAGTTGAATTGCCACGAGGTACTCGCAAAGTCGTGACCGTTTACCCAACTGAGGTGTCGTACGGCGGAACAATTGCGCTAGAGACAACGGACGGGTACCAGAAAGTTGAGTATGACAGCCTTTATATATGGCGCAATAAGCCCGTGTCAGGTGTCATTACTGATAACCTGGGCGAAATGGAATCGCTTCGGCAGAAGAGGGCGGCAAGCGATTACGATGACCCCGACAAAATTGTCTATTGCAAGCCAGAAGAAGCGCCAATTCGGTTGAGCGGTTATCAGAACATCGACGTGCTCTACCTGAGTGCAGGGGCTGATCGCATGCCCGACGCGGCGGCCTCCGCTATCGAAAACTATGTGATGTTGGGAGGAACCTTGGTGTTAGTTGGCGGCGCGAGCATGCCGATACACGCGGACGCCAGATTTTCGCGGCTCAGGCCCATTGCAAACATGCGGCCGAAGGTGATCGGTAACGCAGGCGAGATTATCTCAGGAACCACTGGGCCCATTACCGTTCAATTTGGCGACGTGCACAGCGCGGCCATCTCTACGCGGCCAAATCTATGTCAAAGCATCTCCTACGGCCTGGGACGCGTGATTCAACTGACATTCAACCCGTTTAATCCGCCATTTGTTGGCTACAAACGCGGCCGCACCATGATCACGAACCTACTCAGTCAATCGAATCCAGTTGCAAAGGCACCGATACAGCAATCGACGGAAAGCGCGCGATTTGCAACTGGACCATATTCAAGTACGAGGATCAGCAGGGCTTTCTCGCGAGTTAAGGCAGACCCGTTTTCGGTGGAAATGCCAGAGGCCCAAAGCATTCTGATCATTCTTGCAGCTTTCTTCGTCGTCGTAGTTCCAATCAACCTCTTAATACTTAAGAAATTGAAACGTGCCGAACTCGCTTGGGTTACGGCTCCGATCATTAGCGTTGCCTTCGCCTTCTACATCTTAAACTATAGTAAATGGCTGTATGGGTCTGGTCTTAGCAGATCTATAGATGGCACTATTACAATGCAACAAGGAGCGCCAACGGCATGCTTCCAAGGAAATGCACAAATCTTCTTCCCTAATGGCGGTAGCTATTCCCCAAAGATGCCTCCAATTGAGAATCTGTCTTATCCACAGGAAGACGACGATTACAGGCGATACAATCGCGGTCGAAAGAGCAGTTCCCAATTTATGATAGAAGACCGCGGCAAAATCACTATTCCAACGATTTCAGTGGGCAATCTTTCGTTCGAAGAGTTGAACTTCCAGCAGTACCTTGATTCTAGCAAGCTGCTCAGTGCCGAGCTAACAAGGGATCAAAAGTCCCTAAAGGTTACTAATTTATCAGATACAGACTTTACCGAGGGCCAACTGTGTCTCCACGGTGCTTGGACAACTATGTCGAATTTGCGCCCGGGTCAAAGCACTTTAGTCTCCTTTTCAACGATGACCACCGATAAAAAGGAAGAATGGACAAGCGACTCGAGGCTTAATGCATATATATTCGGCGAATTTACTTTGCTCAAAGTTGGCCCGCAAGTTGGGGCACCGGTAGCGGGACGTTCTCATGTCCGATTGATCTATGCAATATTCCCTCCAAAGTGGGCTAAGCGATGAACCTATTTGAATCCTTGATAACGCAAAACCCGATGATGGTTGAAGTTGTTCGAAGTCTGCGTAAGCTAGCAGGACCACGTTTGCCAATAACGATCGCAGTCGCCATTATTTACGTACTGTGCATATTGTGGATTACACCATATGCTGATATAAACACATCCGGTCCGATGGTTTTCCTTTGTTTGATAACTGTAATTCTTGCTTCGGCAGCGTCTGGGTATAAGACGATTGCAGGTGAGCGCGAGCAACGAAGTTGGGAAATTCTTGCAGCTGCACCAGTGACTCACTCGCAAATTGTCATAGGCAAGTTTCTCGGAGCGTTTTCTCTTGTGTCCGTAGCATGGTTGTTGCTGGCGTTCCCTGCGTTGCTATTTTCTGCGACAGAACCAAGAGCCACCTACTACTACGATTATCTGGTAGAGCGACAACAGGACAGTTTGCAACCATGGTCAACACTTGCTGCATTGATTGCCGTTCTGCTGTACGGCATGTTTCAGACTGCTCTCACGATCTTCTTCTCTGCAAGATGTCGGCGAGGACTTGTGGCATTTGGGATCGTCTTAGCACTTAATATCGCGGCCTTAATTATTTACCCGGTGATGTTAGCATCTCTTTTCTCTCGTACAGGCGCTTACTCTCCAGGTGTGTTCTATCTATTCTTGGACCCAACCACCTTGATCTCTGAGTTGCACAGTCGAAGCAGACAGGAAGTGATACTAGACAACAACGTGCGCTGTAGTATGTGCTGTTTTACGTATTTATTCCTAGCGATCGCAACACTTTATTGGACGCAGCGCACGCTGCGATACGCTGATCGAAACATGAAGTTCATTGGAAACAAAGTACATGCTGGAAATTAAGGCGCTTCGTAAGGAATATGGGACACTGACTGCGGTTCGGGGCGCATCGTTTACACTAAGGCCAGGCGACATATTTGGCTTTATTGGCAGCAACGGTGCGGGAAAGACCACGACAATTCGCATGCTTGCAACGCTGTTAGAGCCAACTTCTGGAACGGCCACGCTTAACGGCGTCGACATAATAAAGGATCCCATGGCAATGAGGCGCATGATTGGGTACATGCCAGACTTTTTTGGGCTTTATGATGACGTTAAAGTTTGGGAGTATCTTGATTTCTTTGCCACGATCTATAGTGTGCCGAAGAAGGCCCGCCCGCTTGTAATTGAAAATGTACTCGAACTAACAGACTTGACCGAGAAACGAGATAGTTTTGTCCAAGCGCTATCTCGCGGTATGCAACAGCGCTTATGCCTTGCTCGATGCTTAGTGCACGACCCAGCTCTGCTGTTACTAGACGAGCCAGCTTCCGGACTGGATCCGCGCGCACGGAACGAACTGAAGGAGCTCATCCTCGAACTTGGCCGCATGGGAAAGATCGTAATTGTATCCAGCCATATTCTTCCCGAGCTATCCGGCTTTTGCAATTGCGTAGGCATTATCGAAAAGGGAGATTTGAAGGCCTTTGGTAGCGTGAATGATGTAGTTAAGGCAACGCTACCTAACCGTATAATTGCAGTTCGTACATTGCAGAACAATGACGCAATAATCTCTAGGACTGAGAAGTATGATAAAGTTTCAAAAATCAAGGTCGTTTCTGAGACCGAATTTACCTTCGAGTTCTCTGGAGCTGATGACGAGCAAAGCAGCATACTATCAGAGTTAGTAAAATCTGGTCATTCAATTGTCAGCTTCAAGGAGGAATTTGGCAATCTCGAAGATGTTTTCATGCGGTTGACTACTGGAGAAGTTCAATAGCTTGAACATTGTCAATAGCATCAAGACTACATATAGTGGCATTATCGGCAATGCTGTATCCGTGCGGGATTACCGTGTTCAGCTACGAGGCAATCGGCCCTTGATACTTTGGGGCGCTTACCTCGTTATCCTGATTGGCATTGGCATAACGTTCTATTGGCAGACAAAACTCCAGGCTGGCGATGATGTCTCGGTTGTAACTCTGCAATACAAACTGTATCAATACTATCAGTCGCTTTTCGCGTTGTTGGTTGGATTAATCATTGTGATCGCGCCGGGCTTAACCGCTGGTTCAATCGCGACAGAGAGAGAGCGTCAGTCGTTAGATTTGATCATAAGTGCCCCCGCGCCGCCAAAATACCTCTTAATTGGAAAGATGATTGCTAGTTACCGCTACATAGTCATGTTGCTAGTGTTGTCCTTACCAGTTACTTCGACATGTGTCGTGTTGGGCGGTGCAAGTTGGTCCGACGTGTTTAGCGCTTACATAAACGTGAGTGCAAACGCGCTCATATACTGCGGCATTGGCCTAATTGCATCAGCAAAGGCTTCGAAAGTGAGAGCAGCCTTGTTATGTGCTTACGTGTTTAGCGTCTTGTATGCACTGGTAACGGCTGCACTTATAGCTGAAGCAATCTATATGCCGCCGACATCGCTTCCAGGGCACCCAGTTATCTCGAAACCATGGTCGGGGATGAACCCATTCGCCGGCATCTTTGTCGCTGGCGCAGAGACAGTGGTATTTGGATTGGTAGTTCCAATTTGGCACGTTACAATCGTCATGTGTACAATTATTGCACGCTTAATGGCGATGTCGGCTGCGTGCGCAATCTCGCCTGTTGGTTCGCATGCTATCAAAGCCTACCGACTAAACTGCTTAACCATGCAGTTTGTATCAGGACTAGCAATAAATTCATGGCTTCAATCGGATCATTGGATGACACTACACGTTTCGAGCGTTGCTATTCCATTTCTGTTGCTTGGTGCTAGCATTCCAGGACTAGCATGTTTTGTAAACACTGATGAATCAGGCTGCAGAAACGATGGGCTGTTTAAGATTCGCAACATGCTAAGTGGGAATATTAGCGGAAATCTGCCTTTCATTGTGACGATGTGGGCTGCTGGTATGCTCGGATTCCTAATCTCTGGATCGGGAATTGTGTTAAAGCTCGTTGCAGGATTCTGGGTGCTAGGAGTGCTGTTCTTCTGTTGGGGGACGGGAAGGTGGATAAGTACTTTATTTTTCCACTCAAGAAGGCCCATATCACCTGTCCATGTTGTCCACTGGATACTTCTGATCCTGATATGCGTTTGGCCTCTGCCATTGGCAGCAATCTTTGATTTAAGTATTGATCCAAAGATGAGTTGGTTATGGAATCTCTTTCCACTAGCAGCGCTGGACTCCTCGGCATCTGTAAAACTCGCACTTAGTCACGGAGCCGCCTTTTTGGTAATTGGAGCACTACTGCTCTATGACTCGATTCGAAGGTCGAGGGACATATGGACGTTCTAATTCGATTTATGCTTAGGATTCGCCTGCTTTTCGCATGGAGGGGCTCGGCAGTCGGTCTAGTGATTGGCAGCCTGATTGGCACTGCTTTGGTGCTTCTCAATTATTACAACAGTATTCGATTAGACACCCCAATTCTGGTGGCCAGCTGCTGCGTGTGTAGTTCCGCAATTGTAGGAGCAATAGCCGGTTACGCCCGCCGCGTGCCACTTCCTAAAGTCGCTGATAGTATTGATCGCCGAGGCGGCTTGCATAACCGCATAGCATCCAGTCTGCTTGATGGATCAGACGCTATGCACACGGCGCAGCGAAGCGATGCAATTGCTAAGCTAGCGCAGTTTAAGCCGAATGTGCTGTTTCCAGTAAGGGTCAGCCGTTTACACGGCGCTGCCCTTTGTGTCGCAGCAGTGCCGCTCGCGCTCTGCTGGTTGCTTCATAGTTCAGTGCTCCTCTCAGAGAATGAAATAGGAGAGCGGAACGAAATGAAGGATGCTGCGGTGGTTATAGAGCGCTTGCCGAGGCTCGGCATCAAAGAGCAGAAGGAAGGTGAGAAGAAGTCAGCATTAGAAGCCAAGAAACTACAGCAGGACTTGGACCGATTTCGAAAGGATCTGGAACAAGGAAGAATGAGCAAAGTTGGTGCAATGCAAAAGGCGGATCAACTTTCCGAAAAATCCAAGGAATTGAGCAAGTTACAGGCAGCCGAAGTTGAGAAAAACATTCAGACCGCTAGCAAAATGATTGAAAAAATCCAGATGGACAAGTTACATGAAAGTGGCATGGATGTTGATCGAGAGGATCTGCGTAAGGCCCTTTCCATGACCAAGGAGGAAGCACGCAGAGCAAAGGATGCAAACACCGAAGCACAGAATAAAGTCAAGAAAGACTTGCAAGAAGCGCAATCCGAGCTTACGCGCGCGCAGTCGCAATTAGCGGGTGATCAATTATCTGCCGAGCAGAGAGAGGAATTGTCAAAACATGAAAAGGAATTGCAGAAGAAGGTTGCAGATTTGCAAAAGCAGCTGGAGGCACTGCGTGAGGAGTTAGAAGCAATTCAAAAGTCGCAAGCTATCCAGGATATGATAAAGGCGCTCAATGAGCAGCCAGAAATGCAAAGGATTCGGGAAATGTTGAAAAAGCTGCACAAAGCAAACACATCAAAAGACTCGGGTGATGTTCCAGCAATGTCCGATGAGGAGATTGCAGCGATGAAGGCAGAATTGAAAAAGCTCAAAGAAGACCTTGAGAAGCTTGCCGAGAAGTTGAAGGATCCTGAAGCAATGAAAGAGTTTCTAGAAGCTCTAGAAGAAGCACTGATGAATGCTAAAGAATCAAAGGGTACCGGCTTGATAGGAATCAGCCTTGACGCATTGTTTGGGATGCCGCTTAGTTCGCCCGCAATGGATGATGACAGGATGCCCATGGACACAAAGCAAGTGAAGCACAACAAGAACGGCGAACAAGGTGGAGGAAAGGCCACAATTACCCAGTTATCGGGAAAGGCGCAAGAAATTGGAAAAGAGTCATATATAGAGATTAAGGGGCCGGCTAGAATCGGCAAGCGAAGCGGCGTTCCGTATCGCGAATTGTTGCCTGACTATCGTCGCAAGGCTGAGTCAGCCATAAAGCGCAATGCTATTCCAAAAAAGCACGAGACACGTGTAAAGAAATACTTTGAGAGTTTAGGACAATGAGCGAACAAGCAATTTGGTTCAAAGAATCGTTTCAACGCATCAAGGCAGAAGTCAAAAAGGTAATTGTAGGGCAAGATGATATTGTCGAAGCAACTCTTGTCGGGCTAGCGGTGAACGGCCACATCTTGTTGGAAGGAATGCCCGGGCTGGGCAAAACGCTTTTGGTGAGATCAATAGCGCAAACTTTGAGCTTAGAATTTGGACGCATTCAGTTTACGCCGGATATGATGCCTGCCGATGTAACTGGTACGAACATCTTTTCGCAAGGTTCGTTCGAGTTTAGGCGTGGTCCTATTTTTGCCAATCTTGTACTTGCGGACGAGATCAACCGAGCAACTCCAAAAACACAGTCGGCAATGTTGGAGGCTATGCAAGAACAATCGGTTACGGTAGGGGGTCATCGTTATCCGTTACCGCAGCCATTTCTCGTCATGGCAACGCAAAATCCTATTGAACAAGAAGGTACTTACCCGCTTCCAGAAGCTCAGTTAGACCGGTTTTTCTTTAAGTTAGTCGTACAATATCCAACAAAGGCAGAGTTGGCAGAAATCGTTAATCGCACAACAGCGAACGTGCAAGTCGATCTATCTCCTGTCGCGCAGGAAGACGATGTGATAAAGATGCGATCTATCGCGCGCGATGTGGTCGTTGCAGATGGCGTGTTGGATTATGCATTAAAAATTGTTGTAGGCACGCATCCAACTGGTGCGGAGGGATGCGACATAGCGCGTCGGTATTGCCGGTTTGGTTCGTCACCAAGAGGAGCGCAAGCGATGATTTCGGCCGCTAAGGTGTACGCTTTGCTCGATGACAGGTTTAACATCGCGAAAGAAGACGTTAGAAAGGCGGCTGTTCTTGCGCTTAGGCATCGCATCTTACTGAATTTCGAGGCAGAAGCGGACGGCATTTCGGCTGATGAAATTGTGAGCCAAGTGATCCAAGAAGTGGACGCTTCTGATCGAGATCCTATTCGAGCCTAAAAATGAGCGGCATTTCCCTTTCCTCACGTGATCTGCGTGTTCTCGAAGGCCTGAGTTTTCAGCCGCGTAAGAGCTTTGTGGGAGTTGTAAGGGGCGAAAGACTTACGGCAAAAAGGGGGCTTTCGATCGAATTTTCAGATTATCGCGAGTATTCCGAGGGTGACGATTTAAGGCATTTGGACTGGAACGTTCTGGCGAGGCTCGGCACCCCAATCATGAAGACTTTTCGCGACGAAGAGGACCTCGCCGTGTATGTGTTGTTCGATACGTCGCCTTCTATGGAATTTGGGG
This sequence comes from uncultured Chthonomonas sp., assembly GCA_964422285.1. Lineage (GTDB taxonomy): Bacteria > Armatimonadota > Fimbriimonadia > Fimbriimonadales > Fimbriimonadaceae > UBA2391. The sequence goes on from CAYRAX010000008.1 coordinate 25,407, forward strand.
AGCCGACCAAACTGGAAGCTGCGAAGAATTGGGCAATTGCGCTAGGTCTCATCGGTTTGGGAAGCGGAGATGCGGTGTCGACAGTGGCATTGGGCTCGCGTGAGCCAAGGCAGACGCTTCGCGGCCGAACATCCACGCGAAAATTGCATTTTCTGGTCGGCAATGCTGAGCAAAGCGCTCGCCCATTGGTTGAAGGCATTCGCGGTTTCCTGGCGACAAATCCCAGAAAGGGCTTGGTTTTTCTGGTTTCTGATGGGCTTGATCCCAATTTGCCGCTGGCCATCAGGCAATGTGGTGCGCGTGGCCATGAATTCTATTTTCTCCAAATCTTGAGTAAGTTGGACCAAAATCCCGATCTCGAGGGCGATCTACGATTGGTAGACGGTGAGAACGGCGACCCCGTTGAGATTACGGCGAATAGCGCGGCAATCCGGGATTATAAGCGCGCGCTGGCCGCGCATGTTGATTCGCTACGCGAGGCTGCGCTGGCAGTTGGCGGGTTTCATGCCTTGATTAATTCAGACGATTCCATAGAGTCCGTTATTGGCTCGGTGTTGCGGCGTCAAGGGTGGGTCAAGTGAACTTTCAGAACCCAATTGCGTGGATTTGGCTGGCGGGCCTAGGCGCGATCGTCGTGCTGCTGTATTTCCTAAAGATGCGCAGGCGCGAAATGTTGGTTCCCGCGACTTTTCTTTGGCCGCGCAGCGTCGAGGAGATCAGGGCGAACAGCTTTTTCCAACGGCCACGGTGGAATTTGCTGCTGTTCTTGCAACTGTTGGCTCTGGCGCTACTTTTCACCGCATTTGCCAGGCCGCAATTGCCGCAGCGGGGGCTAACCGGAGCCGTCACGGTTTTGGTGGTCGATGTCTCGGCAAGTATGGGCGCTACCGATGTTCAGCCGACGCGACTGGACGAAGCTAAGAGGGTCGCAGCCACCGCGGTCGAAAGCGCGAAGTCCGGTGATCGAATAGCGATTATCGAGGCGGGCATTTCGCCGAGAGTTGTTTGCTCGCTTACCAGCGACACGTCGCGCCTACTCGCTGCGATTAAGCAGATTGAGCCGACAGATGCGCCAAACGACATGAGTCAAGCGCTGCGATTGGCCGCCTCGCTTGTTGGTTCCGAAGTCGGGGGGCGCATCACAGTGCTTTCCGATGGATCGTTTCCGACAGTGAAAACCTTTTCAGCGGGAAAGGCTTCGGTCGCGTTTCAGTCTATAGGTCGGTCAACCAAGAATGCGGCAATAACTGCTTTTGGCGTTGGCGATTCGAAAGGCGGCAAGCAGTTCTTCGTAGGAGCGCGAAATTTTGGATTGGATGCGCTGCAAGCGACGCTGACCATTTATGGTGATTCCAAACCGATCTTTAGCTCTGCAATCAGTGTAATGGGCAGCAGAACAGTGGGCAAGACCGGGGCCGTACCCATCGGTACACGTGTATTGGAGGCAAGGATCGAAACCCCGGACTACTTGAAAGCCGACAACTACGCGGCGTGCGCGGTCGGAGCCAATACGATCAGAGTCCTCGCCGTAACGCCAGGCGATTTCTTTTTGGAGCGCGCTCTCGGGCTAGATTCCAGAGTCACTTTGGATCGGGCAAGTGCGCTGCCGCCGAGCGTGAGCAAGCAGGAAGGCAAAGGAGCCTATGATGTCGTCATATTTGACGGCGTTCGAGAAGAGCCCGTTCCGCGCGCGGGGGTCCTTGTATTTGGCGCACCGGGTACTGCCCAGTCAAACCCAAAAATATTGATCAAAAAGGCTGCGCCGCTTTTGGACGGCGTTGACTTCGAGGGAGTTTACGTTGAGACCTGCAACACGCTGAAAGCCGATGATGCTCGCGCGTTGGCCGAATCTGAAAACGGTCCAGTGATCGTTAGCCAAGATGAACCGAAAAGGAAGATCTTAGTTGGTTTTCGACCGCTGAATTCCGATTTTCCGCTGTCGCCTTCGTTCCCTATTTTCATATCGAATGCAATTGATTATTTGGCGTCCGACGTAGACCCAGTCCGGATCGTGAAGATGGGTGAACGATTCATCGTTCCCGTCTCGCGTGCCGCGAAGTTGGTAGGTCCGGACGGCAGCAGCAAACCGCTGACGCCAGATGGTCGCGGGGTCCGCCTAGTTCGTGGAGTTGGAAGATCCAATGTCATCGATGGAACGACAAGCCGAGAGATTTTTGCCCAGCTGATCGACGATGACGAATCGCAAATTGCGCCGACAGAACACTTGAAAATTGGCAATGTTGCGCCGAGCTCACGATCGACACCCACGAATTTTCAGGATTTTTGGAGATATTTCGCCCTCGTCGCTCTCGCAGTTCTTTGCTTCGAATGGTGGGTTTTTGCCCGGAAAAGCTGATGAGCTTCACTCACCCTTGGTATCTGTTACTGGCGATTCCCGCGGCTGTACTATTGGTGTTAACGTATCCACGGATCGGCGGCATTGCTCGCGGGCGCAAACGACTCGTGTTTGCAATACGAGCATTGATGCTCTTGGCGTTGGTGATGGGGATCGCTGGGCCGCAAAGCAAGCGCCCCAATCGAGGTTTGGCCGTCATCTTTCTTCTGGATCGGAGCGACTCTGTGCGAGATGCCGACAAAACAGCAGCGGAGGATTTCGCCCGCCAGAGCATAGCGGAACTGGGATTCGATGATGTCGCTGAAGTCATCTGCTTCGGAAAGGAGCCGGTTTTTGAAGCGACCTGCGCCGGTAAGCGCAATTTGCCACCCATCCAAAGCAAGGTCGACGGTAGTGGCTCCGACCTATCGAGTGCATTGCGCTTAGCGAGCGCGGCTTTTCCTGACGGCAAAGGTCGCCGCATCGTAGTTCTTTCAGATGGAAATGAAACGTTGGGCGACTATCTCGAAGCTGCAGACGCGATCGGCCGCGACGGCATTGAGGTCAGCTTTGTTTCGCCACCGAAGAAAGCTGCGGTCGCAGATGCCGCGGTCACAGAATTTCGCATTCCAGACCGTGTTAGAGCCTCACAACCGTTCGAAGTTCGGTTGGGCATTTCAGCCACGCAAACTATGCATGGTGAAATTCAGCTTGATCGAGATGGTTTGCTGGTCCAGCGTCAGCCAGTTGTGGTTCAGTCGGGCGTAAACACCGTGGTCTTAACGGACAAGATTGCAGCAAGTGGATTCACAAAATACACCGCGACGTTTGTTTCCAGCGAAGACGCGGACGCGCGAAACAATTTCGCATCTGGGTTCGCCGTGGTAAGAACGAAGCCAAAACTGCTGTTGATGCAGCAGGATCCATCCCACTCAGAACTCGCAACGGCGCTAAGCCGCTCAGGGATCGACGTTGAGCTTGCCGGCCCAGGCAAATTTCCCTCGAAACCAGAAGCTCTGCAGCGATACGATTGCATTTTGTTCAATGACTTTAACGCGGCTTCCCTGCTCGAACCGCAAATGCAGCAATTACAGGCGGCGGTGAGAGACAGTGGCCTCGCGTTCGGCATGATTGGCGGTGAGAACTCCTTCCTGAGTGGAGGCTATTACAACACGCCCATCGCCGAAACGTTGCCGGTCGACCTCAACGTTAGGCAACGGAAGACCTTCCCCAGTACATCAGTTTTGATTATCGTTGACTGTTCTGGAAGTATGGGTGAACTAGAAGACGGCGTAGTAAAACTGCGGCTTGCGGCGCGCGCTGCCGAAGAAACTGTTAAGCTTCTGTCCCCGCAGGACCGCGTTGGAGTTTATGGAAGTTCGGACGGCATCGAACACGTCGCGGAAATGCAATCGCTTTCCAACAAAGAAGGCGTCATTGATCAAATTAGACATTTGGACGTCTCTGGTGGTGGCATCTACATCGGGCCATCTGTGCAGGCCGCCGAGCCAACGTTGCGCAACGAGGAATCCAAAGTCAGGCACCTCATCATTCTCGCTGACGGATCCGACAGCACGGATTGGCGCGACTCTTTTGAACGCGTTGCGGCGATGCTCCAAAGCAAGATCACGACCTCGGTCGTCGCGATCGGTGATGGCCCCGATGTTCCTGAGCTGAAAAAGCTTGCTGCGACCGGTGGCGGTCAATTTTACTTGGCCGCACGAGCTAGCCAGCTTCCCGCGATTTTTACGCAAGACACGAGCATCATGTCGCGCTCGGCAATCGAGGAAGGCGAATTCTTTCCAAAGCAATCGGCGTATACCGAGGCCCTAAAAGGCATCGACGCAATGCCATCGCTGTACGCATATTGCTTGACCGATGGCCGGACGCTTGCAAAGGTAAGCCTGCGGACGCCCAAGGATGATCCGCTCTATGCCACTTGGCAATATGGACTGGGAAAGACGCTTGCATTTACAAGCGACGCGCAAAACAGATGGGCGGCAAACTGGGTGAGTTGGCCTGGGTTCGCCGCATTTTGGTCTCAGGCCGCAAGGAGCATCTTGCGCGAAGCAAGCGACAATTCGGTCATCGCCAATACCGAATCCAACAATGGAAAAACCACCCTCAAATTGGAAATTCAAGATTCGCTCGGCAATCCAGTGATGAATTTTGGCGGAACAGTCACAGTTTCCAGACCCGACGGATCAAGCTTGCCGGTCGCGATTGTGCAGCGAGCGCCGGGTCAATTCGAAGGCCCACTAGATGCTGACGCCGTCGGAACTTATGTTGTCGCGGTCGCGGAGAATGGCTCCTCCAGTTCACCCAAAGTGACGACTTCTGGGTTCACAGTCAGCTATCCAGCCGAATATCGAGGGACCCAGCCAAACGTAGCACTGCTCAAAGCTGGTTCGAAACTTGCTTCAGGCCGAGAAATCAGCCAGCCAAAAGGCGCGCTTACTCCGCTCAAGCAACCAGGCTTTTCGATTACCGATCTGTGGATGGCTTTCATGCTTTTGAGTGGCTTGCTGTTGCCGCTTGATGTGGCCGTAAGGCGCATCGTGCTACCCATGTCTGAAATGGTTCAGATCGCCGTTTCCAAGTTGCGACGATCAGCGCGTTCGCCAGGGAATGAAATGGCTATCGACCGGCTAAAGTTAGCCAAAACCAGGGCATCGCAGCCCGACCCAGCGTCGCATTTGGAGAAGCCAATCTTTGTCGAATCGAAAAGCGAGGCGCGGCCGCCGACGCAAGTTGCACCAGGCTCCTCGGCGCAATCGCTGATCGAAGCGAAGCGCCGCCGAAAGGAACGAGGCCAAGATGAGCGCGGCTGAAACAACTTTCGCTCTCGCTCGCTCGGATAGAATAACCCGATGGCAAGCATGCGCCTATTGGTTACCGACACCGGAAAAGCGATCACGTTTTACGTCGATCATTTGGGGTTCGAGCTCGTGGAGCAATGGGGTCCTGCGTTCGCCATCATCCAGCGCGATGGCCTGGAAATTTGGGTATCGGGCCCACAAACTTCGGCGGCTCTACCTTTAGCGGACGGCAGCCAGCCAGCACCTGGTGGTTGGAATCGCGCCGTGATCGCCGTAAACGACCTGGCGGCAACGCTAGACGCACTAGAAGCGGCCGGGGTCGAGGTTCGCAATCGACCAATTTCTGGACCTGGTGGCCAGCAGGCTTTGGTCAGCGACGGCGTCGGCAATGTCGTTGAAATTTTCGAATCGCGCGGCTAGGCGGATTCGCTTTTCTTCGAATGGGCCGAGTCGCCAGCGTTGATGCCATGGCGGAGGCGGTGCGAATGTAAAATGAACCGACATGCACGGCGTCAGTGTCCAGATAAGTACTGATCCGCAGGCCACCAGCGGCGTCGTTTCCGAAGGGCTTCGCGCGTTCAATCGCTCGTTCTTGGGTGATTATGCGAGCGAGCCGATTGCGGTGGAAGTGTGCGACGAAGGTGGCGATATCATCGGCGGCGCGGTCGGTGTGATCCAGCTCGGGTGGCTGTTCATTGACGTGCTTTGGATCCCCGAATCGATGCGATCGAGCGGCATCGGCTCGCGCGTGTTGGAGGCGATGGAGAGCGAAGCGATTCGGCGCGGTGCTGACCGCGCCATTTTGGATACGATGGGCTTCCAGGCGGAGGAGTTCTACGCCGACCGAGGCTACTTTGAATGCGGCAGGGTCCCAAATTTCGCCTCCGGCTACGACCGGATCTATATGACGAAGTCCCTCTCGCCTGGGACAAGTGACACCCAGTAAGGCGTTGGAGCATCGCATTGTGATCCACCAAATAACTCGTCTAAGCACGTGCCTGAACTCTCCATACGCTCAGCGCCACATGATCATCTGGACGCGCATCAGGGTAGCTTGGCGATAATTGCAACGCCAAAGCTTACGGGCGCGTGGCGTTGACCATCTGCCGGATAGCGCCGAGGTGGTATGCCGCGTGGGCGATGTTTGCGACAGCACCAAAAACCGCATCATCTGAAAGTTCGG
>CAYRAX010000009.1:0-9653 GCA_964422285.1 uncultured Chthonomonas sp.
ATAGCTGACGCCGACGAGAAAGTGGCCGGCGCTCGCCTTTTTCACGACGTGCGCTAGTTCGCCAATTCGCTCGACGGTGGCGTCGCTCAAGAATAGGTGATAGTCCACCCATCGCCTCGATTTGCGTCCCGTGCGAACGAAGTCGGCACCGGGCACTTGGGCGGCGTTGAAGCTAGGGATTTCGACGTTATCGAAGCTGGCGCTGCCATCAAACCAGCTTGCTCGAAGGGCGACCGCATCGTTTCCATACCGCACGCGCAGCCAATTTCGGAACTTGGTCAGCGCCGATTTCGAGGTGTCGTAGCCTTCGCTTGCCGAATGGAACCACTCGCCGCGCTCCAGGTGCAAGCCCAAAATGTGGCTCGCCGTCGGCAACAGTCGCAGCTTTTTGACAAAGATGTCTAGACAATCGGCCGCGACGCCCCAAAAGTCATCGTCACAAAAACTCGGGTCGGCTAGCTCGCCGTGCGTGTTTGGATACGCCGCTTGGCGATACATATCTTCCCAGCCCGGACTTGCCACGAATACGACGCGGAACAGCACGTTTGCGCCCGGGTCAATTTCGACCGTCTTTTTGAGCAGATATCCGGCAAAAACGACCGCGTCATCCACCGCATTGGGGCTGACTTCGAGTTCGACAAGGTGGACAAAGTTGTGAATTCCGTCATCCTTCGCCAGCTTGACTTCCTCCAAAACGGTCTGCACGCGCGCCTCGTCGGTCGCCGCGCCAAAGAAGAACATGGGCGGAATGATCTCGGCGTTTCGCACGATGACCGGTATGCCGTTTCGCAGCCCAATTTGCGGCGCGTCTTCGGGAGTTGGGATCTGCTCTCGCCGCTGGGGCACGATCGGTTCTGGCTCGACTGGTGCGGCAGGAATTGGCTTGGGTTCCGGCTTTTCGCGCTCTTTTTTCGCCTTGGCCACTGACTCGCGTCGGCTTCGTTCTTTTTGCTTTGGCGGCTCGTCAGCGGGCTGCGGAATCAGGGCATCGGCCGCGCTCACGCGCTTCATTCGGCTCGATTTGCTCCGCCGATTTGCGGCACCTTTGACCTCGCGCGGCTCTTCCGAATCGCCTGGCTTACGCCGCCAGATCATCACTGGCAGATCGTCGTTGTCGCCCGCGGGCTGAACTTCTTGCTTCGCGACCGGTTGTTTTCGATCTGGCTTGCCGCGCCGCTTAGGTGCTTCGGCTTTGGGAGCCTCTTGCGGCGCGGGATGGGGCGGCTTTTGGGCGGGTCTGAACGAAACGATTAACGACTCGTCCGAATCGCGTGGAGCCTGCGTTTCGGTCTTTTTGGAGCGCGTTCGTGTGGCGGCGGGTTTTGGTTCAGCGGGCGCCGCAACTTCTTGCTTTTTCACCGGAGATTTGCGCGCGGGCTTTGCGGCGGGCGTTGGCGCTGGTTCAGCGGCGGCTTCTAGCTTTTTTCTAGTTCGCTTTGGCGCGGCTGGAGTCGTTGATTCGATGGGTTCTGATTCGGCCTTTTTTCGTGGCGGCATGGGATATCTCGGTGCAAAATTGGCTGTTGGCGTAGCACGATGCCACGCAGATAAATCCTGTGATTGGCGACGAAGACAGGCTTCCTCTGGTCGATTTTGACTGCGTGACCGGAGGAGCTAAGAAAAAGCGTCAATTCGCGCCGCTAGGATGGAGTTTTGGTTGCAGTCGCTTCGATTATGGCAGATTCCGGCACAACCGCTTCACCTTGGTCAGCGTGCGTTTCGGGCTTCATGGTCGGGAAGAGCAGCACTTCGCGCAACGTTTGTGCCCCGCTGAGGAGCATTGCCATGCGGTCAATACCGATTCCGCAACCGCCGGTCGGCGGCATGCCCGATTCCAGCGCGTAGATGAATTCCTCATCCATCGGGTGGGCTTCGTCGTCGCCCTTGGCGCGCTCCTCAAGCTGGCATTCAAACCTTTCTCGCTGGTCGATGGGGTCATTGATCTCGCTAAACGCGTTGCAAATCTCTCGCCCGCGAACGTAACCTTCAAATCGCCTTGTCATGCCTGGATTGTTGGGATCCTTTTTGGCAAGAGGCGAAGTTTCCAGCGGGTATCCAACGACAAATGTGGGCTGCTGCAGCGTGGGCTCGACAAAGACTTCCAGCAGTTTTTCGATCAAGCCGCCGAGGTTGTGTTCGTCCTCAGGATCGATCCGCTTTCCGGTCGCTGGATTCACGACGTTGCGTTGCCGAAGGGCCGCCTTCGCGTTTTCCAGCGAGGACAAATCGGTCGGCTGCAGGCCGGTGTGTCGCTCGATTTCTTCTAGCAAGTTAACGCGCCGCCACGGCTTGCCGAAATCAAGGATCAACTTTGCCGAGTCGTCGTTGGCGTCTTCGTCGCTGACGTCGCCTTCGCGAAGCAGTGTGACGACCTCCGTAGATCCAAAGACTTCCATCGCGACCGCCTTAAACATCTCCTCCACGATCACCATGATGTCTTCCAAATTCGCGAACGCCTCATAGAATTCAAGTAGCGTGAACTCTGGGTTGTGGCGGTTCGAAACGCCCTCATTTCGGAAGACGCGACCAATTTCGTAGACCTTCTTGATGTCGCCGCAAATCACGCGCTTGAGGAAAAGCTCCAGCGAAATGCGCAGCTTGACGTCCATGTCGTAGGCATTGTAATGGGTCAAAAATGGCCGAGCCGCCGCGCCGCCCGCTTCAAATTGCAACAGCGGGGTTTCCACTTCCAAGTAGCCTAGCGAATCCAAGAACCGGCGAACCGCCCGCACGATTTTCATTCGATCAATCAGCATCTTGCGCGCGGAATGGTTGCAGATCAAATCCAGGTGACGGTGGCGATAGCGCTGCTCTGTGTCGGTCAGTCCGTACCATTGGTGCCCGTCCTTTTCCTTTCCTAACGGCAGGGCTTGAAGAGCCTTGCTAAGCGGCACAAATGAACTGACGTGGATCGATTTTTCGCCCGTCTTCGTGATGAAAAGCGTGCCCTGGACTCCGACGTGATCGCCGATATCGATCAGTTGAAATGCCTCCCAAAGCTCGTCGCCGATGTCGTCCTTCTTGAAGTAGCCCTGGATTTTTGAATCTCCGTCGCTGATGTGCGCGAAAGCTGCCTTGCCCATCAAGCGCTGGGAAACGACGCGGCCAGCAAACGAAACCGACTTGCCTTCCTCGAATTCGGCCAACAATTGGTCCGCCGATTGGGGAGATTCGAATCGCTCCTGGCTATAGGGGTCATAGCCGAGTTCGCGCAACTTCGCCAGCTTGGCCAACCTTACTTCACGGATTGAAAGATCTTCACTCATGCAACCCGCGTAGTCTACTAGAAACGGGCGGTTTGGGGCAGAAGTTGCTTGGTCGCAGACGTGACAGGAATTAGACTAGGCTGGGTCTGGTTGCGTGCTGGGCGGCGGATTGGCTACACGTCGTTGGCCCGGCGGAGGCGGCACCTTGGGCGACCCCGCAATGAGCGGGGGCTGGGTCCCAAGGTGGGGTGTGGCCTCCGGGCCGCCGGGCCAAGCAATATTTCGAAACGGCCCCCAAAAGCCGCTACACTATGAGCGATATGGTCACTCAAGACGACATTCGCCAGATATGCAGCAAGCTGCAAGGATCGATCGAAGGCGAAGGGCAATTTGGCTTTGGCATTATGCTCAAGGGCAAGCACAAAGGTTACTGCTGGAGCTGGCGAGAACGAGTTGATCCGAAAAAGGCTCGCGTGATCAACGACCGTGTGCTGGCGGTCAGAACTCCAAATTTGCAGGCAAAGGAAATGTTGCTTGAGTCGGGAAATTCTGCCCTGTTCACCGAGCCACACTACAATGGCTATCCGGCCGTACTTGTGCGCCTTGATGACATCAGCGCGGGGGAGTTAGAGGACCTACTCGTGGAGGCGTGGAAATCGATCGCGCAGAAATAGCGCTTCCAAAATGGCGAAAACTCCCCCGGCACGGGAGCCGGGGGGTCTTTTCGCGTTCAGGTCTCTAAGTTGTTGGTTCACGATTACCCTCGCAGGAGCGAGAGAACTGCTTGCGGCGCCTGATTCGCCTGGGCAAGAACTGCCAAACCGCTTTGTTGCAGGATTTGCAGTTTCGTGAAAGCTGTCATTTCTTCAGCAACGTCCGTGTCACGGATCGAGGATTCGGTCGCCGTGATGTTTTCCTTTGCAACCGCGAGCGATCGTTGGTTCGAGTCCAAGATGTTTCGCATAAAGCTACCGAGGTCGCCACGGATCGTGGAAACGCGAGCGATCGCATTGTCGAGAGAGGTCATCGCGGAAGCGGCACCAGCCGCCGTCGTGATATCCAAGTTGGAAGCGCCAAGGCTGGCGGAACTCACGTTACTGATCGACAGGTTGACGGTTTGTCCAATGTTTGCACCAATTTGGAACTGAGCTGAACCCACTGAGACCTGCAGCAAGTTTGTGGCAGCTTGCAGGGCATCAACGTAGTCTTCGGTGAGGGTGATCACGTTACCAAAACTGTCTCGGAAGGTCCGTCCATTCGTACTACTAGCCGTCAAGCTGAATGTTGGGTTGGAACCGTAGGTGAATGCTGCCGTGGCGTCAACACCAAGCGTACCTGATCCAAGCGTTCGCGTTCCAGCCAATGCAAAGCCAATGTTGTTCGTGCTGTTCGAGATTTGAATTGAGTTCGAACCGGTGCCGAAATTGGTCGCTGTGAAGACCAAGTTACCGCCGGTTACTGCCGCTTGAACGCCGGTGTCAGCCGATCTCGCGTTAATCTGATCAATAAGATTTTGGTGAGTCATGCCTGCGGTGACGTTAAATTGAACGTTGTTGATCGTGATCACCCCATCAACGCCGATCGCTACCGCAGGGTTCGCCACCGCCATGCCGGTTACTTTTGCCTTAATTGCGGCAGCTGTGACCTGCACGCTGATCGCACCGTTTGCATTCACTGGAGCGTTCACTGCAGTGGTTCCAAGCGTTCCGCCGATCGTGGCAGACTCGATTGCTGATCGATTGAGAATCGACGTCGTAACGCCCGCGCTTCCGTCGAGCAGTCGTCGATTTCCAAATTGCGTTTGCGATGCAATGCGGTCAACGCTATTGAGAATTGAAGTAAGTTGGTTTTGGTTCGCTTGCTTTTGATCAGCGCTGAGGGTTGCTTCGTTGCCGTTCGCCAAAACGAGTGCACGAGCATCACGCAGCAGCCGACTCACCTCATCCAATGCACCCTCTGCCGTTTTGGCAAAGTTTGTGGCGTCTTGGCTGTTGCGCATGGCTTGCGACAAGCCGCTGATCTGAGCGCGGAAACCTTCAGAAATTTGCAGACCGGCGGGATCATCCGCACCGCTGTTGATTCGAAGACCAGTCGAAAGGCGAGTGACTGAACCGGCAAATTGACTGTTCGTCGAACCCAAATTGCGCAGGGCGTTCATCGCCATCATGTTAGTGTTTACGCGAAAAGTACTCATTTTCTTGTTCCTCCATGAAGTCAGGCTTCGCCTGGTCCCGTGGCCCGCTCGCTAGCAGTCCTACCAGGCTCTGACAAGGGTGATATTCCCGGTACTCCTGCGAGGAATACAAGTATAATTACTAGTATTCCATGCCTTTTTGCGGGGTTTTCCTGATCCCGGTAATCCTGCGTGTGGGATCGCGCGGAACTCGGCGGAGCCTGGGCGATTGACGAAGCGAGCCAGAACGGGTAAACACGCCACATGTCTCTGGTGAGCAAAGTTGGGGCCCGCCGCCCACGCGCCCGGTTTGCGATGGCGGTCGTGTATGGGCTGCTCATCTTGGGCAGCTTGACCACGCTTTACCCCTTCCTTCTCATGGTGATGACGGGCATGAAGGGCCCAACCGACCAGAATGACAACCGCTTGATGCCGGAATACTTCGGCACGGTCGCCGCCGCGCCGCAAGATTGGTCGAAGCCTTCGGGAACCCTGCTCGGCAAGTACGTGGACGACAAGTACGCGGGCGACTTGGCGCACATGCAATCCACCCGCGTCGGCCCGGCCACCGTCGACAGCAACACGATTGAGAAGTACGAGCAGTTTCTGATGTCGCTCGATGTCGCCGATTGGCAGGCGGGCTTCCGGCTCGCGCCAAACCAAGTCACCAGTCGCCTGAACATTCGGTACCAGGAATGGCTAAAAACCCAATACGCAACCATCGAACAACTCAACCGGGCTTACACCGAGGAAAACGTGGGTTTCAATTTCGCCACGCCGCCGACCGAAGCGCTCGATCGGGCTGGATGGAAGCCGCCGACGGGTTCCAAATGGTCGGATTGGCTGAGGTTCAAGGCCACGTTGCCCGCCGAATTTCGAATTCCGATTCGCTACCAACGCGTTTGGCAGGAGTTCATTCGCGGCACGTTCAAGGGGCAATTCGCCTCTGTTCCGCCGACTTTGGCCGGTGACGCCAAAAAGTTTGAAGAGCTGACCATTGCGCGGGTCGAACCCTATTACTCGCAGTTCGTAAAGTCAAAATTGCCGGCGAGTTTTCAAGGCGACATGCCCCGCTCGCGCGCCGAGGAAACATGGCTTGCCGAATCGGGCTCGGAGACCATGCCGATCCAAGCCTACGAGTCCAGTTGGATTCAAACCCACGCGGCGGAGATTCGGAACGAATTTGCTAGCCGAAATTACCGCTTTGTCCTTAACTATATATTGCTCAACGGTCGCTCGCTGCTGAACACGGCAATCTACTGCGCGCTGCTGATCTGCGCACAATTACTGGTGAACCCGCTTGCCGCCTATGCGCTCAGCCGCTATCCGATTCGGGCAACGGGCAAAATCCTGGTTCTGTTGCTCGCCACGATGGCGTTTCCCGCCGAAGTCGCAATGATCCCAAGCTTCTTGCTTTTGAAGCAGGCGGGCCTGTTAAACACATTTTGGGCGTTGGTGCTGCCGGGTGCGGCCAGCGGCTACATGATCTACTTGCTCAAAGGCTTCTTCGATTCCCTGCCCCAGGAGCTGTTTGAATCTGGTCAGATAGACGGCGCGAAGGAATCGACCATGCTATTCAAGATCGCGATCCCGCTCAGCCGGCCGGTCTTGGGTTATCTGGCGTTGCTGGCTTTCATGGCAGCCTATGGCGCGTTTCTGTTTGCGTTCCTGATCGTCCAAGACCGTTCCATGTGGACGCTGATGGTGTCGATTTATCAGTTGCAGATCATTGCTCCTCGGGCAGTGGTCATGGCCGCGCTCACGTTGGCGGCTATCCCGACTCTGGTCGTATTTCTCGCGGCTCAGCGGGTCATCATGCGCGGGATCGTGTTGCCCGGCGAACGCTAAACCCGATCAACATTGCTGGGAATGCAAGCAACTTGACGCGCGCAATTGTGGCGGAATGTTGGTGACCACGTAGTTCAACGGTATCGAACCTGGTTCAGGCCGGGAAATGACCCATTGGCAAAAGTCCAATACCCTTGGACGTCCGCAGACGAGAGTTCGCAGATCCCCCATTGGCGGCTCTCGGTCCCTCCAGCCCCAGGGCCGGTCTAGCCCGCCGGCCCCACCCCTCTTCCATCTTCTGGCCGCCCGACAAAGGTCCAAAAGCAAATCCATGCACCCAAGATCACGAGCCCAGTAACGGCCTTTAGCCACTGCGGAAACGCCGGATTGAAGCTGAAAAAGGCCTCAAAAGGTGCAGCAATAAACATCATCAGGACGCTCATGAGAAAGACAGGGCCGCAGGTCTTCACCGCATCCTTGAGTGCCTTGGTCCGGGTTCGCTGACCAGGTTTGAACATCGACCAACCGATAAAGAGTCCCACGCCCGAGCTGAGGATCGCGCCGCTGAGCTCGGTCGCGCCGTGCGGCATGATTGAGCTGTAGAAGAAGCCAAGCTTGCCGACAGAAGCCATTTCCCAGCTTAGTGAACCCAACTGAGTGCCTAGGGCGAACAGGTTTTTGACGGCAAAAACGCCAAATGATGCGGCAGAGAGGGTGGATTGTGCGATCGCAACCAACGGGTTATTTCTCGCATAGAATGAGGCCATGCTCAGCTGATCGGTGGCTTCTCGGTCCTCGAATTCGCCCTTCTTCCAATGCTCGAAAAGAGCCTCCTCGCCTGGCGAAATCAAATGCTCACGCAAATCAGGCTTGAAAGTTAGCATGGTCGAGGCGAAAATTGCACCTAGCAACGCGATGGCGATCGCCGCGAACATAAAGACTCGCAACTCGCGCACGCCGCGGGCCACGCTCGCCAGCCAATCAGCCGCGCCTTGAATCACATTCTTGCGGGGCTGCCGGTAGACAATGCCATACGCCGAAGCCACAAGCCCATTCAGGAAGTGCAGCATCGGTTGGTTGCCGGATTCGACCTGAAGACGCGCGAGATCAGCGGACGTGCTGCGATAAAGGCGCACAAGCTCAAGCATTTCCTCACTCTTGAGGACGCTCGGGGTGGCGGACGCTCGGGTCACCAGCGAATGCAGGCGTTTCCAGCCAGGTTCGCGGCTTTGCACGAATTCCCGTTCATTCAAAAATCCACCTCGCAAATAGGCCAGTTTTCATGAAATTTGTTGAATAGTAGACCCAACCCGTAACACGCCTGTGCCACTATTTTCGTGTACTTATATATTGCGGTTTTCACGATTTTTGGAACCGCAAACACCATTCAGACATTATACGGAACATAGACCCAGAACGCATCGTCAGACCCCATTGAAGCATCATGAGCGGGTTGAGCGGCGTGGGTTGGCACGACCTTTGCATGATGTTCTTCGATAGGCCTGAAGTCCGGGGGTCACTTCCTCCAGCGACTAACATGGATCTTGGGTAAGAAAGTCATGTTCAACGAGTGGATGGATCACGAAGACGCCCTTCCAAATTATCTAGGCAGGTTAACGCAAGTACCGCTTTTGAGCGCCGAAGAGGAAAACCTTCTGACACGGGCCGCTCAACAGGGTGACGCCAAAGCCAAGCAAAAGTTGGTGGAAGCCAACATGCGCCTGGTGATCAACATCGCCAAAGCCTATCGTTCACGGACCATCGCCTTTGAAGACCTGATCCAAGAAGGCGCGATCGGCTTGATGCACGCCGCCGAGCGCTTTGATCCCGAAAAGGGATTCCGATTTTCGACCTACGCGACGCACTGGATTCGCCAAGCGATCGGTCGCGCACTTGATAACAAAGCGAAGGCCATTCGGCTTCCCGCCCACATTTCGCAATCCATGCGTAAAGTTGACCGCGAGCGGGCCAGGCTGATGCGCGAACTCGGCACCGAGCCCACCGCCGAGCAAATTGCCCACGCGATGGGAATTTCGCCCCGAAAGCTTCTGACGCTCATCCAATCGTCGCAAGAGATGCTGAGCTTGGACATGCGGGTCGGCGACGGCGAAAACACTACCCTGGGCAACCTGTTGCGCGATGACAAGAGCGGTAACCCCGAATCCGAAGTCATCAGCGACGAAATCATGCGCGAGCTCAAGTACATCATGAGCGAATTGACCGAGCGCGAGCGGCGCGTCATGAGCTGCCGCCTTCGAATGGAATCCGGCAACGACCCGGTTTTGCGCGAAGAATTGGCTCAGGAACTCCATATTTCTCGCGAGCGCATTCGGCAGATCGAGATTCAAGCGATCAAAAAGCTGCGTGCAGTCGCCCAGCGCCGACGCTTGAAAGACATGCTGAACGGTTGAACCATCCCCCGATTCGACTAGAATAGAGGCATGATTCTTTCGCAAATGACCTGGCAAGAGGTCTCCAAGGTCTCG